>NZ_JBNNSR010000006.1:166-333233 GCF_050277925.1 Peribacillus sp. NPDC097264
GTCCGGACTGGAGCCACGGGACCTACTGGCGACATTGGCGCGACTGGAGCCACGGGACCTACTGGTGACATTGGTGCGACTGGAGCCACGGGACCTACTGGTGACATTGGTGCGACTGGAGCCACGGGACCTACTGGCGACATTGGCGCGACTGGAGCCACGGGACCTACTGGCGACATTGGCGCGACTGGAGCCACGGGACCTACTGGCGACATTGGCGCGACTGGAGCCACGGGTGCGACTGGCGTAACGGGTACAGGTTTGGCAGAGTTCGGATTTGTTTACAATACAGGAGCTCAAACAGTGGCTGCTGGAACGGATGTTACTTTTGATACAAATGGAACAATTACACCGGGTATTACGCATGCAGCAGGTTCACCCGATATAACCGTTACCACACCAGGAACCTACGAAGTTACTTTCTCGGTATCGACTTTAGAGCCTAACCAATTTGGTTTATTAGTAAATGACACATTGGTTCCGGGTTCCGTGTACGGATCTGGTTCAGGTGCCCTGGAAAACACCGGCCAGGTATTGGTCACCTTAGCTGAGGGCGATGTTCTTAACTTGCGTAACTTATCTCCGAACCAAGTCACTCTTCAGACACAAGCAGGAGGCACACAAACAAACACGAACGCTTCTATTCTTCTTAGAAAGTTGGATTAAGCACGAATACTCTATATAAACTCCCCATTGTTTATGATGGGGAGTTTTTCCTTGAAACCCACCTCTCCACTTGCGCTAAACAGTATTTTTTTACCATTTTTTAATATCCCATATAAGCAAAGTTCTTTAGACACTCGTAAATTAGCATGTTTTTTCTATAATTTACCACCCTTACGTGAAAAGGAGAAGGTATTAATCCTTATTTTCCCATAATTGATGTTCCTACAAACTATTCATTTTGGCTGATTCGAGTTTATCGCCCTATAATCCGACATTTTTCTCATTCATCCGTTTGCTATCATTATGGGAACATCTGTGTTCTACATACTGGCCAACTAAAAAGAATGGAGGTGCAAGGTACCTGTTAGATTGGCCAAAGGTGCTGTTCTTTGAAAATAGAATAAGGGGGAATTGACTTGCGAAAGAAACGAAGGACGAAGTGGTTAGCAATAGCATTCGTCATCATGCTTATTGGATCACTGATCATTCCAACAAACTCCATCGCTGCATCTACAAACAAACTCCACACCTCTGCTAAAGATGAATTAGCGGGAAAGAATCAAAAGAAAGTGGCCTCCAAGGTCCTAAAGCAGTTTGAAAAAGATGAAAAGGTAACCTTTCTCGTTAAACTCAAAAAACAAGTAGACACCAAGGACGTCTCCTCAAAAGCTGCCAAAACAGCCAAATCACAAAAGCTATCTGCAAACAATGCTAAGTTACTTAAACGGTCGAGTGTGGTTTCGGAGCTTCGTGCCACTGCTCTTGAAACACAAGTCGATATCAAGAACTACTTAGAAAAACAAGAAAAAGCCGGCAAGGCAAAGGATATTCAATCTTTTTATATCGTTAATGCGATTGCCGTGACAGCCACGAAGGAAGTTATGGAGCAACTCGCCATCCTTCCGGAAGTAGATAAAATCATGCCGAATGAAACAAGACAGCTTATTAAACCGGCAAGCAAGACCATCGCTGCTAAAGCTGTTACAATCCCAAATGCAAGTAAAACCAAAGCAGACACATCTTCCATTGAGTGGAACATCGAAAAAATCGGGGCTCCGGCCGTATGGGATATGGGCATTGATGGAGCAGGAACCGTTATTGCTTCTATCGATACAGGTGTCCAATGGAACCACCCGGCATTAAAAACCAAGTACCGCGGCTATAACCCTGCCAACCCAGATGTCGCAAACAATGAATACAACTGGTTCGATGCGGTGAGCGGACAAGCTTCCCCATATGATGATTTAGATCATGGAACGCACACAATCGGTACAATGGTAGGCTCTGAGCCAAATGGATCCAATCAAATCGGTGTGGCTCCAGGCGCTAAATTCATCGCAGTTAAGGCGTTTTCTGCAGCTGGAGGTTCTGATATTGATTTATTGGAAGCCGGTGAATGGATCATCGCCCCAAAAGATGCGGCAGGCAATCCTCATCCGGAGAAAGCACCGGATGTTGTCAATAACTCTTGGGGAGGCGGAGCTGGTCTTGACGAGTGGTACCGTCCAATGGTACAAGCTTGGAAAGCAGCTGAAATCTTCCCTGAATTTTCTGCAGGTAATACGACAGCATCGAATCCCGGCGGAGCTGGTTCAGTAGCTAACCCAGCGAACTATCCGGAGTCTTTTGCCACTGGCGCAACAGACATTAACAACGTAGTCGGAAATTTCTCTTTACGGGGTCCATCTCCATACGGGGAAATCAAACCGGATATTTCAGCACCTGGCGTTAACATCCGTTCTGCTGTTTCCGGTGGTGGCTATGAAGGCGGATGGAATGGAACATCGATGGCTGGCCCTCATGTCACGGCAGTCGCTGCTCTATTAAGACAGGTAAATGCCAGCTTAACCGTTGACCAACTTGAGGAAATTCTACTGACAACGGCGACACCTTTGACAGACAGCAATTACCCGACAACGCCTAATCATGCATATGGTTATGGCCTAGTAAACGCATTTGACGCGGTCTCTTCCGTTGTAAGCGGACTGGGTAAAATCGAAGGTCAAGTAACCAAGTCTGGTGATGACACAGAAGCAGCCGTCATTTCTCATGAAGCACCAGAAAATTCGTATAAAGAAATGAACCTAAAGCTTCAAGCTGAAGTATCAGATAATGTAAGTGTCACTGCCGTTAAACTCAGCTACAAAAAAGCGGACGGAAGCTGGGCTGAAGTCAAGGCAGAAAGAAAGAATGGCGATTATAAGTCTGGAACGTACGAAGCCACGATCCCAGGTGCTGATTTGACTGGAAATACAGTCACTTATAAATGGATCGCAACAGATTTTGGTGGCTCCGTCACGACTTCCAATGCTTATTCCATTGAACTATTACCTGGAATCAGCGTGGGCTATACAGAGGATTTTGAAGAAAATCCAACTGGATGGAATTCTTATGGCACAAACAATAACTGGGAATGGGGCATTCCGACAAGCGGACCTGGATCAGCAGCATCCGGTCAGAAGGTCTATGCTACAAACCTGGCTGGAAACTATGCAAATAGCGCCAACATGAGCCTGGCCATGCCTCCGGTCGATGTACCAGAAGGCACAAGCTATTTACAATTCAAGCACTGGTACGAACTGGAAAGGAACTATGATTTCGGTCATGTCTTCATTTCCACAGACGAAACGAACTGGGTACAAGCTGCCCGTTTCAATGATAAGTCCAATAATTGGGTCGACGGAGAAGTCAACCTAAGCGAATATGCTGGAGAACGAATCTATATCGCCTTTAATGTCACAACAGATAGCTCCGTCCAAAAACCGGGCTGGTATATCGATGATGTTAAATTGGCCAATACTTCGATTCTACCAACGACAAAAGCAAAAGCAGGATTAGGCGTCAATAAGTCTGACTCTTCGGTATCAGCTAAACCGCAAGTTAATCCTGACAAAATCAAGCCAGTTATCGAAAAAGAAGAAAAAGAAGCTGAAAAAGAACAACCGGCACCCGTGCTTCTTCCATTACAGGCACAGGTAAGTGTTTTAGAAACCGGTCGTTCTGTGTATACAAACCCACAAGATGGATCATACCAACTTACACATGCAACAGGTACGTATACGATGCAAGCAGAAACATATGGGTATCGTTCACAAACAGCGCGAGTGAACGTCGAACAGGATGCAACTTCAACAGCTAACTTTACCCTTCAGGAAATTCCTAAAGGAACGATCAATGGTACCATCACCAATAAAGTAACTGGTGAACCAGTCGCTGGTGCTACCGTTTACCTTCTTGAGGATGCGGCTATCCAACCAGTAACGACAAATGCAGACGGTGAGTACTCACTAACTGCTTATGAAGGAACTTACACGTTAAAAGTCATGGCTCCTTCTTATTACGGCAATGAAGCATCCGTGACGATTTCTGAAGAAACTACCACGAAAAACATCGAACTTAAACCGTTCATCGGGTACCCGGATGAAATCAAATATGATGATGGAACAGCTGAAAACGCCCGTGCCTATAATGCGGCAGGCAACAGCTGGGCTGTGAAAATGTCCTTGGCTTCAGGGAATAAAACGGCCAATGTAACCGGCGCTCTTTTACGCTTCTGGGATACAACATGGCCTACCCCAGGTGGGACTGAGTTCCAAGTTTCCGTATATGATGCTTCTGGAACAGACGGATCACCTGGCAAGAAAATCGCTGGACCTTTCACCGAAACGGCCTTACGTAACGGTCAATGGACACATGTTGATCTTAGCGAACATGGCATCATGGTTGAAGGCGACTTCTTTATGGTTTATACCCAAACAAAAGCCAATCCGAATGCACCAGGTCTAGCTACAGATGAAGATGGACCGAATGCAGGCCGAAGCTGGCAGGGTGTAAGCGGTGCTTGGTCACCAGCCCCAGCTGAAGAAGGAAATTACATGATTCGGGCAACGGTCGATTACGAAGTAAAAGAACCTGTCATCACCTCTCCTAAAGATGGTTCTTATTCGAATCAAAAAGAAGTGACCGTTGAAGGTACATCCGCACCGACAACGAAAGTGGATATTTTCAACAAAGGAGAAAAAGTGGCAACAACAGATTCTACTGATGAAGGAACATTCTCCGTCCCTGTCACATTAAACAACGGGGAAAACACGTTGACTGCAAAAGCTCGGACTAGCCAAGGCACGACTGAGGCATCCGCTCCTGTAACGGTGATATTGGATACGAAAAAGCCAACACTCGCCATTACTTCACCAACTGATGGCAGCAAAGTAAACCGCGAAACGGTAACCGTGAAGGGTACCATCTCGGATGAAAACCTGGATTCAGTTAAAGTGAACGGGAAGAAGGCCGAAGTGAAAGATAACACATTCTCTTATCGCCTTCTACTTGACGAAGGAATCAATAAAATCAAGGTAGTCGCACTTGATAAGGCAGGCAATTCAGTCACGAAAACCATTTCCATCGATGTGAAATTCACAGCTCCAGAAATCTCTGGTTTAGTGCCAAATCAGGATAAGGTCTTAAAAAATGGGGAATCCGTCAAAATCGAATTTGACAGTGAACCAGGCCTAACCGCAGATTTCTCCATCTTGATGCCTTTGACAAATGCAGGTGGCGTTGCCAATGCAACGGAATTACCAATGAAAGAAACATCAGCAGGACATTATGTCGGCTACTACACAGCCACGACGAATGTAAAAGCACCAGGTGCCGTCGTTGAGGTAAAAGCCCAAGATAGCTACGGTAATGTTACAACACAAAGAGCAACAGGTAAGCTTTGGATTAACGCTCAAAAGTAAAAAGAAAAAGCCATGCCTTCCAGCCTATCGGCTGGGAGCATGGCTTTTTTTTTATGATTAAGTAACTTTTACCTATTAATCTACTACCCTTTTAAGACGTCAGGACGAGACTTCTTGGTAAACAAATCTGTGTATAAACATTTGCCTAGGTAGAGCAGTACAGCTGCGTCATCAACCTGTCCGAAACCTACTATAAAATCCGGAATGAGATCCGTCGGTACAATCACATATAAGATGGAAGCTACTAGAGCTACCTTTGTTTTCTTCGTTAATCTATTAAACACGGGCTGGTCAATCTCCTTTAAGACGAGTTTCATTCAGTATAGCGCACAATTCATGGAAAATCGATTCTTAAACAGAGCTGTAATCGTTAGAATTCAACCATAGATCGGATTAATTCGACATTCAAGCTAATAATTCAACATTCACGCCAATAATTCAACATTCAACACCAGTAATCCGACATTCAGTCTAAATAAAAAGACCCTCACCATGTAAGGGCCTTCCGATGGCTA
The DNA here is from genome assembly GCF_050277925.1 of Peribacillus sp. NPDC097264. Classification (NCBI taxonomy): domain Bacteria; kingdom Bacillati; phylum Bacillota; class Bacilli; order Caryophanales; family Bacillaceae; genus Peribacillus; species Peribacillus sp. NPDC097264. The sequence continues at coordinate 6,090 of NZ_JBNNSR010000006.1, forward strand.
AAAACCTAACCAGTTTTCGATTAGCACGACGATATACAAAACAAACCAGATACCCTGTAGCAGAAGCGCCGCACTGAACAACCGGCTTTTCGTGTATTCATCCCGGATGAAAAGCCTCCAGGTCAACATCAGAACCACCGATACACCTGGAATCAAAATCGCGGTCATCATGAAATAGTTGGATGCGACATTCCATACAAGCTGAAAAGCAATAATGATAAATGCAAGTAGAAAATGAACCTTTTCCTTCCGTGCCCGGATGACCCAAAGTAAGGTAAGCACCACTGTCGCAAGCAAGATGATTTCGGTCGCCACGATGAAGAAGATATCATATAACGTTACTCCGTCCAAAGCAATCCTCCTTCTCATTACAAGATCGCTTATATGTATATGCCACTTGGACGGAAGAATTGAAAAAGTTTATTACGTTTCCTCCAACAAAGGAAATCCTACCTACAATAAGTGGTCTCTCCGTAAGTCTATAGCACCTTTACTGGAGGAAGAATTCACTTTCTAATTGTTTTTCTGCTTCTCGCTTGATCATGGAAAGAAACTGCTCCCACGTTAGGTTCCCTCTTAGTCTATTTTCCCCACAATGAAATTCGTCTATCATTTCACTAATGTCATACCATACATTCAGCTCATTAAAGTGTTCGCGAACCACTTCATACACTTCGTAAGCTATATGCGTGACATGTCTATCTTCCCCGACGATTTGTCGTAATAAATGATGCAAGTAGGCCTTCGCACACTCTTCATGTGTAGGCACCGGCATTTTCCATTCTTTTATCACCCTTTGAAAATAATCCTCTACCTCGAATTGGTTAAGCGGTTCTCTAAAGGATGCTAGGGTTTTTAATGAGTCCACCGAAGACCCATCTATTAATTTTTGATAGGCCCAATTAACATAATCAATAGCCTTTGCTTTTCCTTCATATCTTTTATAAAACAGGATTTTCGTTTCCACTCGTGTCGTGTCCCCCATTTGAAATCGCCCTATTATCATTCATACCTTATTAATAGAAGGAACGCAATTCAATAAAAAAGACCCTTTCGCTTTGAGCGAAAAGATCATGGCTTACTACTTAATATTTATACGACTGTCCACCGTCGATTGGAATGACGGCGGCATTGATGAAGGTTGCCTGTTCGGAAAGAAGGAAAGCGACCAAGTACCCGACCTCTTCCGGTTTCCCAAAGCGTTTCATCGGGTTGACGCTGACGAATTCCTTACCGGCTGCCTCCCAATTCTCGCCACCCATCTGTTTCAAGGAAGCTTCGACCATCGGCGTCATGATCGCACCCGGAGCGATCGCCTTGATGCTGATGCCGTACTGGCCATACTCGATTCCGGAGTTTCTGGTCAATCCGACGACACCATGCTTACTTGCCGCATAGCCTGATTGGTTCCCCACGCCGCGGATTCCACCGACAGATGCCGTATTGACAATTGTGCCGAACTTCTGCTTTTTCATGATTTCCAGTACATACTTCATCCCGAAGAAAACCCCGTTCAGGTTCACCCCCACCACTCTGCGGAACTCATCGATTCCATAATCCTCCGTCAGGTTCTGTTTCCCTTCGATCCCGGCGTTATTGAAGAAACTGTCGATGCGGCCGAATCGATCCACCGTTTCATCCACATACTTCTTCACATCACCTTCCTTTGAAACGTCCGCCGTAATCAAGTGCACTTCCGCCTTGGGGACCGCTTCACGAATCAATTTTTCCGTTGTTTCCAAGGAATCACTTTTCACATCGACCAAGGAAAGTTTCGCCCCTTCTTTGGCCACTTGCAGGGCAGAAGCCTGTCCCAGTCCGGATCCGGCTCCTGTAATCAGCACGACTTTATCGTCAAAACGATTGTTCATCTTCATTCCTCCATTAAAAAAAGTAATCAGACTCGCTGATATTCTTCCCTACCTGGTTTCAGTCATTCGTTTTTCAGATAATATTCACTGTAAAAATTGTCAGAATGAATTGACGGAACACGAAAAATCTTCTTTAAAAGACAACTCCTGACTCAGTGATTAATCTAGTATGTATAAAAAAAAGAGGATGCATGCCTTTATTTCAACACCCTATCCTCTAATTCTTTGTTTCATTCTGTTGTCATTACGTGGTACTTCTTTAAAATGTCCATTGTGATGGTTTTAGCGTCCGTGCTTGTTCCGGCAATATTCGTAGCAAAACTATACGCATGATTGTCTGTTTTGATAAAACCGACATACCAGCCTATCCCTGACCCTTGCCCTGTTTTCCCGTAAAGGGTAAAGTCATCGCCTTCCTTCTGGATCATCATGCGCTTCACGGTTTTCATGACATCCTTATCAAAGGGAAGGTTCTCTTTATATAGTTTCTCCATAAAGTCTACTTGTTCTATTGGTGAAATTTCGAGTGAACTGCTTAACCAGAACTGGTCGATGCCTCCACTACTATCTTGGTTGCCATAAGATATGGTACGAACCCATTCCTCCATTTGCTTCTCTCCAATGTCACGAGCCATCGCTTGATAATACCAAACGACAGAATTCCTCATCGCAGACCCGAGCGTATGATCTTGGTTCCAAGCCTCGATTTCCCGCTCCACACCATCCCAATACTTAATGTCATATTCATCTTCTACAGCGCCAACTTGCAAGCCAATCAAGGAATTTGGCACTTTGAAAGTCGATTGCGGTGCAAACCGTTGATTCGCGCGTTCCTCGTTATAGACGAATGTCTTTTCTTTTTTCAAATCGCGTAATATGAATGTTCCGTCATGGTTCGTAAAGAATTCATCGACTTCCAGCTTCTTAAGATTCATGTTGTCCTTGGCAGCGTTCGCTTCACTTGGCTGTTGAACACTTGTAATGAAAAGAACCACTGCACACAGGCACGCTAAGAAAAAAAGCAAATTCCTTCTATTATTCATATTCCCTTCCTCCCTCTGACTATATTTCCTGCCAATCTATCACTTTAAACATAACAAAAATATGGAAAATCCAAAATGATGCTATTATACCGTTAACCGAATTTATTCGGACTTGAGCCGGAAATCTCGTTTCCTTTCATTCACGAACTTCGGCTTCTGAAACATACTATTCGTATCTTGAAGACTTCTCTTTTTAAAGGCAGAGAACCCCATGATCTCTTCCGTTTTCCATATCCAGCGCGTTTCTTTCTCTCCCTCATGCAGGTAGTAGACATTGTTATCTAGTATGTTCCCTTTGTTTTGCTTGAAAGGGTTGCTGATAAGGAGATTGGAATCACCCGCGACCATGATGTTGTTTTCGATTCTATTATGGTTTGTATGATATTGAAGCAATATCTGTCCGCCCTCTTGAAATTCCGTATCATTTTTATACAAGACGTTGTCGGTAATTGTACTGTTTATGGTGCTTCCTCTTTTCCTGTCATACCCTCCTATTGCAATGCCCGCACTTCTATTTTCATAAATCGAATTGTTTTGGATGGTGATGGAACGTGTAACTTTGCCCTCATGCTCGCTAGCCGCTTCGACTCCTATATCGTTTTTATACACCCTATTCTTCTCGATCACGATATCTTTACCCCCGTCGACATAGATTCCGCCAGCCGCATATTGGTTTCCGTAGGCTGGATTTCCGTAACTGGATATTTCATAGACTGTGTTGTTACGGATGAAACCGTTCCTTGCCTGATCAAATTTTTCAACAGGAGACACACCTTCAAACCCAATAACATCGATTCCGATATTGTCATTTCTCCTGACGATGTTATTTGTAACCTGGAAGTTTGATATATTACCATTCAGCACCAACGTTTCACTGGCACCGAGTTTCATCTCTTCTAGTATATTGCCTGAAAGGATGATATCTTCAATCGCTTGCGGTGCTTCGGTGCCATACACAGCAATCCCATGGGCATTCCCGTTTTCATGAAGTGTTTCAATATGATGAACTTGATTACGCAAAATACGGATACCCTTTCCGCTTCCGCTAACGGATATTCCGATTGGCACTAAATCCTCTTGTTCGGTTTTATAATGTTGGATGTCTAATCCATCGATGGTGACATAGCTTTGATTATGTATCGATACTAAGCCCTGGTCATCCCATGAAACCTTTAGGCCCCTCCCATCGATGATCGCCTTTTCGTTTGGGTGGGCCTTGATGGTGATAGGGGCATTTTCTTTCCCGGATTTCCGTATGACGACTTGTTCATTGTAGACTCCTTTTCGAACATGGACAGTTGTACCCGGTTTTGCTAAATCGACGGCTTTCTGTATGGTTCTTAAAGGTTCTTTCTTACTTCCGACGTTTTTGTCATCCCCAGCGGAAGACACATACAATTTGTTATTTTCCTGAGTGGCTTGCCCGGATAGTCCATAAAGGACAAGCCCAATAGAAAAAGCTAACAAAAGAAACAGTACGGCTCTTCTTTTCTTGTTCAAGTTCGTGCCCCCTCATCTTCTGATTGTCTTACATAATAAATCCTAAGAATCTTCAACAAAAAAAGGTTAACCAATAAAAACTGGTTAACCTTATCATACGGAACGGCAAGATCATTGCAACCCCGTTAACAGTTCTGTTTGAGTTCCGCCAAAGCTTCTTGATCGGCAATAATCATTACATTTTCGTGTTGTTTTAGGATGGAAGCTGGGACTTGCTCATTGGTTGGTTCAGATAGTAGTTTGTATAAAATATGGGCCTTTTGCTTTCCGGACACGAGGAGTACGATTTGTTTACTCTTCATGATCGTCGAGATTCCCATCGTTACCGCGTGTTTTGGTACGTCGAAGGGATTATCAAAATAGCGGGCATTCTTTTCTCTTGTGGAGGCTGTAAGCTCCACTACATTCGTGGTGGAGGCAAAAGGTGTGCCTGGCTCATTGAATCCAATATGGCCATTCACCCCAATCCCCAATAGCTGAAGGTCTATCCCACCAAGGTTTTCAATGAGCTCTTCATACCTTTGACATTCTGCTTGTAAGTCTGGTGCCATGGTATCCGGCAAATGAGTTTGTTTGATCGGGATATCGATATGGTTAAAGAGATGGTCCTTCATATATGTATGGTAACTAGTGGGATGATCCTTTTCCACTCCTACATATTCGTCCAGGTTCACGGTATGAACATGGCGATAGGAGGTCTGATGTTCCTGATAGTCCTTCACTAAGTGTTGATACGTCCCGACCGGCGTTCCTCCAGTCGCAAGGCCCAATACAAGAGAAGGTGTCCGTTTTACTTTGTCCAGAATAAGGTATGCTGCTTTCTGGCTCATTTCATCATAGTTTTGAGCTTCAACGATTTCCATATTATTCAACCTCCATTATGCTATATGCCATTTCTCCTCTACAGATGGTCATGACCACTTCATTTTCCTCGTTCAAAATGACTAAGTCCGCATCTTTCCCTACTCGGATGCTTCCTTTTCTATCATCAAGTTGAAGCTGTTTGGCCGGGTTCAGGGCCGCCATTTCAATGGCATCTTCAAGCGGACAATTCGTATAGGATAAGAGGTTCTTAACCGCTTGCCCCATTTTCAGGATGCTCCCTGCCAGTGTCCCGTCCGTAAGAACCGCCTTCCCATCTTTCACCGTCACGTCTTGGCCCCCTAAATCGTAGGTTCCGTTTTTCAGGCACTTCGCCCGCATGGAATCGGTGATTAAAAGGAGCCCTTCTTTTGACTTTTGTTTATAGGCAAGCTTGACGATTTCCGGACGGACATGAATGCCATCCAGGATCATTTCCGCTTTCAATTCGTCACGTAAAAGTGCCGCTCCGGCCACTCCCGGTTCACGGTGATGCAGGCCTTTCATTTGATTAAACAGATGCGTGACTTGGGTGGCGCCATCCGTAATCGCTTGATCCACTTCGTCATAGGTCGCATCTGAATGGCCAATGGAGGCCACAACTCCATGTTCCTTTAAATAACGGATTAATTCGCTTCCACCTGGCTGTTCCGGTGCAAGCGTAACGACTTTGACATGATCATTCGATAACTCATTCCACTTTTTAAAGATGTGTAGATCCGGATCGATCATATATTGCGCTGGCTGTGCCCCGGCCATCTTTGGATTGACGAAGGGCCCTTCTAAATGAATGCCAACGATTTCAGCCATTCCCGCTGGCTGATGGTCATCGATGTACTGACCGGCATTCATTAACGCGTTCTCGATGGCTTGGGGTTCCTGTGTCATGGTGGTCGCTAAAAAACTCGTCGTCCCTTCCCCCGGAAGGGCTTCAGCCATGCGCTTTAACGCTTCCTGCGTTGCGTCCATGGTATCGGCGCCATTTACGCCATGAATATGAATGTCGATCATTCCCGGTATCACCTTATAATCCGGCAGGGCATGAAAATCAATGACCTCACCCTTAAACTCTAAGTCATTAATATCATCCATAGAACCAAAGGCAACGATTTTTCCATCCTTCGCCATTAAAAACCCACATTCAATCCTTTTTCTTTCACTGTAAATCGTTATATTCTTAAAGATCATGCATTTCATTTGATTGATCTTCACAAAATCCCCTTCTCTTATCCATGTATTTATGTTCACTATCCAAGGGTAAAAACCCTTTTTTTATTTTTGTCATGCTTTGGGTAAAAGTAGTAAATAGCCAATCATCAACATGACTGGCTATCCTTATATTAGACTTTCTTACACGGCTTTAGACTTGGATTGCGGTTCTGGGTGTAGGTTAGGCTTCACATATTCTTCGTTTTTCGTATAAATGGTCAACCCTGTGGTGTTTTTGTTGAACTTCGGGAATAACAAACTCACAAGATATCCGAATACAAAAGAAGTAAAGAACGATACGATACTAACGATGAACGGTGTCATGTCTGTTTGTTGCACGAAATAGGAGGTAATCGCGCTTAAGAATAGACCGATCAATACTCCAGGTGTATTGGCACGTTTCGTGAATATCCCAAGAGCAAAGATCCCGGCAATCGGAACACCGAATAATCCTGTGATAGCCAAGAACAAGTTCCATGTTTCAGCTTGATTGCTTGAAATGAGATATAAAGCGGCTACCATACCCAGTACACCAGACGCGATAATGACAATTCTCGCCAATAATACATCACTTTTTTCATTTGTACCTAAAAATCTTTGTTTAAAATCGACGGTTACACAAGCGGAAATACTATTTAAACTAGAGGAGATTGTAGATTGGCAAGCGGCAAATATGGCGGCGATCAGTAAGCCCGCTACCCCCGCTGGTAAACTTGAAACGATGAAATACGGCACGATGGCTGAAGTATTAAATCCTTCTGGAAGGGCTTCAACATTCGTATAGTAACTATAAAGGACGGTACCAAATCCAAAAAAGACAGGGATCGTGATAAGAGCCAAGATTCCATTGGTCCACAAAGACTTATTGGTCTCTTTGATTGAACTAGTCGTTTGATAACGTTGTACGACGTCTTGACTGGCTGTATATTGATGTAGATTATTAAAGATGGAGCCTAAGAAGATAATCGGGATGGCTGCCGTGACGGCACTGAACTTGAAACTGTCTGCCGTTACCACTTTCTTGTTGTTGACCGCATCATCGATAACTGTCGAGAGTCCGCCATCGATAGAGAAGATTCCCAGGACGACAAGTAATACGGCACCGCCTAGAAGGATAATCCCTTGAATCACATCGCTCCAAATGACCCCTTCAATCCCCCCGAGGAACGTATAAACAATACATAAACCTCCAACCGCAAGAGCTATGATAAAGGGATTTATATCGGAAACGAGTGTAATGGCAAGCGTTGGCAAGTAGACGACAATCGCTATACGGCCAATGTGGAAAAGTGTAAAGAGTAAACTTCCTATCACGCGAAGAGATACACCAAAGCGTTCCTCTAAATATTCATAGGCCGTCGTGACATTCAGCTTTCTAAAGAAAGGAATATAAAAATAGATCAACACAGGTATGATGGCCAGTATTGATAGATTACCTGCTGCATAAGTCCAATCAGATAAAAATGCCTGTTCTGGTGTCGACATATACGTAATCGCACTTAACGTTGTAGCATAGATACTGAAACCCGCGGCCCAAGCAGGAATCTTACCGCCTGCGGTAAAGAACGCATCAGTATTCTTACCAGATTTCTTTGTAAAATAAAGCCCCACTGCTAGCATCGCTAGTAGATAGACCACCATGACAGCCCAGTTAGCCACGCCAAAACTAATCTTCTCCATATAATACACCCCTCATCATAAAATCATTTTATAGAGCTTCCTTAAAAGGTAACAAAAGCGCCTGCCCCCCTCTTCTTTTAAAAAAAGAGTGGCACGGCCCTTGCGGTACATCGTGATTACAGAAAAATCAGATAGTTAAGTGTCCAACACATTCTATCTATGAGCTATCTTATAAGTTAAAATCTTTTACGAGTTGTTCCACTTCTTCCCTTTTGCTTGAATCAAATGGAGCCATCGGTTTTTTGACCGTACCTGCTTGGATGCCTTTTACATTCAGTACTTCTTTCAACGTTTGATATAATCCCAAATCTAGCACTCTTTCAATAAGGTCATTGGTGACGTGCTGAATCTCATACGCCTCCGCTACCTTGCCACTTTGCGCCAACTCCAAAATCTGTCTAGATCGCTTTCCATTGATATTATATGTACTCCCGATTGCCCCATCCACTCCTGAAATGGCTCCATAGATAAGCATTTCATCGAATCCGGAATAGATCAGTTTATCTGGGAATCTTTTACGAAGTCGCTCCAATAAGTAGAAGTCTCCATCCGTATATTTCACGCCGATGACTTTGTCATTTTGAAAGAGTTCCTCAAATTGATCCATGTTCATCGATACACCCGTTAAGAATGGAATGGCGTAAATGATCATATTATTGCCTGTATTATCAATGATGGTTTCATAGTAATGCTTGATCTCTTCAAAATTGAACTTATAGTAAAACGGCGTGACGGCTGATAGACTGTCATAGCCAAGCTCTGTTGCAAATTGACCCAGTTCAACGGCTTCGTCCAGATTGATCGATCCTACCTGGGCAATTAGCTTGACCTCCCCTTTACTCTCTTCACTGACAATTTCGAAAATTCGCTTTTTTTGATCGGTAGATAGCATGAAGTTTTCACCTGAGCTACCATTCACATATAGTCCGTCCACTTTCTGAACATCAATATTTTGTCTAACGATCTCACGCAAGCCTTGTTCGATAATCTTCCCATTTTCATCAAATGGTATCAGTAGTGCTGAAAATAACCCCTTCATATCTTAACCCCCTAATTAGTTTGAAAAATTCAGATAACAAAGATATAATATTGTCAGACCAATTTTTATTTACAAATTTATCATAAAAGCCTTTCATAAAAATGTCAACAAATTTCAGCAATCCCTTTCCTTAATTTCTATAATATGGTAGACATACATAAAGGGGTGGCGTCATGACAATTCATAAGACCTCATTGGTCACAATCGCGATTGAAAGAATTAAGAGCCATATCTTAGAAAATAATCTGAAACCGAATGAAAAGTTTTTAACAGAAAAAGAACTGGTCGAACAGTTGCAAGTAAGCAGGACGGTTATACGCGAAGCGTTAATCTCGCTCCAAACCGTAGGGATCTTGAACGTGAAGCCCGGTGGCGGTGTCTATATAGCTGAGCCTACACTCGATTCAATCAATACGATACTTAAACATTATTACGACACGCACGGTGTAAAAATGAAAGAATTGATGGAAATTCGGGAAGTCATCGAATTAGGGGCATTGCGATTGATCATCGAGAAACAAGTGGATGTCGATATTGATCACCTCATCAGCATAAATGAATTGTATTATCAGACGATCATCCAAAAACAAGACACGAAACAATTCGACCGTTTATTTCATCAAGCCTTAATTAAATCAACGGAAAATGAGACCTATTTCAAGTTCAGTGAAGTCATCAGTGAGTACTTTTCCCTGGTTAGAATGGATTTTATCGAGAAAGAGGACACACTGATTGATTCATACAAACAGCATGCAGACATCATCGATGCGATCAAAAATAAAGATTTGCCAGTGGCTCAAAAAGTCCTAAAGGAACATTTCCAACCCATTTTTCGTTTTATTACTACTTTGGAGGAAGCAAATGGAACCTATTAAAATGGAAGAAAAAAAGCCACTTAAGAAAACGGTCATTCAAGAAATTAAAAACTATATCATTTCGCAAAACTTAAAAGCGGGCGATCAACTCCCAACGGAGCGCAAGTTCACGGAAATGTTTGGCGTAAGCAGGTCCGTAGTGAGGGAAGCGTTGAGCTACCTTGAAAATACGGAAGTCATACGCATCAGACAGGGCCAGGGCGCTTTTCTCAATGAATCCAATATAGAAAACCTTTTGGATAACTTCTTCTTTTTATGGCAAATAAACAGCGGGAATATCCGGGATATATTGGGTTTGAGAATTCTATTTGAATCAAGTGCCATTGATGAAATTGTAAAAAATCAGAGTATGGATGATTTGGACATGTTGAAGGAAGTGGTCGAAGAAAGCGAAAAGGCAACGACCCAAGAGGAATTCAAAGAAGCGGATACCGTCTTTCATAAGCAGCTTCTGCAAGCCACAAATAATGATTTATTTATACAAATGACGAATATGATCACCAGTTATTTTTTCCAAGTGCAACATATCCACCTCTCCCTAGAAGAATTCAAAGGCCTCATCCAGGAACATAGGAATATTGTCGAAGCGCTACTGATGGGGAATGCCGATGAGGCAAAAACACTTCTCATTAAACATATTAAACAAACGAAAGTGTAGGAGGATATCCATGGCTGATTATTTATCGATTGATATCGGCGGTACGTTTATTAAATATGCCCTCTTGGACGATCAGAAACATCTGCATGGGCATCAACAAGTGAAAACAAAAGAAAATATCGACCAGGCTATACTGAAACAGGTGGAGTCCATCATTTCCGCTGTTTCCAATGAGACGGCCATTAACGGCGTAGGCATCAGCACTGCCGGGATCGTCGACCGGGAAAAAGGGGAAATCATCTTTGCGGGGCCCACTATCCGGGACTATAAAGGTACCGCATTCAAAGCCCATTTATCCCGTACATTCCCTTTCCCCATTTCTGTAGAAAATGATGTGAATGCCGCTTTGATCGGCGAGCTTTGGCAAGGCGCTGCCCAAGGGGAAAACGATGTGTTTTGCATTACCTTAGGGACAGGCATCGGCGGGGCCTATTATCATGACGGAATCATGGATGGAACCCATCATCAGGCAAACTCCGTCGGCTATCTATTATACGATCCAGAAACAAAAACGAATTATGAAATGAGAGCATCCACAACCGCTTTAAATAGAACGATTGAAAAAGAGTTTGGTAAAGGTGTCTCCACGAAGGAAGTCTTTGAGAAAGCAAGACTAGGTGAAGAGCCATACATAGCCTTGATTGAGGCATGGAGTAAGGAAGTGGCTAGGGGATTGGCGCAAATCATCCTGTTAGTCGATCCGAAGTGTATCCTGATAGGAGGCGGCATTTCCCGCCAAGGCGACTTTTTACTGAACCATATCCAAAAGCAGCTCACCACTTATCTTCCTACTAATTTTTTGAAGACAGAAATAAAAATTGCTCAATTATATAATGATGCCTCCCTATTCGGGGCGGTCCATCCATTTTTCAAAGGGGGAAATATAGAATGTTAAACGAAGTTAAAGGTGGATTAATCGTATCTTGTCAAGCCCTACCAAATGAGCCTCTACATAGCTCATTCATCATGTCGAAAATGGCGTTGGCCGCTAAACAAGGCGGTGCAAAAGGAATCCGGGCAAACTCCGAAGTGGATATCATCGCGATAAAAAAAGAAGTGGACCTGCCCGTTATCGGCATCGTCAAACGCGACTATGACGATAGCTCCGTGTTCATTACCGCCACTTGCAAGGAAATCGATGAGTTACTGGCTAGTGGCTGCGAGATGATTGCCATGGATGCCACCCATCGGACAAGACCGGAGAATCTTCTTTTAAGCGACCTGGTCAACTATGTAAGAGAAAAGAATCCTAGCATTCAACTCATGGCGGATATCGCTACTTTAGAGGATGGCATACAATCGGAAAAACTCGGATTCGATTGTATTTCCACTACATTACATGGCTACACGGAAGAAACAAGTGGAGAGAAACTCTATCATGATGACTTTGAATTCTTGAAACAGGTTCTCCAGCATGTGAACATCCCCGTTATTGCGGAAGGAAATGTCATGACACCCGACATGTATAAAAGGTGCATGGAATTGGGCGCCCATGCAAGTGTCGTCGGAGGGGCCATCACACGTCCAAAAGACATCACACAGCTTTTTGTTAATCAAGTTCAAGGATGATAGGCTTAACCTGTTTGAAGTGGTCATCGCACATTCAACCCATTCGTGCATAAAGGGTTGGGTGTGCGATGATAACTATTTAGCATCTTCTATTACGAAAGACATATCATTTATCTTGGCTAGTGTTCAATCGAACTTGATAGGAACGCATCTCACGTAAATGACCGATAGATGCAAAGACGCCTTTCTTTATCAACATACGTAAACGGTAATCAATCCATGTATCGTTGATGTCATGCTCACTCCATCCTAAAACATGTCCAATCAAGCGAACAGCGTTGTAAAAATTATCGATACCGTATTCGGATTGCATGTCACTAGCATACCGGATAATCTCTTGATCATCCCTGGACTCGTCATCCTCGATAATCCTTCCCCTAAACCATGTACGAACTATTGAATGCCCCTCCATTAATTGAAGCGCTTCTGCCTGTAAAAGAACGAGCTCATCTTCAGTAAGTGGATCTAGTAAATTCAGCTTTAGCATTCGCTTCATCTGCGAAGGGCTAACCTCACCAGAATGGCGAATATCATATTGTGTATGTTCATCTTCATGGAAATAAAGCATGGGAAAGTATGTATTGCACACGGAAATCGAACATTTTTTGCCTGACAATAGATGGCTTACTAAGCGTAACCCAAATTGTTCCGCCGCATTTTCACACGTCCAAACAATCACTTGCTCGCCTTCTTTAATCTGTTGAACACATGCAAGTGCATCATGAAACAAGACCACATACTCTTCACTCATCTTCTTATCAAACCGATAGGCTTCCTGTAGCCATTTCATCCTATCTAGAAAACCTTTCTCCGTTAATAAACGATGGATGGGGCCTTCACCAAAGAAATTCGGAAACGTGATGATCTCAACATTTTCTCTTTTTAATGCATGGCTCAATGCACTGAATGCTGCTTGATTAAATAAGATATGCTTCACTGGAAAACCCCTCCGTTATCCTAAACTTCCGTTCGAAACACCCACGCATAAAGAAGTCTTTATATCCCTTGTTTTCTTACAAACATAGACCATTCCATAACTATCATTCGTCACAGGTGTTTCATTCCAATCCTCGAAGATACGGTCGATCTCCAGTCCGTTAACCGCTAGTATTCGTTCCATTTCTTTAGGGAAGACGTATCGTAACCGTATGTTCGTTCTATGTTCATCTACTATTTCCCCACTTTGATCTACATACTTTCTGATCGTTGTGTAATGTTGGACCTGACTGAGTGAGTCATAGGTGCTTTTCGTATAAACATCGATCCTTTTTTGCGTATCCTTATCTTCAATGGTTCTCCAGTATTCTTCCGTGTCAGGTTGGAGTAATTCTTCTGTGCTTGGAAACCTCATATCAAAGATGAATAGCCCATCAAGCTCTAAGTGTTTGTTTACAGACGATAAGAATCCGTCCTGATCTTCGTTTGTAAGAAAATGCTGAAAGGAATTCCCGACTGAAAAGATCAACCGACTTCTTACATTCAAGGTAAGCCTTCTAGCATCCTGTTCGATCCATTCAATATGTACATTCAAATCCGACGACTTCCTTTTCGCTTCGTCCAGCATTCCTTTATGGACATCCACACCGATAAGTTCATATCCTTTCCTCGCTAAAGGAATGGTAGCCCTCCCTGTCCCACAAGCTAAATCAATGATGGGCCCTTCGGTTTTTGCAGCCCATTTCAATAGATAAGGAAGGTCTTGCCTATATGAATCATTTTCCTTATCATATAAAATCGGATCATCGTACTCTTCTGAATTGCCATTTATATTCTCCATACATGCCCTCCTTTTACGAAATAGTAGAAATAGATCTACCTCTATACCTATCATTTGATGTTCTTATGCAAGAATATGATTCTTTCTATTTCTTCAAACCCATTTTTCTTATAAAATTCTTCCGCAGATATCCCTCTATCTGTGAGAAGTGTAATGTTCCTTATATTACTGCTATGAAGCTCTTCTATTAAATGATTTAACATCGCTCTTCCAATGCCCTTATTTTGAGATTGTGTTTTCACACACATTTCATTAATAAAAAACTCATCCCCGCTCCACCATACTCTATTCACACCCAAAATAAAGCCGAGAATTTCTTCGTTTTCTACCGCTAAAACGCCTAAAAATCCGGGTGTCTCATAAAAACTCAGTAAATATTTTTCAGCCTTTGTAAATATCCACTCATCATTCCAAGGCGCATCATTGAATACTTCCATAAATGTTTCCGTACACTTAATTAAGTCCTTTTTTTCTAATCGTTTAAATTCCAAGGTACATTCTCCTTATCGCTGAATGGATGATTAAAACCACCTTAGTCGTTTATATATGGATTATTCTACCACATAATATTCCTTATCCGGCTAACAGACCCCGAATCGGTGTTGGAGATGATCGTATAAACCAAAAAGAGATAGTTTCGGGAACTATCTCTTTTTTTATAGGATCATGGCCCAAATTCAATCTGACCTGTGAACAGCATGATTATAATAATAACCCAATAAATAAAAAAAGATGATGACAGGATTAACCCGATAATCGGGAGCGTATTTTTTTCCCGTTTCTTTACGATCCCTACAATAGAAATGATCATACCTAAACCAGTAAGGAAAAATGTTAGATAATCACCAATCAAACTACCAATATTCGCTATTCTTGTGGGCGTGATAAAAACTATAAAAAAACAAATCATTCCTAAAACAATTGAAGTTATACTAATGACCCCATGCTTCTTTTGATAAGTCACTTCTTTGAGTTCCAAGTAAACTGCTCCTTTCTTAGATACTTCTTTATGAAGAGCGCAACAATTCAATCCACCCGATCGATATTTAGTGACTTTACTCCATCAAAATATAAACCTCCTACCATAACGCCTGGTATTCACTCTTACTCTCTTTTTTCCTTTTCAAGCAGCTCGATGACTTTATCAAGTTTTTGTTCTATGGCTTTAGAATTGCGAGATTTTCTAACGAGGTTCCGGATAAAAAAGTAAACGGCAAAAATCATGCCAAACAGTACGATAAACATAATGAGTTGAAATAGTATATCACCGACATTAACATTCAAAATAAATCCACCTTTTCCTTTTTTATCAATCATACCATATACCAGATTGTAGTTGTCTTAGGATTGATGGGGGCATTTCATCGATGTATGTATAATATTTTCGCCATGACCTCCATTGCTTCCGAGGACGTTCCTTTTCGTTCCTTCTATATAATAAAGGGCGCACGGAAAATCCGTACGCCCTGTTTATTATTCACTTTGGTTGAGCTATCGGAAATGTTTTTTTCAAAAAGTGATACAGGCCATCTTCTCGATAGGAATACTCGGTCACTTCATCCGCCTGTTCCTTTACCGATTCGAGCGCATTTTTCATGGCGACACAGTGGCCGGAGAGTTTGAATAGAGGAAGGTCATTTTCTCCGTCTCCTACGGCCAGAATATCGTCCGGAGAGAGACCAAAGTGATCAAGCAAGACTTGAACCGCTGTTGCTTTGGATACACCGTCCACGGTCACTTCCACATTGTGATGTGTGGAGGAAGCCGTTGTAAAGGCCGTTATCTTCTTGAACTGTTCGAGTTCTGTGATCCAGTCTTTGATTGCCTTCATCTCTTTACTGAAAAAATAAATCTTGGCTACACTTAATTCCTCGAGCTGATCGACCCAGTTGATTTTGCTCTCGACGGCGACTTTTCTGGACAACCATTCGTTTTCATCAACCGTCTCCGGTTTTGCCCCCGTCATTTGTTCGACCGTATAGTCTTTATCTTTTTGTAAGGCCATTCTAACGCCATCATTTGGATGGACTTCGTAAAATATCTTTCTCTCTGCTGCTTTATGAATCATGTCATCTACAAGTTCGGAAGGTAGTGCATGTTCAAAAATCTTCTCCGTTCCAATAAAGGCGGACATACCATTGGCCGTTACCATCCCATCGACGATCAAATCCTCTGGCAGAACATCTCTTAATTCTTTTACCGTTCTTCCTGTTGCAATGAACACCTTCATTCCACTATTCCTAAGTTCGATTAAGTAGTTTTTCAGCGTATCGTTCACCGTATTCACTTCATTCAATGTCGTGCCATCCATATCGAGCACGATTGCTTTGTATCCCATGTTTCCACCCCGTCCATGCGAATTTCGTAACAAAAATGCCAACAGCCCATGATCTGTGAGATTGTAGGCTGTTGGCGAATCTATCTATTTTTCTAGTAGATTAAGAAAATCCTAACAGTTTCAAAATACTTAGTATTAATAGACCTACCACACCGAAATCTGAGTCACCGAATGTCGTGCCTTCAAATCCTATGTCACCTAATAATACCAGTAAAATGGCTGGTAAGAAACTAATGATGAGTCCATTTGCAAAAGATCCCAGCATAGCCCCGCGACGACCACCCGTCGCATTTCCAAAGACACCAGCAGCTGCTCCGGTGAAGAAATGTGGCACAAGTCCCGGAACAATAACCTTCAAGCCTAATATCGGCAACAGGAACATCGATAAGATTCCCGCGATGAAACTAAATAAAAAGCCGATAATTACTGCGTTTGGAGCAAAAGGAAAAATCGTAGGGCAATCTAGTGCAGGCTTCGTATTGGGCGCAATTTTATCTGCAATCCCTTTGAAGGCTGGCACGATCTCAGCAATCAACATCCGCACCCCAGCTAGAATGATATATACACCAGCTGCAAATGTAATGGCTTGAATAAACGAAAATACAAGGAAGTTGGAACCACCAGAAAGCGTCGATTCAATATAATCTTGTCCAGCAAACAGGGCGACAATCAAAAAGAAAATCGTCATTGTCAGCGATACAGCAACGGATGTATCTCGTAAAAACCCTAAAGATTTAGGGACCTTAATTTGTTCCGTTGTCTTTTCCTTGTTTCCGAACCATTTCCCAATCGTAGCGGAAACGAAATATCCGATTGTCCCAAAGTGACCGATCGCAAAATCATCACTTCCGGTAATCTTTCTTACATAAGGCTGCAGAATGGCAGGAAACACGACCATACATAGCCCTAATAAAATGGAGCCGGTAAGGATAAGCGGGAATCCGTTCATGCCGCCAACCGACAAAGCGACAGCTAGTAGACAGGCCATGAACAGCGTATGGTGACCCGTTAAAAAGATATATTTTAATGGAGTAAAGCGAGCTAATAAAATATTCACAATCATACCGAACACCATAATCAGGGCCGTCGATGTCCCAAAATCACTTTGTGCAGCCGCTACAATGGCTTCGTTATTCGGAATGACACCCTCTACATGAAACGCCTGGTCGAACATTTGACTAAATATGTTAAGGGCACCTGTAAGGACGGCTGCTCCTGCTCCAATGATAATGAACCCCATAACCGTTTTCAGCGTACCTGACACGACATCGGCACTGGACTTTCTCTGTAACAGTAAGCCAATCAGAGCGAATAACCCCACGAGTATGGAAGGTGTGCCTAAAATATCGTTCATAATGATATCCAACATAGTCTATTCCCCTTTTACCGAGCTTTAGTTAGACAAGTGATTCCAATTTGGATGTAATTTCAGGAATGCTCATCATATTTTCCAATGTAACAATCGTACGGGTTCCATCATCCAGTTGGCCGACAATATCTGCTGCCCCTAGGAATATATCCGCTTGGACCGATTTAGCGGATGTGAGATCCGTATGGTCTACCTCAGCCGTTTTCCCCATTTGTGTTAAAGCCTTTTTCACATTCATCTCCATAATGAAACTACTGCCCAATCCATTTCCGCAAACTACCATGATTTTCTTCATTCTGTTTCCTCCTTAGAATATGTATGTACGTAATCCATAAGTATGGATGGATCCGTTGTCTCTAAAATCGCTTCAATATTAGCTCGTTCATTCAGTAATTGAGTCAGCTGAATTAATGCCCGTAAATGTGAATCGTTATCTACCGCAGCCAAAACAATGATCAACCTAACGGGTTTATCGGGTGCAAATTCCACCGGTTCATCCAATTTCAATAGACTCATAGATAATGAGCGAACACCTTGCTCAGGACGTGCATGAGGGATGGCCACGTCAGGCGTGATCACCACATAGGGACCATTCGTTTCGATTCCTTCAATCATTGCATCCACATATCTCTCTTCGACTGTTCCTAAATCAACAAGAGGCTGGGCTGCAACTCGAATCGCTTCTCTCCACTCTGTAACACGCGGCAGGATTTGAATCGTTTGTAGGTTGAGTAGTTCATCTAACACTGGTTTCTCCGCCTCCTTTAAGGAATATTTATTGACCTTGGGTGCATCTATGTACATCAGGGATTCAAGGGCCTTTTCAAGTTGATCAGGTTCATGGATGGTTGCATATTTTGAAATGACTTTTAACAGAGCGGAACCATCAACATTTTGTGTCGTATACCCATACAATTCCTGCATGACTTGCAGGCGCAGCTTATGTTTGTCCTGCCTTTCCAAAATGGGCGGTACGACAAATAACGGAACTTTGGTTCTCATATGTACCGTTGAAAAAACGAGATCGTACGCTAATGGATACTCGGACGCATTCCGAACAGATAATACATCCAAAAACAATATATCCGGAAATAATTCCTTCAATGTGTAGATGAGAATATTGCTGATGCCAATCCCATTCGGACAAACAACGATGGCTCTTTTGCGGTCATCCAAAGTAGTCCCTTGTCTACGCAACCAGCCTCCAAAATAAATCGTAAAGTATGCCACTTCCTCTTCAGGTACCGGACGCCCAATCTCTTTCTCTAGTATCCCTAAAGATTTATTGGTCAGGTGATGCAGTTCAGGATAGACCTTTTGGACCTTTTCCGTCATCGGATTCATGGATGAAAGCCCGTATCTTAGACGATGATAAGCCGGTTTAAAATGAACGTACAATTGCTGGCATAGCTGGTCTTTATCATGTAAATGAACAAAGGCCAATTTTTCGAACTCTTTTACAATCTCCTGCAAAAGCGTTTCGATCACTTCATCCTCCTTGAGCGGGGATATATCCTTTGTCCGGTTCATGCTTAGCAGATGGAGGGTTACATATAAATTTTCCGTTTCGCTCCAAACCGATTGGAACGCATCGGTTTTCGTCATTTGCTCAACCGCTTTAAATTCATCTGTTGTCACAAAAGGTAACCAACTCTGATTGACTTGCAATTCTTCCCCTTTTCCAATGAGCTGATCTGTACATAGAAATAAATAGGTCAATTCATGCAGCCGCTCATCCGTAAAGGTGATCCCCAATTCACGTTCAATCTGCTCCAGCTGATACCGGATGGATTGAATGTTTGGTTGTTGATCTCCCCAAATACACTCAATAATCAGATTATTATCCGGGCGATTAAGGACATCATGTACCAGTTGTTCAATCATGTATCGCTTGACTCTGCTTTCTCCCTTAATCACATAACCATCTTGCTTGGAGTAGTGAATCTTAAGGTTCACTTCTTGCGCTTTCTCCTTGAGCTGCTTCAGGTCCTTTAATACGGTATTACGTGATAGCCCCGTGATTGATTGAAAATGATAGACAGATAACGCTTCAGGACTAAGCAAAATCATGAGATAGAACAATTTCTCTCTATCTGTCTCAGAAAATACATAATTGCGTTTGGTTAGTTTTACGTTCAATTCTTCCTCTTGAACTTTGTCAGGAAGGGAATATCCTAATTCTTTTTGATAGAGAATGGCTGGATACCCGTGATAGTGAAGCCAATCATTCACTTTGCCAAAAGCATATTGAATTTGTCTTCTCGTCAGACCAGTTTGCTCTTCAATATCTTTCATTTTTGAAATGGGTGAATGCTGTAATATTTTTATTAGGTTTGCGCTTCTTTCATCTAAAAACATTGGCTCTCCCTCTCCCTAATTCCACGATACCTTACTTTTCATTTGATATATATGGTTTCTCAGTCCGATTATTGTCCACACACCTGCACAAAAATATATTGTACAAATGATGTGCACCTTGGTTTTTGAATCAGTGTACCATATCTCATTCCTTTTTTAGGAACAAAAATAAAACCTCGATCCTGAGGGAGGCTCGTTTCCTATTTTCGCTATATCACTTGTTCGTTAATGAAGGTATGCTTCATTACCTGTACTCTCTTTATTTCCTCAAGTTGACATATCGAGAAATCTAGATATATAATTACGTCCATGAATCCTATTGATGTATTCAAGGCGTTATCTAACGAAACAAGGCTTCACATCCTTAAGTGGTTAAAGGAACCAGAGAAGCACTTTCCAAAACAAGGCGCTCACCTACCAAAGGAGGTAAGTTATAAAGGTGGAGTATGTGTTGGGGATATTCAAGAAAAAGCCAAAGTTTCTCAATCTACGGTTTCTAGCTACTTAAACATGATGCAAAAAGCTGGGCTACTTGAATCGATTCGTCATGGACAATGGACTTACTATAGGCGCAATGAAAAATTCATTCAACAATTAGCTAAGTATTTTAGAACAGAGATCTAATTTATCTTGATTTCTGTTTTCCACTATTTATATCTATTTTTCTAGATATATAAATATATGAAAAAGGAGAAACTCTCTATGCGCTTTATATCTTATATACTAGCTCTGTTGGCTGGAGCAGCACTTAGCTTTGAAGGAGCTATCTATGCTGAATTGGGAAAAACAATTGGACAAATAGAAACAAGTTTTTATAACTTCTTCATGGGCTCCATTATCATGGGGCTATTGTGGCTGTTTTTTGGAAAAGGAAGGATTTCCTATACAATTGAAGCACCTAAATGGTCATTACTTGGTGGTGTCCTGGGTGTTGTTTATTTAACCTCCATTGTTATAAGTGTCCCATACGTCGGTGTTGGCATTACAATGGTTGCTGTCATCATCGGACAATTAGTGATGAGTATGGTCATTGAACATTTTGGGTGGCTAGGCAGTACAAAAACTAGAATTAATAAAGAAAAGATTCTGGCAGTTATTTCAATGATTATTGCACTTATATTAATCAACTAGGAGGTACACAATTATGGGGTTATTCATGATTTTATTTACATTTTTAGGCGGCATCACATTAAGCGCTCAATCATCTATAAATGGCACATTTAGTCGAAAAGCCGGAACCATTGAAACAACATTTTTGACCTTTCTCACTGGAACCATGTTTCTTACGATTTTCATCATGTTTTTTGGCAGGGGAAATGTGCTTGGCCTTCTAGAAGCACCGAAATGGCAGTTGAGTGCAGCATTTTTAGGCACCATGTATTTACTTCTGACTGTCATGGCCGTTCCTAGAATTGGGGTTATCGCAACCAATATTGCCGGAATAACCGGTCAACTTGTAATTGGCGTAATCATTGATCATTTTGGATGGTTCAATAGCTTAGTCATACAATTAGATATGAAACGTGTCTTCGCATTACTATTTATGATCATTTCCCTTTATTTTATCTATAAAGGGAATAAACGCTCGAGAGAAGAGGCAAAAACAGCCTATTGATAGTCATACAGCAATGCAATGATAGCAGCCAAATTGTTTATAGGCATGGTGTTAGGTGCTGCAATAGGTCTCATAAAAAAGTTTTTAACTTGTACTATAAAGAAGATCACTTGTTTTTTATTAAGAAAACAAATGATCTTCTTCATTTTTATTCTTGTTTAAAGTAATATCTAGATGGTTAAATGAATTTATCTATTCCATATATGATAACTAAAGCAAATACTAAGTAAGTAAGAGTAATTACATATTGTTTGGAAGGTTTTAGGTACTTCCACTCCAGAAATGATTGAAAACCAATTAATACGTTCAAGAAAAGAATCCAATACCACTGAAGGATATTTTCGTACTCTAGTACCATGGGAAGTGCACATATAAAAATGAATAGGATGATACCTCTTCCCCATCGTTCAAGATTCTTACCCGGAGTTTCCGATATGCTTTCTTTCTTTTCTACACCAAGCCATTTCGTTAGATATTTATTTATAAAGTAGGCACCAATAAAAACAAGGAAGAAAACTGCTAAAAATGAAACGAAGAATCTCATAAACACAACCCAATCCACTTAATCTATATATAATAGCTTCAAAATATGCAATCATTTTATTGATCTATGTACCGCCATTATCACCATTGCCCCCACACTACAAGCAGGCTATAAAAGTTTTGCCATATAGTACTCATTATAAGATTTCCCTTCTATGACAAGTGAGTTTCTTTTTGTTCCTTCTATATCAAATCCAAACTTCTTGTATAGAGCAATACCAGCCTCATTTTGAATGACTGTTGTTAATTCCAATCGCGAAATATCGTGATGTGAAGCCCACTTAATCACATTTTGGAACAAACTTTTACCTACTCCTTTTCCTCTATACTCCTTTAAGATGCCGATAACAAGATAAGCGGAGTGATTTGTTCTCTTCACGCTACCGCCCATGGCCATCAAATAACCAATCAATTTCCCTTGGTCTTCTCCCACAAAAATGGTTGAATTTTGTTGTTGCTTAATCACTTCTAATTGCTTTCGTAGTTGTTCAGGTGTCGCTTTTCTTTCTCCTGGTTCCATTAGCATAAATTCAGATGTATGTTCAACATCTTTTACTAGATTGATAAAGTCCCCGGCATCATCGACCCTTATTTCCCTTATTACCATACTAATCTCCTTTCATTTCCTCATACCTGTTAGTTGTAGAAAAAACACATCATTTTCTAGCTCAATTAAGACAACCCTCATTTTACCATTTTTCACGAATTATATATCCTTCGAAGGCAAAGATGTTCATTCAATCGTACATAACAAAAAAACCATAAAAATTTATGGTTTCTGTATCTTTGCATCAACATATTTGGCTTGTAAGATACAAAAATAGCTGTCGATCTGTTGTCGACAGCCTGTTCATCTTAAAAAAGGAATCCAAAAACTTCTTTAATCATTACAATTAAAACGTACGTTAAACCAATGAGAGTCAAAATGGACCACACGATACTACCCAAAAGTTTTATAAGTCTAAAAATTGATTGTTTAAGTTCTACTTTCAACTCATTTTCCATTGTCATTCATTCAAAATGCTGCCTAATAATCCAAAAGATAGGGTAGAGTTAGAATAACCAACGCACTATTAAAATCAAACCTAATATGGCACCGGTAAAGTACATTACTTTTTCCTCAACTTCGTTTATTGATTTTAAGAGTATTACAACCTTTTCAAAAAAACTTTGCATATCTCTTACCCAACTATTACAGGCTTTTATCTTTTGATGCATTTTATCCCCTTTTTTCTTATTTTATATAAAAGAATTATACTACGATAGTAAGGATTTTTATAGAGAAAATACCAAAATACTACTCATATAGCAATTGAAAATTTAAAAAATCACTATAACGAACCTTATAAAACTTTTCCAAAAAAATATATAGTCGTAAAATTTATACTTTCATCAAAAAAAATCGGCAACATCCATCAGTGGATGTTGCCGATTACCATATCTATTTATTTCTTATCAACAACAAGATAAGGCTGTAATTGGAATGGTTTTGGTGCGATGTTGCGGTCATTCCATTGGCCAAACCAACGCTCTAATGGATAGAAGTAATAGCCATCTTGCGCGTGATCAGATGTATCATACGGGTCAGCGAAGATCAGTGTATCATCGCCAATGCCTGGTGTGCCGTTATTGTCATATCCGATAATCGATTGCCAATGGCCATCCCAGTCGCCCCATTCAACCATGATTGGACGATCGTTCTTCAAATGATTCGTCAGCCATTTCACGAAATAGCTATCTTTCGCATCTTCTACAAAAGCTTCTGTCGTTTCACTGTTTTCCGAAGCATACAGGCTGTTCCACGTGAAGGTTGCTGGCAGGTTGCCTACGTTATTTTCAGTGACTTCTTTACTAGCTTGAATTAAGTCTGCGTCATTGTATTCCTCGCGATAGCTTGATTCGACAACTTCAAAACCTTCTAAGTTCTTGAAGAAGTCATAGAGTTGAGAAACATTCGAACCATATTCCGGGAAATTATTCGCGGTTCCTGGTAACGCATCTTTAACATCTAAGTCCGTCATCGACTTCATTTGCTTCGCAATATCCATCTCAGTTAAATCCGTGTACCCAAAATGATTCGCGACCATTAAAGCCGTAGCAGGTCCACAAGACCATTCCGTGGTTTGTTGCATCGTTTGATAGTTTTCAATCAGAACTAACCGATCATCTGATTTCATATGAAAGAAATCAGGTGCTTTATAGTAACGAGAATCCGCATGGTCTCCCGCAGATGCATAGGCATCCGCTCCACCCGTTTTATCGTAATCTTTTCCTTTGATGGTAGCTGCAGCATCCGTTTCAGCTGACACTTTTGTATCTACTTCCTTCGTAACTTCTGTTTCCTTTGAGTCCGTGTCTTCTGAGCACGCCGATAATAATAGCATGGAGGATGCTAAAGCTGCCGTTAGAATTCTTTTCATGTGTCCCCACCCTTTTCCTGTTTTTTTCACAAGATTTGATTATAGTGGATGGAATTGTCATCGTCAAGGAGTTTACTAGTTAACTAAATTCTCGCACAATCAAGAGCCTTGCTACACGTTATGGTAGCAAGGCTCTTTTTTCATTTAATTAGCTTACTTTTCTAGTTTGACCCTTTGGAGACGCAATGCGTTCAAGACAACCGATACTGAACTGAATGCCATAGCAGCGCCTGCTACCCACGGTGCTAGAAGCCCCAATGCTGCAATCGGAATCCCAATCACGTTGTAGGCGAATGCCCAGAACAGATTCTGTTTAATATTGCGCATCGTTTTGCGACTCATGAGTATGGCATCCGCTATACTGTTCAAGTCCCCCCGAATCAATGTAATGTCGGCGGCTTCCATGGCCACATCCGTACCGGTTCCTATTGCCATGCCAATATCCGCTATGGCAAGGGCGGGTGCGTCATTGATGCCATCCCCGACCATGGCCACCTTCTTCCCTTGTTGTTGCAGCTTCTTCACTTCTTCCGCTTTCCCTTCAGGAAGCACTTCGGCAATGACGGCGTCAACGCCTACCTCTTTACCAATCGCCTGTGCGGTGCGCTCGTTATCGCCTGTCATCATCATGACTGTGATTCCCATACCTTGTAAGCGTGATATAGCTTCTTTGGATGTTTCCTTAATGGTATCGGCCACGGCCACTAGGCCTGCATACTGTCCGTTAATGGCCGCTAACATGGCTGTTTTCCCATCAGCTTCCAGTTTCTCCATCGTTGGAAGGATCGGTTGAATATCGATACCGTATTGTTTCATTAGTTTTCGCGTGCCAACGATGACACCTTGGCCTGAAACCGTTGCCTGTACCCCATGACCCGGAATCGCTTCAAAGAATTGGACATCGCCGAGTTCGATGCCTTTATCCTGAATGCCTTGCACGATTGCTTCTGCCAAGGGATGTTCAGATTGCTTTTCCGCAGCCCCAATCCAGGATAGGAACTTCTCCTCATCCTGACCAGTTGCCACATGAACATCCGTTAATACAGGTTTACCATGTGTGACGGTCCCTGTTTTATCCACAACCACTGTATCGATGCCTTGTGTCTGTTCTAAATGCTCGCCACCTTTGAACAAAATGCCGAATTCAGCTGCACGACCTGAACCTGCCATGATGGAAGTTGGCGTGGCTAATCCTAGAGCACATGGACAGGCAATCACAAGAACGGCAATCAACACTTCAAGTCCAGCCGTGAAATTCCCCGGATCCACCAGGATCAACCAGGCTAAGAACGTAAGAATGGCAATGCCGATGACAATCGGTACGAACACGCCTGAAATCTTATCTGCCAATCGTTGGATCGGCGCTTTTGTACCTTGCGCATCTTCTACTACCTTAATGATTTGGGCTAATGCCGTATCCCGGCCAACTTTTGTCGTTTTCATTTTAATGAAGCCATTTTTGTTGAGGGTGGAGCCATAAAGCAGGTCACCACTAGCCTTATCCACCGGCAGGCTTTCACCTGTTAGCATCGATTCGTCGACAGCCGTCGTTCCTTCGATTACCTCTCCATCGACTGGGATCTTCTCACCCGGTTTCACCAGGATAATATCACCCATCATCACTTCTTCTAGCGGGATTTCTTGTTCCACACCTTCTCGAATGACCATGGCTGTTTTCGCTTGAAGCCCCATTAATTTCTTGATGGCCTCGGATGACCGGCCTTTTGCTTTTGCCTCGAATAATTTACCTAAAAGGATAAGGGTAATTAACACGGCACTTGTTTCAAAATATAGATGCGGACCATGATGCGCGCCCATTGTAACGATGGCTTGGTATACACTGTAAAAATAAGCCGCTGACGTACCCATCACCACGAGTACATCCATATTGGCACTACCGTTACGAAGTGATTTATAAGCACCTACATAAAACTGTTTACCGATGATAAATTGGACAGGCGTTGCAAAGACCATTTGAACCCAGGGATTCATTAAAACATCCGGTACATATAGAAAGGATGTAAAAGAAAAGTGCCCAAACATTGTCCATAGTAAAGGCAAGGAAAGAATGGCAGAAATGATGAATTTCAGTTTCTGCTCTTTAATGGCCTTTTCACGATAATCCACTTGTTCTTTTCCGTCTTGCTTTTGATGGGCACCATACCCAAGCTTTTCTACCTTTGCAATGATGTCCGCAGCCGTCACTTCAGATGGATTGAATTCTACCGTCGTTTTTTCAAGCGCTAAATTGACGTTGGCAAATGATACACCATCCATTTTATTTAGTCCCTTTTCAATCCGTGTCGCACACGCTGCACACGTCATTCCCGTGATGGCGAATTCCGTTTTTTGCTTCACGACTCCAAACCCAAGCGCTTCAATCTTCTTTTCAAAGTCTTCTTCACTCAGTTTGGAAGGATCGTATGTTATCGTGGACTTTTCAAGGGCTAAATTGACGGAGGCTTGTTCGACCCCATCCATTTTATTCAACCCTTTTTCAATCCGGTTCGCACACGCTGCACACGTCATCCCTGAAATTTGAAGATTGGATTCTTTCGCTGCTTTATCCTTAGATGCGGTTGCCATCTCATTCACCTCCACTATACCCAATAGGGGTATATTCTTTCGAAAGATGAAGAGTACCAGTGAGGCACTCTTCATCTTTTCATTATGGTACCCAAAATCATTCTACTTCGTAGCCTTGATCATCAATGGTTTCTTTGATGGTATCCAGGGTTACTTTTTCCTTATCATACGATACAGTAACTTGACCAGCTTCTAGCTGAACTTTTACTTGATCGACACCTTCCAATTTTCCTACACTACCTTCCACTGCTTTTACACAATGTCCGCAAGACATCCCGCTTACTTGTAACGTTACATTTTCCATAGTATCTACTCCTTATTTTTTCATTAGTCTTTGGATCGTCACGAGGACTTCATCGAGTACTTCCAAGTCCCCTTCTTGAATACGATCTACCACACATTCTTTCATATGCGTTTCAAGAAGCAGCTTGGCCACACCATTTAAGGCGGATTGCGCAGCAGCTATCTGAGTAATCACGTCGTCACAGTATGTGTCTTTTTCGATTAACCCTTTTATGCCGCGAATTTGGCCTTCTACACGATTCAGTCTTGTAACAAGATTTTTCTTTGTTGACTCGGAATGATGGCTTTTCCGCTCAGTTGTACTCGAACAACAAGTATCTGTTTCTTTATTCAGGTCGAATTCCATTTGTCGCCCCCTCACTCATATACCCCTATACCCTATATCAAAACCATATCATACCCCTCCGCCCTATGTAAAGTTGGATGACATTTTACGAAAAAAAGCCAACGGAACTAAGTTGGCTTTTCATCAATCAAGCATCATTATTCTTCAAAGCTAGGTCCATCGATAGGGAGCGTTACTTGCTTTTTACAGGTCAAAAGATAAACGAACGAAAGACATAAGGAAACCGAGGCGACCATAAATACAACGACGATGCTGTATCGCTGGCCCAGCATGCCCATCAAGAGAGTGGATATCGCGAAAGTTAGCATGATGAAAGAACTTTGGACGGCATACACCTTAGCCAAAAGCCTTTCCCTGACTACACATTGGATGATCGTATGAATGGAAATCATCCGCAGTTCTTCGAATAGACCATAAGTGCCAATGAACAAAAGGGCAAGGAAGGGATTCACATTCACTCCAAATAAAAGGGTCAGCAGAAAGACCATGAACCCTCCACCCAACAGCACCTTCTGGATATTCTTATGAATGAAGGCGGACCGTCTATATGCAAGTATGCCCGCCAGAAATAATCCTAGTAATAAAGAGGCGTTGATATAGCCCCACCACTCCGTTCCTACTCCCAGGCGTTTATCTATAAACGGATAAAGGATCGAGGATACCCAGACCGGGCTAGCGATCGAACCAAAAAACAGAGTGAAGTGTAGGGCACGCAGCCTCTTATCTCCTGCGATCAACCTCCACCCTTCAAACAGGGAATCCCTTTTGCTTTCCTTCCCTTCACGTTCAGATCGTTGTTGTTCGTTTACTCTAACGAATGCCAGCAAGCAAGTGGATAGCCCATACAAACAGCACGTTAACAGGAACAGTCCGCGAGCCTGCAAAAGTGCCGCCAAAATGCCACCTGCAGCCCATCCTCCCATCTGAATGAATGTCTGGATAGAAGACATGAGGCTATTTGCTTTTAATAAGGACTCTTCCGGAACAAGCTGAGGAATCAAGGCACTACTCGCTGGATTAGCGAACCCATCCAAAAACATGATGAAGAAAATAAGGATATACACCACTTCCATTGAGTCTTTCGAGAAAAGCGATGATACATATAGGGTTAGCACAAGTAAGAGACATGTTTTAACGAACTGGGAATGAAATAAAATCTTTTTCAACGGGTATCGATCGATGAGCAGTGGTGCTACTAAACCTCCTACAAACCCACCAAGCATATTTATGACAGGAACCAACGAAACATAAAATAACGAATGGGTGACAGCGTAAACACTTGTTATCAGCGCAACAATATAAAAAACATCCCCAGCATTCGCTAACGATTGTCCTGCCACCAACACAGTAAATGATTTATTCTTCAATGCAAACAACCCCTCTTTATTCATTTTTCTAAGAGAATAAAGAGGTATTTACATGCGTTTCACTCCTTTGCAACCGGTTAGATTTACTTCATTTCACTTTGGATTGGAATCGATATTGAATACTAAGAAATCTAATAAGAAAGAGAGGGGTGTTTGCATTTTTATGATGGAAATATATGTATGAATATAACATGAAAATGTCTTGTTTAGAAGATGAAAATCCTAGGTTCTACAAGAAAAAAGAGATGCGAAAGCAACTCCCTTTTTGGAGTAAAGCACCCTTAGTTGAAGAAGTTTGAAGCCCAAAGAAAGAATTACTTGATCATCTTAATAAAGTATTTTGGTGATTCAGAATAGCCTTGGCGGGAATAAAATCGATGTGCATCGATTCTTCTTGAATGACAATGAACCTCCAGTCTGTCACAGTTTCGCTTCTTAGCTAACTCAGTACAAAACTCTTCAATCTCTTGTCCAATTCCCTTACCCCTATTTGTTGAATCTACTGCAAAATAACTGATTCTAGCAAAATCCCCTATTAACGCTATTTGGGGTATATAATGCATGGAAATAAAAGCAATGACTCTTTCATTATCCTCATACACCAGTAATTCCTCATCAGGATGTGTGATGAGTCTTTCTATTTTATCTTTAATGAAGGTCTCGGTATCTAAATAATCCAACTGGCCTAGTAAATCCGATATTGCCTTCCAATCTTGTATATTTGCTATTCTAATCCCCACTTACCTTCACTCCCTAGGAAAAATTTATATAGTATATTCATCATCGTTATTGATACAGATAGGTAAGGGTTTGAAGTTATCGCTCCCTTTTCCCCCTGTTCACACCGTACGCGAAGCTTTCACTTCATACGGCGTTCCAACTAATCCAATTCATTCAATTCTATGTATTGTTAGATTTGACTTTGCTTTCTTCCGAAATCAAATTGCTTGATTATGACATTGTAACCGAAGTTCATTAAGTTTTTCCATTTGCTTTTTAGATAGCTTTAAGACCTTTATTATTGCTTTTATCTTGTCATCATCTTTCAAGTGTACAAGTCTATGGACTTTTTCATGAAGAACCACAAGGTTTAAATATGAATCATCTTTTGAAAGGTGATACGGATTTTTATGATGGCAGTGCCAATCATTTTTACCAAGTTCCATTCCAGAGATGGCACACTTACCGTATTGAGCGATGAATTTACTTATTCGATTGTCATTGTATTCAATTGATCGATTTGGAATAAAACTTTTCATGATAGATGATAAGAAGGTTTTATTTATAGCTTTTAGACTTTTGTGTATCTTGTTTCTACCTTCGGCAGTATAGTTACACGTATCCTGAGAAAAGCATAAATTTGTTTTATGTCTTTGGGCATGAATCGGTACAAATACCATGTTTTGTACCTTGTACAATTTGCACTTATAAACTTTATACCTCTTTTGTAAAGTTTTGGTCATATCATGAAAATTTGCGTCTGTTCTTAGGCATTTTAAGCGATTATACATCACTTTGCGCAAATAAGAGTTTAACTCATTAAGATTTATTGTAATTCTAGTGGCTGCTGAATAGTAATTTTGTATCCCCATAACTACGGTATTGAAATTCCAAACGGTTTCATTACTAGGACTTTTTTGAATGGCTTTGATAGCTTCTTTAATTTTGTTAGAGGCATTTACTTTTGCCTTCTTAGACATATTGGATTTCGCTACATAACCGAACCTTGTCTTTCCTTTTCTTACTGCTTTGGTAGAAAAGCCAAGAAACTCGGAAGAGTTATTCTTTAGGTTAATTACCTTTGATTTCTCTTCACTCGTATCAAGGTGTAGTCTGGTTTTCAAGAAATCTTTGATGGCATAGTTCATTCTAATTGCTTGTGAGCGCGTACGGCATAAGACCTTGAAGTCGTCCGCATAACGGACGATAAAGCATTCCTTTAATCTGGACTTTTTAAGTGCTTGATATTTAATTCCGTTGGTCTTATATTTAAAATCGCTTTCAAACGTTTCCCACTGATTACTTACCCACCAATCAAGTTCATTTAAAACAATATTTGATAATAACGGAGATAAAATGCCACCTTGCGGTGTCCCCATGGTTGGTATACCTTCACCATGTATTTCAGCTCTTAAAAGTTTGGAAATAATGGCTATCAATGATTTATCTTTAATTCCAAAAGACCAAATTTGTTTTAAAAGTTTACTATGGTTAACGTTGTCAAAGAAGCCCTTAATATCGACATCAATACAGTGATGTAGACCAGATTGATTTATCAGAAACTCAAACCTTGCTTTCGCATGGTGAGTATTTCTATTGGGTCGGAATCCATAACTGTGTCTATGAAATTTCGCTTCACAAATAGGCTCTAATACTTGTAAGATACACTGCTGAAAGATTCTATCCCAGATAGTTGGAATTCCTAGTGGTCTTAGTTTTCCATTTGACTTTTCAATAAAGACACGTTTTACTGCTTGTGGTTCATACCAATTAAACATATCTTGAACCTTAACTATTACATCTTCCACTGATAAATGAGCTATATCTTTAATTGTTAATTTATCTGTTCCTGCCGTTTTACTACCCGTATTTCTTTTTATATTTCGGTAGGCAAGACGTATGTTTTCTTTAGAACTCATCAATTCTATTAATCCATAAAACTTATCACCATCGACACTTCGAGCATAAAGAGAATCGAAAAACTCTTGTAGATTATAATACTCGTTGTGTCTCAGTTTCTTCCGTTTCAATAAGTCGGTACTCCTTTCGGAGTTAAACCTCTTTTAGTCTCACGAGAACCTTATTAATCGATAAAGATCTGCCTTACATGGTTGAATGATTCTTCATTAGTCTAGTGGCTATCCCTCCATGTGGATTAGACATTTCATTGGTACTGTGCCACCACTTTCACTGATACAAAACAAAGTTATACAATAACTATTGTCATTATTGCTTTCCCTTCACCGTTTCATCGGGAGTAAGCCCTCCACGTTATCAGCTTACAACGTTGAATTATATCTATTATAGAATGAACTTAGGTGCTTCCTCTAAGCCTGTTAACTCTCATACGCCTGTGACGTATCATGGATTTTCATATTAGTTAGTCTTACTCATCCACAGTTAACCTCACAATTTGGTGATATACACATTTCTATGTATTGCAGGTCTAGACCCGTACATTCAGAAGTTTGTCAGCTTAACCTTTTTGTTATAGGTTTATTCGCATACTCACCATATTCATTCAACTCAAGCATCATGATTTACACCACCCCATCGGGTAGGCTTTCGTCAGCTAAATTACACTGTTACGGTAAATTCTTACGCCTTTTCACCGAGCTTTTAACACTGTCATTCTTAC
This sequence comes from Peribacillus sp. NPDC097264, assembly GCF_050277925.1. NCBI lineage: Bacteria > Bacillati > Bacillota > Bacilli > Caryophanales > Bacillaceae > Peribacillus > Peribacillus sp. NPDC097264. Next base: position 38,775 of record NZ_JBNNSR010000006.1, read on the forward strand.
TAAATCAAATGCTAATCGACTAAGAGAGAACCCTTCCGAGCGTTACCTCTTCATTTGATTCTTCGATATAATCCTTCAGTTCCGAAAGGAACTGTCTAGCCTTTACCTGAGTAATGTGACCATCCTCAATTTAAGCTAAAAACATTTCGCACAACTACCCTGCCCCATTAGCTCATAAGAAAAAAGAGCTGCGAAAGCAACTCCCTTTATGGTTTCAATCCTCCCACGCATAATCTGAATTAAATTCTTCCGGCTCTATATCTGCTTTTTTATAGGTATCAGGTTTTTCATTCGGCAACGTGACCGTTATTTCGGTATGACCTTTATTCAATTCTAGTGTCAGAAAAGATGTCTTGTTTGATTTCTTGTTAAATAGTATGCCGGTTAGTTTTGATCCGGTAGATTCCGCTAACTGGAAATGCTTTATCGTCTTATCTTTCCCCGTTTTAGTGAATTTTTCTACTATGTATTTGGATCTATTCTTCCCATCGTAACCATCACTTTTGATCAGTATATAAGATTCATCGTTCATCCAGCCACCATATATATGATACTTGGGTGCTTCGTACGAGGGTACATCCTCTTTTTGTGTTGAATCTTGTACCTCTGTTTTCTGCTCTACATCTACCTTTTCATTTTTCATGGCTTGTTCGATATCGCATGCAGCAAGACTCCCTATAACCAGAAGGCCTACGGAGATTTTTTTGAAAGAAAGCAAAGGCCTGACCTCCTAAAAGATGAACGTAAAATTTCGATTCTTCATAATAAATCCGCCCATTAGAGTTTTACATCAACTTATTTCCTTATGGTTTCTTTCATCATTTTGAAGATGAATCTTTTTAAGTGTTGTGTTTATATTATTCAAAGCAATAAGAATAATCCCCAACATCACAAAGGTTACTATTTCCCCTGTAAACCAAGATACTATGCCTAAAATTACAGCATAAAGAATGTATAACCAGTTACTCATATTCAATATCCTCCTACCTCTATATAAATGAACCTAACTAATTTTACCATATATATTTGGATGAATTTCTTTATTAGTTAATAAAAGGAATTAGTAGCCTTCTTGGCCAATCTTCTTAGCCATCTACTGAACTACCACGAATCGAAACATAGTAAAAAGCAATGAGGGAGTTCCCTCATTGCTCCGTTTCTTTACCCTAATGTTTGTTTTGTCATCATGACTTCTTGGCTTATTAATTTCTTTTGCTTGTTGATTCGATACCAGCCCATCACAACAGCTATGATCGATATAGAGCAAGAAATAGCAAGAACATAACTTCCATTGAGTTTTAAGAGAAATACACCAGCAATGAAAACCCCTATGGGTTGTGCCAATGTCGCTCCAGCTGTCAGAAAACCCATGGCACTGCCCATGATGTTTTGGGGAATAGCCTGCTGCAATTCAGTTTGGAAGATTATTGTGACGGGAGCCGCTAAAAGTCCGAATACTCCAAACAACACAATACTCATGATAGTGGAATCCACTACAAAACCGGCAATCGTGCCCACGACTCCAGATAAAACATACAATACGATCGACATTTCAAAATTCATTTGTTTGATTTTATACGTAATGGTTGCTCCCAGGAGAGTCCCGATCCCAATGGCTGTAAAGCAGAGTCCCAAAGCCGCTGAACCATTCACCTTAATTTCCGAGTATAAAGTGGGGAGTAAGACATCCATGATCATAACGAATGCCATATTCGTAAACACCGCTGCCGTGATAGCCGAAAAGATCCACTTCTGTCTTTTTAAAATCGAGAATGTTACCTTAATTGGTGTTTGTATACGATTGGTATCTTGATTATTGGCATCTTTCAGTACCGCCCTGTACCTAAGAATCACATAGCAAACAACAGATAGAAGAATCAGGATGATCGACGTTAGCATTGCAACCGTAAATCCCCCTATTACCAAAAGACCACCAGCAATTGCCGTACCTAATAAGTTTGCGATTTGGGTGATGGCCGTTATGACACTATTGACCGATTTTAATTCTTCTGGCGGAGTTAACAATGGGATTAACGTTCTTTCAAGCGGTGTTAATATGGCGGAGGCCACACCCATGAAAAGAAGAACCAGGCAATAAATCCAGTAACCGAAGCCACTTGGTACTACTTCCATTAGTCCAATCGCGAATAATGCACATAACGTGAATAAATGCCAAACGCTAGCCCATAACCCTAAGGAGATTTTATTGAACCTATCAATGAGTATGCCGCTTAACACTGCCAATAATATCCCGGGTATATAACGAAATGCCATTAATGAACTAAACACCAAGGGCGAATGGGTGATGTTAATAAAGAACCAAGCTAACGTGAGGAAGACAATACTGGATTGTAAAGATTGTATGCCAAGAGCCACAATAATGAGGTGTATGTTTCGCTTCACTCTTTTTCTCCTTATGATTTGTCATAGGATCATCTGGATTTTCAAGTTAATGATTGGTAACAGTATGTTCTTCTTTGACCAACATATCTTCTATAAGTTTCCAACCGAACCATTGTGTAGGGTCATTATAAACTAACTCTTCTATCCATTTAAATAAAGGTTCAATTATACTGCCCTTATTGGAATAGGTTAATAAAGGTCCCATTACTAGTTCATATTTGTTTGAATTGCATTGAATGGCAACTGGCAGAACATTCGCATTGCATAGTCTACTCAAATGTTCAACTCCCAGGGGTACATGAACCTTTTCCCCTAATAACTCCAATTTATATAATTCCTTATCATTCGAAGAACTGATTTCCGGATAAATTAAAGGGTAATTGCCGATTTTAAATCCTCTTACTAATTTTCGAAGGATCCATATATCAGGAACAGGCAAGAAATTCACCTTATCATTCGGTAAAATTTTTTTTATGCTTTTTCCAACCTCATGCCCTTCAGATCCTCCAGTGGCTAAAATATATGAGCTATCACCAATTAATTGACTTAATATTGTAGGAACCAACATATGTACTCCGAAATGCGGAATGGCTAAAATACACGGAGCTTTTAGAGCATCTTCTAATTCATCTGGTATTGTTAAAAAGGAGGCGTCTAGACCATTTGATCTCAACAGACTTAATAAATTTGCCCAATGCATGGGCCTTTCCGCAAGGAATTTCTTAAAGTTATAAATTCTTCTTTCATCTTGTGAAACAAAAGAGGATAACAAGTTAGGAGTACTCCACTCCTCCGGCCGGGAGCAAAATTCTAAAAGATCCTCTTTATTCAGTGTTAATAATTCATCTATATTTTCCGCTAAGTCTTGAAAACCTAAATTTTTGATTTTTCCCATATTTCTTCACCTACCTTATAGCATTCTGGCATAGCACCGTAAGCATCGAATAAAGTTCTCTTTGCATAACATCTGCAAGTTTGCATCCTACAGTTACCATTAAAAATACAGCCCTGGCATGCTTTTAATTCCTCTATCTCCCAACCACCTCTATAAAAATCCCACTTTGTACTATTCCATATGGAAATTAAATCTGTCTCCTTTACATTCCCTATAATTTGAGATCGATCACCAATAGATTCCGTACAAGGATAAACGCTTCCGTCTGCACCAATTGCTAGTAAAAACATACCTTGAGGGCCTACGTTAGCAGGTAAACTGAAAAGATTATCTGTGTTCTTTTTACCTGGATAATAATACGCTTGAAATTCAATTTTTATATTTGGAAATTCTTTTGCCACTTCTAACACTTCTTCTTCAAAATACGCTAGTTGTGAAAGGGTAAATAGAAAGTTTTCTGGATTTCCACCAGCTCGACCCGAAACAGAAGCGGGGTGAAAACTAATTCCATTAGCACCATTGGCCGCACATGTTTCAATCACTTTTCTTACGACTCCATTTTCAACACTTTCAGGAACTAAAACCGACTCTACAATCACATAGAAACTATCGTTTGAGAATCTTTTTAAAGTATTAATGACTTTGTGAAATTGGCCGTTTCCACGTATTTTATCGTGATAGATTTCATCCCCATCTAAAGATAGGTGGATTTGTAACCCTCTTCCCTTTCTATCTTTTAATCTAAGTAATGAATCATAAACTTTTTGAGTGACTCGGTGACCATTTGTAAAAAACTCAAAAAAACATCGTAACGTGCCAGCGTGATCAATTAACTCACATATATCCTTTCTGGTAGTGGTTTCCCCTCCAGAAAAAGCCAATTCAATGATTCCCAAATTATCTAGGTCTGTAAATAGTTTTTTCATTTCTTCTGTATTTAAATTATCACTGGTATCAAAAAAAGGGGAAGATTCTCGTAAACAATGAGTACACATCAAATTGCATCTCATTGTACTCGTAACGTTAACTTTTGTTGGAAATGTCATTGGTGTATATTTGGAAGTTTTCGGAGGTGAAATACTGAGATGTTTAAGAGGCCGTTCAGAGGAAATATATTGATCTGTTAAAAAAAGGGTCCCCCCATCTATCAATTCCTTTATAAATTCGTCAAATTCCACACGATCAGGCAACTCATTCAATGCTACTGCTTTCTCATGGTAATAATTCCAGGCATCATCTATCGTTCGAGAGGTTGTGAGATAGGTGAGTAGTTCAAAGGTAGCTGCTGAAATAAATTCTGTATGCCTAGTTCGAGCGGTGTAAAAAAAACGTGCATTAGATTCCAAATAACCATGTTCATTTCTTAAAATGACATCATCATGTAAAACTATATACATTTTCACCAACCCCTTCAAATAAATTGGGATGACGGGCCTTCGACAGGCCCATCATCCTTTGTTAGTTACAAAGTTATTTACCCGTTGGTGCAGTTGGCTTTTGACAACCGCAGTTGTTAAATGATGGTAGAGTTCCGTCGATAAGTGAGTCGTGCTTCTTCATAATCGATTACCTCCTTTTCAATTTATTGGAATTATCATACTATTCAAAATATATACTTGTAAACCACTATTTCCTTATCTAATTAATATTGGTAGAAAAGTAGTGAATCAATCTCCTTATATTTACAGATCCAAATAAACCTCTCTCTTGAACTATTCAATTTGGAGCTAGTATAGTTAAATCAGTTAGGATATTTTAGTCTCCAGCAATATGGACTTAGGCAACCTCCGACCTGGAAATTTGATGGTACTGGCTTATATTTTTAAGTTTGTGGGTCGAATAAAATGGCACACTCTTCCTAACATGAAAGGTCCTAATTCCCTAGAAAGCGCTATTTAGATATTCATATTATTCTTTGATAACCGTAGCCATTAACTATTTTGAATATTCAAATATATTTTCTTTACATATTGTGTTATTGAATAAATAATGGTATTTTATAAGTAATATTCCATATTGATCACATGTTACTGATTCGTTCAGGCAGGGTGGTACGGTTGAGAGAATTTCGATTCTTTTAATTGGTTACTTCCGTGCCTTTTTTGTGTTCATTTAAAGTGAAATGTTAGAAAATCATCAAAAAATTAGGCATAAGGAGATTCTAAAATGTTTTCAAAATTATTTAAGAAAACCCCAAAAACACCGCAGCTTATTTATGCACCTATAAGTGGAGAAATTCTTTCCATAGAAGAAGTACCAGATCCCGTTTTCAGTCAAAAAATGATGGGGGAAGGAATAGCTATTGTTCCGATTGATGGAAATGTGTCATCACCAGTGGCTGGAAAGGTTGTACAAATCGCTCCTACAAAGCATGCCATTGGTCTAGTAGCTGATGATGGAACGGAAATATTGATTCATGTTGGTCTTGAAACAGTTGCTCTAAAAGGCGAGGGATTTGATGTAAAGGTAAACGTTGGAGATTCCATAACTGTCGGGCAGTTATTACTGACCTATCATTTACAGCATATTAAGGAACATGCAAAAAGCGACATGTTGATTATGGTTATTACAAACAGTCAAACGAATACACATAAATATGAAATGTCTTTGGATAAAGTTGCAAGAATGGGTGAAACGGTCGTTATTAAGGTGACGCATACGTAAACGTTTCCTATGCCACATGTTTGAGGAGGAATGTTCAAGTGAAAATTAAAAAAATCTTGAATAATAACGCGGTAGTGGTTGAAGACGGGCAAACCGAGAAAATAGCCATCGGTTCAGGCATCGCCTTTAACAAGCGAAGAAATGATCTTGTCAAAACACAAGAAGTTGAAAAGCTTTTTGTTATAGAGGAGACGGATAAGTTCCAGCAGCTTATAATGAGAATCCCTGAAAAACATTTCGAAATATCGGAAGAAATCATTTCCTATGCAGAAGAAAAGTTAGGTGTGAAATTAAGTGACCATATCCATATTGTTTTAACAGACCATTTGTCCTTTGCGATTGAAAGAGAACAGGAAGGAATTCATTTACAGAACAAGCTCCTTCAAGAAATTAAAGTACTCTACAAAACTGAATTTGAAATTGGTATGTGGGCAATTCAGCACATTGCAAAGAGGTTTCACATTGAAATGCCCATAGATGAAGCTGGCTATATTGCCCTTCATATCCATACAGCTAAACCACAAAATGGAGATATGAAGGAAACCGTAAGACAGACAGCCATTATCAGTGATCTTATCCAAACAATCACTGAATACTTGGATATTACGATACATCATGATGATATTTCTTACCAACGATTAATAACACATCTTCGTCATTCCATCTCTAGAGTAAAGCATTTTGAACTTCATACCATGGATGAGGAAATGCTAGAGATGATAAAAAAGAAGTTTCCGATTTCCTATCAATGCTCTAAGGAAGTATTTCAAGTATTAATGAACACTTATGAAATGGAACTTCCGGAATGTGAACTTGGCTACATCACTCTCCATATAGAGAGATTAAAGCAGCGTTGGAGTATAACAGAGAAAATATAAAGAATGATAGCATCATATTATTCAATTTAAAAAATTGATAGGGGGTATTTAAAATGATGAAATATCTACAGAAAATTGGTCGCTCATTGATGTTACCAGTAGCAGTATTACCAGCTGCAGCCATTTTGATGGGAATCGGTTATTGGATCGATCCTTCCGGTTGGGGAGCTGATAATCCGATAGCTGCGTTCTTCATTAAAGCTGGATCTTCCATTATTGATAACATGTCAATCTTATTTGCAGTCGGAGTAGCTCTAGGTATGTCTAAACACAAAGACGGATCAGCCGCATTGAGCGGGTTAGTCGCCTACCTAGTTGTTACCACTTTGCTTTCGATAGATTCAGTGGCTATGCTACAAGGCATTGATGCAGATAATGTAAACCCAGCCTTTGAGAAAATAGAAAATCAATTTGTTGGGATTCTCTCGGGAATCGTAGCTTCGATCATGTACAATCGGTTTAGTCATGTACAATTGCCAGCTGCCTTATCCTTCTTTAGTGGGAAACGTTTAGTACCAATCATGACAGCGGTTTCAATGTTGCTGGTTTCCGTGATATTATTCTTTGCATGGCCAGTCATCTTTACAGGATTGGTATCTTTCGGTACAGCGATTAGTAAGTTAGATTTTGTGGGTGCAGGATTATATGGATTCTTCAATAGACTTTTAATTCCAACAGGACTGCATCATGCATTAAACTCCGTGTTTTGGTTTGATGTAGCTGGAATTAATGATATCGGAAATTTCTGGGCAGGAACGGGAACAAAGGGAACTACAGGGATGTATCAAGCAGGGTTCTTCCCAATCATGATGTTCGGTTTACCGGCCGCTGCTTTAGCCATGTATCATACTGCAAAAACGAAAAGAAAAAAACAAGCGGCATCGTTAATGTTAGCAGCAGGATTTGCTTCATTCTTTACAGGGGTTACAGAACCACTTGAATTTTCATTTATGTTTTTAGCTCCGGCTCTTTATGTAGTTCATGCAGCCTTAACAGGTATTTCATTAGCCATTGCAGCATTTTTCCATTGGACAGCAGGATTTGGTTTTAGTGCGGGACTAGTCGACTTCGTTTTAAGTTCAAGACTACCATTGGCTAATCAGCCATATATGTTACTACTTCAAGGTCTAATCTTTGCCGTCATTTATTATGTATTATTCCGTTTCTTAATTACGAAGTTCAACTTAGCGACCCCTGGTAGGGAAGCAGATACAGATGACGATATTGAAGTAGATGCAAACAATACACCAGTAGGAAATAAATTCGCTGTCATGGCGGCCAAAATTTATGATGGTCTAGGCGGGGACGCTAATGTGACGTCTATTGATAATTGTGTAACACGCTTAAGAGTTGAGGTCAAAAACATGGATGCGGTTGACCAAGATAAGATTAAATCAACAGGAGTACCAGGAATCAATATTGTCGGGCCACAAAGCATTCAAGTGATTGTTGGAACGCAAGTACAATTCGTAGCGGATGAAATGGAAAAAATCCGAAAATGAAGGAATGAAAGATAAAGAGCTGTGGATCTGTTATAGATCCACAGCTTTTTTGTTGTTTCTTTTATGGCCTGGCCATTTCATTATATTTAAATGCGTTCAATGTACCTCACCAAGATCCTTTTCCATTTCCTTCATCATCCTAATTGGTGATAACCGAGTCTACTTCCTACATGTTTCTTACCTCCTCTCCCGGCCCTTTGCCGTGCTCAGCAATCAAAAAAAGAACGCCTTGAGTGCCATTTAAATGGACAACTCATTGGCATTCTCCTTTTTCCTTCTACAAACTTTCAAAAGTGACACTTCTGGATTTATCTGATGACTCTCCCTTACTGTTTCAAAACTTTACTAAGTTCAACATCACTAACGTACCCTTGAAATGAATTTTTCTTACTGCCAATTCTTTCAAACGGAAGAATGAAAGTAGCTGTATATGGACGACCCGTCGCTTCAACCTTTTCATTATCACCTAAAACATCCACCAATTTACCATTCACATATAATGATGTTTCTTTTAACTTCGTTGCTATTTCCAACTCTACCCATTCTCCAACTGGTAGTGTGTAATCAAAGGAGTAATCATAGCCTTCTCTTGAGAAACCGACTTTGCCAGTTTCTCTTTGAACTGCTTTTAAAGAACCAGTGTCCGATTCAAATAATATTTGCTCATCATGGCTAGTAGCCGTTCTTTTAACCTTAAAACGCAATGAAGAATCTACCCCAATTTTAGTTAGTGGTGTTTTAATGTAACTTTCGTTGCCTTTTAATTGTAAGGCGGTTCTTCCATCAACTTTTTTTAATGATGATTTAACGGTTTTACCTAGATCATAACCATTTCCCGATGTGTCTCTTTTATTTTTTAAGTTATATTGTGCAAGAGTATCTGTCTTACTATCTACTTTGTAGCGTAAATCTGTATTTGGTGCTTCATCAATTTCTTTCACTTTACTTGTGAATTGATTTTGATTTAACGAACCTTTACCCCATACTTTAGAAGCAAAGTATGGAAGAGCAGATTGGATACGATCATAAACATCGTATTCACTTGTACCATTTGAATATTGATCTATGGCATCATTCCACACCGCAAATGCAGCACCAATCATTTGTTTATCACCGGCAGGAATCGTGTTACTAGCAATATTATTTGGTTCCCAATCATTATAGAGAAATGAGTTATTTAAATAATCGTAGTAATATCCTGCATTAGGTACCATATATAGATGTCCATCATTCGTATTGATTAAATCAAAACCCGATTCATACATTTCATCCATTTTTGCCCATCCTGCATTCCACAAGTTAATCTGAACACCTTCACCTTTAACTGGTGTATTTCCGTTCATTGATGAAAAGCTTCCCCAGATACGAGCTTGACGCCCCGTTTTAGACACGGAATCCATCATATCATTAGAAAATCTTCTAAAAGCTTCTTTGTCTGCTGAGAATTCATCTGCACCAACATGTACAATGGTTTGTTCATCAAACACTGGATCTTTCCCTTCCATATATTCCGCAAATATACTTTGAACAAACTCTAAACTTGCATCATATTGTTTTGCTATATCCAAGTGATCATTCTGACGGCCATTTGTACCTAAACGTAAATCTGGTCTGACATTTGTAAGGGAGAGTGAGTGTGCAGGTGTATCAATCTCGGGGACAATGTTAACCCCATATACACGAGAATCTTTAATGAATTTTTTGAATTCCGCTTTTGTATAGAATAAATCCTTACTTGTTAAATCAGCTTTATTTAATCCATTATTCCCGCCTTTTTTTATGTCAGACTCGAGTCGGAATCCAGTATAAGCAGTTAATGGATCTAATCCCTGTTTCGTATATTCTTCCAAGAAAATAAAGTTGTCATTCAAGTGTATCTGAAAGTCGTTCAACTTGTACCATGACATTTCCTTCATTATCTGTTGTAGATAATCCATAGTGAATGTCTTTCTACCGACATCCAACACAAAACCTCTTACCTTATATTTTGGATAGTCCCTTAAAGTCCCTTTGGGAATGGTAATGTTATCATTTTGCTTTAAAATTTGAAGTATTGTTCTAGTTGCCCAGAAAGCCGCAGCAGGATTTTCTGCTTGAACACTTACTTTATCAGCAATATCGATTTTGTATCCTTCATCTTTTAATCCTGTACCCGCATCTATCGTTTCAAAATAAAAATCTCCGGCCTTTGCCTTACCACCTACCACTACATTAATTTTCTTTCCTGTCTGGTCCTTGTAATCAGCAGCAAACGTTTTTGCCATTGTCATTAAACTTTTATTCTTAACAACGATTTTACTAGAATTAGAAAATTTAAAGTTCCCAGTGGATCCCTTCCATTCCCGTAATTCTGGAATAACAACCGGACGCGCATTATCAGTATCCGTTTCTTTAAATCTTCCTGGAACCGTTACAGGCATCTCGGCAAATGTATATTCACCAGTTTTTGGTTCTGTAACCTTATAGGATACTAAAACATCTGTATCTACAAGAGGTTTGTAAATTGTGCCGTCCTCCCCAATTACTTGTTCGTAATCGGTTCCATTGTATTGAACGTTAAATCCTTCGGGCACCTCAATATCCAGTTCTGGTAATTTGGTTGTATCACCCGTAATTTCCGGCACTGGTATCAAACCAACTACGTCATATACTGTATTTTTGATTTCCCCACCATATACTTCAAATTCATATAATGAAACACTTGACCAGGAAACTCCACCAGAAACCTGATCGACATCTTCAAATTCATCAACATATAAACGAATGTATCTAGACTTATACGTTTTGTCTAATACGATTTTCTGTTTATTTAATTTGGGATGAGAAGCAAAAGTTGCGATGTTCTGCCAATCTTCAGCCTCCGCACCACCTGTGGAAGAAATCTGAATCTTATAATCGGTTGCATTTCTTCTTTCCCAGTTCAATACAACCGTTTTGATATCCCTTTCCTTACCTAAGTCGATTTCAAACCATTTCTTTCCTTGCACTGGATCACTTGCCCAACGGGTTTTATCATTATTATCTACTGCATTTGGGGCAACAACACTTGCTGCATTTTCCGTACCACTTGCAGTTACCTTTTGGTTGAAGGCAACGTTACGAGTAGGTTCCTGAATTCCTTTTTGTAGGTAGATACCGAATTCGGCCATGGAAACTGTAGGATATCCATGTGTTCTCTTTATTTCTATTTTTACGTATCTTGCTCGAACAGTATCTTCAATGTTCACTGTTTGAATGTGACCAGATCCATTTTCATTTGCAAAACTGTACACATTTTGCCATGATGTTTTGTCATCAGAAACCAAGATGTTATATTCTTTTGCGTTGATTTGTGCACTTTCCCAAACTAATCTGAATTCATTAAAGCTCAATGTTTTTCCTAAATCCACAATGGCCCATTGTGTAGGATTTGCTTCCGTTCCCCATCGACTATTTTCAACACCATCAACTAAGTTAGCCGGCTTCAAATGGTTATACGTACCACTTACGTCTTTACTAACTTCCACTGATTTATTTAATGCTAGGTTCGTATCACCTACTTGTTGATCCTCAACATCCATTCCATTTGCATAAATCGTTTTAATATTTCCAGCACCAATACCACCAGCAACTATTACAATCGCAAGTAAACTTATGAACCACTTGTGTATCACGTTCAAAATGGAACTCCCCCTTTTTTTCTACCAAATTTTTAAAATAGACCCAAACAATTGCTAGTTTCTTTCGTCTGAATTTAATCGCCCACTACTAAATCACAGGCATTCGTAACAACATCTAATGGATTAAGGTTGGACCTCGTATACATCATTGTGATTCAGGCTAGTTGTTCTTCACTGCCAATACCTCTTTTACTAACATTTTATAATCTCCTCCATATCTTATTTTTCATCTAAATTACTCCCCTCCCCCTTTAAATGAACGCAAAAAAGGCACGGAGGTATTCAATCAAAAGAATAGAAATTCTTTCAACTGTACCACCCTGCCTGAGCGAATCAGTAACATGTGATCAATATGGAATATTATTTATAAAGTAACACTAGTTATAAAAAAACACAATATGTAAACGTCGTTATTTTTGAACATTCAAAATAATCAAAACCTTTAATCGTTGTATAAAATTATGGATTATCGTTATTCACTATGAACAGAGTGAAATAAAACTTCAGTAAAGTTTCTAACAAGTGAAATGGTACTACATTCACCAAGCAATCAGGATAAAAGTTGGGGTCAGATACCGACTGATTGTTGGATTTTACAGACTAATGACTCATTTACAAACTATTCAGTAAATTACATAATTAGGAATAATATGACGAAGGTGGGATTTTATGTATAGAAAATCATTAACAGTTCTATTAGCTACGGGGATGGTTCTATCATCTGGTACAGCATTGGCACAACCAAACGGAAACGGGGCACCAAATGCCCAGTCCAGCACAGCTTTTGATAACAAAGTTATTAAAAAGATCAGTGCGGACAATATGTATAACACGATTGCCTATCTATCAGAGGAACCGAGGGCTGCTGGTACAGAAGGCGAAATCCGTGCAGTCAAATACATAGAAAGTCAGTTTAAGAGTCTAGGTTTTGAAACAAAGATTCAGCCTTTTCCCATCTATGATACGGTGCAAACTGTAAAAGTGAAACTTGGTGACAGCGATTTAGGAGGAACACCGCGTGCCTTTAGCGGCAGTATCAGCGGGAATGTCACGGCTGAACTTGTTTATGTTGGAAAAGCAAAACCAGAGGAGATTGGCGATGTATCCGGGAAAATTGCCCTAATCGAACGTGGGGACATTAACTTTGTTGATAAGGTTCAGAATGTCCTAAATAAGGGAGCGGTTGGCGTCTTGATGTACAACAACTCACCTTCAGGAAATAACTTTGGACAAGTATCAGCGGGGCAAAATATACCTGCTGTAGCCATTACTCAAGCCCAAGGGTTAGAGTTGGTGGAACAACTTAAAACTAAACCGATCACGACCACTCTGGAAGTGGGAAAAGTTGAAAGAATCGAAAAGACATCCTACAATGTCATCGCTTCCTTAAAGCCAAAACCAAATAAGGATAATGGTCAAATCATCACAGTTGGAGCCCACCATGATTCTGTCCCAGGCGGCCCTGGTGCAAACGACGATGCTTCGGGTGTATCGGCTGTGCTGGAACTGGCAAGGATCCTGGCCAAAACGCCAATTGACACGGAAATTCGCTTCATGACGTTTGGAGCGGAGGAAAGAGGGCTCGTTGGATCATCTTTCTATGCGAATTCCCTTCCCAAATCGGATGTAGACCGCATGGTGGCTCACTTCCAAATGGATATGATAGGTGGACGTGATGCAGGCGCGGATAATCCAGCAGGCGGTTTGATCATGTATACCATCGATGGAAAGAAAAACCTTGTAACGGACCTGGGTTCCTCAGCAGGAGCCAGGACAATGGATGTAGCGATTCCGTTTGGACAGCTTGGCAGAAGTGACCACCAACCATTCCATGAGCTTGGCATTCCATCCGCCCTGTTCATCCATTCCCCTGTAGAACCTTGGTATCACCAGCCTACAGATACACTGGATAAGATATCGAAAGAAAAATTACAGCAAGCCACTGAAATTATCGGTGCCAGCGTGTATCAAATTGCCCGTCCGGAAACGCCGGCATTAAAAAATGCACGGGTGGCTCCTGTCACGGTGGACTATGACTTTGAAAACCGTCCTGTAGACTGAGTACTGCATTGTACAAAAATGCTAGATTAATATGGGGTACTGCTTACACACTCTTTCTCTTTTTTACAACACTAAGGGATTTAGAATTAGTGAAAGAATGAAGCGTGAGGTGCTGGGCCCATAAAAAAAGAGTGCAGCTGTAAATTTTACAGCTGCTCTCTTGATTATCAAGCCCCATTATCTAATAGAAATAAACTGAATATTGCCTGCAAAAATTATTTTGGTTTATGTTGTATCGCTTTATCATTTGCTACCTCTTCCCAGTTGGATCAATTAATTCCGTCATTGTCCCCTAGGTTCCAATATCCAGTAATCCACCTTATCACCTTTCATCGATATCAAGTTGATTATTTTACATATCGGACAATCATTCTATTAATTAAGGCTTCAACAATACCTTAATCGCTTCTGGATGATGAGCCATTTCCATGGCTTCTGCAAAGTCCTCGACTTTAAAACTATGGGTGACGATTCCTTCAGAAGTAAGTAGGTTTCGTTCAAATAAATCAATGGCAACGGGGTACGTGTATGGACCTAAGTGGGAGCCTCTAATATCGAGTTCCTTTTTGTCACCAATCACACTCCAATCCGTTGTTACCTCACTTCCAAATACACTAAATTCTATAAATCGGCCAAGTTTTCTAATCATTTCTAATCCTTGTGTGGCACCAGTTGGATGTCCTGTTGCTTCAATATAAACATCACAACCATAACCCTCTGTTAAATCCTTGACGATTTTAATCGCATTTTCCTTTAATGGGTTAATTACCATATCTGCCCCAAGCTGTTTCGCTACGGATAATCTTTTCTCATTTGTATCTAAAACGATTAATTTCTTAGGGGTCTTTAAAGCAATGAGCTGGACCATACATAATCCTAACGTTCCTGCACCAGCTAGAACGACCACATCTTCAAATTCAATTGTTGCTCGTTGAACGGTATGGACCGCACATGCCATTGGTTCGACTAAGGCAGCTTCTTCCGCCGTCACACCATCACTAATTTTATAGATTCTGGCCGTATTGCTAAACTTCATATATTCTGCCCAAGCGCCTTCAGCCACGCCTTTTTGGAATCCATAAATATTATGAATCTCACACATCCAGTACTTTCCGGTTTGGCAGAACCTACATTTTCCACATGGATTAATCTGATCAGTTGTGACCCGGTCCCCAACCTGCAAGTCATATTTCTCAGCAGCACCTTCTCCTAATTCAGCCACAATCCCATAGAATTCATGGCCTGGAATAACCGGTGTTTTCATCCAAGGGTTTTCTCCGCCCCAATACATTTGTGAACCATGGTATGCCTTTAAATCACTTCCACATATTCCACAGGCTTCCACTTTAATCACTACTTCATCTTTACCTGCTTTGGGTACAGCTACTTCCTCCACACGGTAATCTTCTGGACCATATGCTACAACAGCTTTCATCGTTTCTGATAATATTGACATTAACAACATCTCCCTATAAATTTAGTTTTTTAATCAATTAATTCCTATAAATTAACGTTGATCTCCCTTTACAATAGACTGTTAATCTTTCTGACGAAAACTACTATAATAGATGGCTCCAACGATAATGGCTCCTTTTAGAACTCTTTGAACATATGGTGATACGCCCATTAAGTTAAGTCCATTACTTAACACACCCAACAGCAAGGCCCCAAGTATGGTTCCAAATATATGCCCACGACCACCAGCAATACTTGTCCCACCTAATACGACTGCAGCGATGGCGTCTAATTCATACCCTTCTCCGGCCATTGGCTGTCCTGAAGCAAGTCTTGAGGTCATAATTAAACCACTGATGGAAGCCGTAATCCCACTGATTAAATAAACAAAGGTTTTAATTCTTTTTACTTTCACACCAGATAATCTAACTGCTTCTTCATTACCACCAATGGCATAAATATATCTGCCAATTGGTAAATGATTCAATATGATATAAGCAACAATAAATACTAGAATCATAATCACTGCAGGCATTGGAATTACGCCAAACAGATAACCTCTTCCGATAAAAGTAAATGATTTAGATACTCCAGATAATGGGTACCCTCCTGTATATAAAAGAGCTAATCCCCTTGCTACCTCCATCATAGCTAACGTTACGATAATAGCTGGAATTCTAGCACGGGAAATAAATAAACCATTAATATAACCAAGCAGGGCACCTAGAATAATCCCAATTAATACGGCTGCGATGGCTGGCATTCCATTGTTAATCATCAAACCAACCATGATCGTACCAGTAAAGGCCATTACCGAACCTACCGACAAATCGATACCACCTGTTAAGATGACAAAGGTCATTCCAACAGCTAAAATTCCATTAATTGAGACTTGTCTAATAATATTTGAGACGTTTTCAGACGATAAAAACTCTCCACTCGCAAAACTAAAAAATGTACATAATACAAAAAATCCTATTAAGGTTAACATCTCTGGGTTCTTAAACATTTCTTTTATGCTAAATGCTTTTCGTTGGTAATCTACTTTTTTGAGATTTAATTCACTCATTGATCAACACCACCCGTTGCATAGTACATTACTTTTTCAGACGTAGCTTCTGATCCATCAATTTCTGCCTTTATTCTTCCTTTGTGCATCACGAGAACTCGATCACTCATTCCTAAAATCTCAGGTAATTCAGAAGAAATCATGATAATCGAGAGTCCTTGGTCTGCTAAGTTTCTCATCAATTTGTAAATCTCTTCCTTAGCCCCAATATCAATTCCACGCGTAGGCTCATCAAATATTAATATTTTACAATCTGTATTTAACCATTTTGCTAAGACGACCTTTTGTTGATTACCACCACTTAAATTTTTCACCATTTGCCTGCTGCTTGGTGTTTTGATTAATAAGTCTTTAATCGATTGATCAATAATGGCATCTTCTTTTTTCATACTAATAAATCCGAAAGAATTCCTAAGTTCTTTTAAAATAGGTAAACTAATATTATTTTTTATCGTCATATTAAGTACGAGACCTTGAGTCTTCCTACTTTCCGGAATGAGGGCGATACCTCGTGCTAATGCATCTGTTGGATTTTTAATATCCACCTTTTGCTGATTGATATAGACTTCTCTGTCTTTTACAGGGTCAGCACCAATTAGGGCTCTTACGATTTCAGTTCTACCAGATCCAACTAGACCAGCAATCCCAATAATTTCACCCTTCTTCAAGGAAAACTGAATATCGGTAATATGTTTATTACTTAATCGTTTCACCTCTAAGAGCATTTCCTTGCGATTACTGGATGGTTTTTCAGGAAAGGCATTGACGATTTCGCGACCAACCATCATTTTCACAATATCTTGCTTTGTAATGTCCTTTACTGTCCTTGTATTGACCCATTCCCCATCCCGTAAGCAGGTCATTCGATCACACATGTGTAAGATTTCATCCAAATGATGTGAAATATATATAATGGTTACACCATCAGCTTTCAATTTCTCAATTAACTCAAATAACTTATCAATTTCTTTTCCAGTTAGGCTCGCTGTTGGTTCGTCAAAAATTAACACCTTCGTATCAATGGCTATTGCTTTAGCAATTTCAATAAATTGTTGGTTGGCAACACTTAAATAAGCTACGGGTTTGTTCAAATCAATATCTGCATTTAACCTTTGCAATATTTCTTTTGCTTCTTTTCTCATTTTTTTTCTGTCTAATAGTCCATTTACCTGCTTGATCTCACGACCTAAGAATATGTTATCAACACCACTCAAATATGGGATTAAACTGAACTCTTGATGAATAATGCTTACTCCTAATAGTTGTGCTTGCTTAGGATCCTTGAATGTTACTTCTCTGCCGTCTAAACGAATTTTACCGGTAGTAGGGGTATAAACTCCTGAAAGGATTTTCATTAATGTGGACTTTCCCGCCCCATTTTCCCCAACCAAGGCATGAACCTCACCACGTTCAATATCAATACTGACGCCCTTAAGTGCCTTAACCCCTGGAAACTCTTTCGTTATATTCTCAATTTCTAATACCTTATCCACTGCAATCACCTTCCTCTATTGATTGACTTAGCAGGGCGCTTTTCACATAAGTTTTAAGCGCCCGCTTGGATGAATTACCAGCTAAAGTCTTTTGCGTTTTCTTTTGTTTGTAATTCCACATCAATCGGAACTTCTGTAGGTACTACTTCAGCTCCCCATAGTTTTGCTAACGCCATACCAAGTGCGATTCTTACTTGATCCCTTGGAAATTGTGCGGTAGTGGCTTTAAATACACCGCCTTTTACAATGGCTTCAATTGCTTCTGGGTGACCATCAACACTATAAATCCATACATCTTTGCCAGATGCTTCGATTGCACCTAATGAACCTAGCGCACCTTCATCATTAACACTGAATAGTGCATTTAAATCTGGATTCGCTTGTAACATATTTTCTGTCACTTTCATCGCTTCAGCTCTGTCTTGTTTCCCGTTTTGAGTGTTAACAATTTCAATTCCCGGATTCTTAGCAATGGCTGCTTTAAATCCTTTTACACGCTCAAGGATTGGTACAACTGGAATACCATCTAAGATGGCCACTTTTCCTTTACCACCTAAATCTTTCGCCATCTTTTCACCTGCTAGATAACCTGCATCATAGTTTTTAGAACCAACAAATGAGTCAAGCGGACCTTCAGCTTGTGCATCAACTGCCACTACGATCACACCCGCTTTTTTTGCGGCCTCAACAGCTGCTTCTGCACCTTTACTATCAGTAGGATTAATTAAGAGAATGTCAATTTTCTTTTGGATCATATCGTCAATATCATTAATTTGTTTGGATACATCGTGTTGAGCATCCGCAATCACTACTTTTGCACCAATAGCTTTTGCAGCATCTTCAAACGCTTCTTTCATGGAAATAAAGTAAGGGTTGTTCATTTCTTGGAAAGACATTCCTATTTTTATTGTTTTTGCTTTTTTGTCTCCGTCCGCATTGCTTTTGTCGGAGCATCCAGTAGCAAATATCATGATGGTTGCTAGTAAAAATACCAATAATTTCTTGGACAACTTTTTCATTTTTCTTATTCCCCCTTGAATTTTTAAATTAAAAGAATTCGTCATTTTAAGAAATATAATCCAATAAAAGCGATTTATAAAAAACGTACCACCCCCCTTTCATAATAGTAAACGAGTCTTTGTACACGCTTTCATTTATCCAAGAAAACAAAAAGGTGCCTTATATACGCAAGTCATTATGTTAAAAAAACATAATAAATTACGTAAATAAGGCACCCGTAGCCATCAAAAATTTTATACCAGCCGTAAGTATAAAACTTAAAATATTAATTTTAAATACTAGTAGTTGTATGTTCTATACCTATCGTAAGTATAGAATCTTTTTTTGAATTTTCTTTCTATTCTAATTATATTACATACTATAACACATATTACAAGAGTTTAGTATAAAATTTTAAATTATTCAAAATGAAGTAGATTATCTGCTTCAATAAGTTCTTTCGCTACGACGATTAATTTTTTATTTTTATCTCTACTCAACTTTTGCAATCGTTTCATTGCTTCTGCTTCTTTTAAGTTCATTCTGTCCATTAATATTCCTTTGGCTTTTTCAATATGTTTACGCGCTTCTAACGCATTCTTTGTACTGTTTAGCTCGTCCTGTAATTTCTTAAATTCTTCCAGCTTAGATAAACTAATATTAATCGCTATTTTTAAATCCCCAATATCGATTGGCTTTAGCAAATAATAGAGTACACCTACCTCTGTGGCTCTTTTGATTAGTTTTTCATCATGATAACCACTAATAATAATACATGGGATAAATAAGGTTTCATTTATCTTTTTAATCGCATCTATACCATCAAGATTAGGCATATTAATATCCATTAAAATGAGATCTGGCTTATTCTCTAGCGCTAATTCCACTGCTTTTACCCCGTCTGTAGCCACTCCTACCACTTGATGGCCCAGCTTTTCAACGTATGACTTAATCCCCATTAGAACTAAAAATTCATCTTCGGCAAGCAAAATTCGCAATGATTTTGTCACTATTCCTCACCCCATTTGATATTTGTACACACACGCCGAAATGAAAACGCTATCTATTATTGCCACATGTCCTGTACTTTCTAAGCTTATACTACTTTATAGTAACTTCTCCCTATATACTGTTTTATAGTAACATCATTTCTAAAAAAATCCATAAGCATTCGTCGAATTTATACAGAAATTACGCCCTGAAGAAAAGATAAGACGATCTTCCTGAGTATGTTGCTGTTCAGTAGATGATTTATTATCATTAAAGAATACCAAATAATTAGAATATTAAAATGCAGAAAATTTGAATATATTTTCTTTGAGAAAGTCAAAAAGGTGGGGGTGGAATTTTGTCTAAGTTAATTTTTGAGTGTAAGAACGTAACAAATCGCAGTTCTGACGGATATATAAATAATATTAATATAACTTTGGGTTATTCAGAGATCCATGCATTAATTGTCAAAAATAGCTCCGAGCAAAAAGTATTCATCGAAGCCCTAATGAATCTACTAGACTCTTCAAATGCTCAAGGAGAATTATGGTTTAATGATCAATTTCTTAAAAATAGAAAACTTTCTAGAAAGAAGATTGCCATTGTACATCAAAAACCATTATTGGTTAGCAACTTTTCGGTGGCCGAAAATCTAAATTTAACCAATATACCGACACGAAGATTTCTTCCGTTTATCAATTGGGGCAAAATTAAGAGTAAGGCAAAAAGGAATTTGGAGAAACTAGATTTCCAAATAGACTACCGAACCAAGGTACGAAATTTATCTGAGGAAGACAAAAGACTTACCTATATGACGAGTGTATTTTTACAAAACCCAGAAGTCATGATTATGCACGAACCTATGGAAGGGCTCTCAGTTGAAAATGCAACGAAATTATATAATATTATTAAACAGTTTAAAGAAGAAGGCAAAAGCATTATCTATATTACAAAACAATGGGAAGATGCATTAAAGCTAGCGGACCGAATATCTATTCTTTCAAAGGGAACCATTACGGATGAAATGTCAGCTGACATAGCGAAAAGCGACCCACAAAGGTTGTTAAGGAAAATTGAGGATTACAACTTTAAAGAAAACGATAGCTATGATAATGATGTAAAAAGTGTGCTTGATGCCGTTTTCCAAGCTGCAGAATTCCTTACATCTGAATATGAGCTCAAAGATGTATTATTATTACTGGCAAAGGAAGTCACTCGTGTAATGAAAGCTGATGTTTGTTCTATTAAGCTAATTGACGAGTTTACATGGAGTATTATTGATGATTTTGAAATCAAAAATAATAAGGATGTAAAAGCTCAATTAACAAAAGAAGCAATTTTAAAAATTGCTAAAGGGAATGACATCTACTATGCCAATCAAAATGATAGAGAATTCTGCTCACTGTTTGAAAAGAATCATCATGTTAAAACAATTATTTGTGTTCCAGTTTCGATTCGATCTCAAGTAACAGGTATCATTCAATTATCTTATGAAAACCTTTATGTGTATTCGAAAGAGGAATCAAAATATTTATCAGCATTAGCCCTTCATGCAGCTATCGCTATTGAAGACACAAGATTATTGGGAAGATCTGCCTTATTACAAGAAAGTCATCATCGCATAAAAAATAATCTTCAATCGATTGTTGGACTTATATCATTACAAAAAATGTTTATAAATAATACCCCTGATATATCCATCGATGATTTACTAGATAGTATGATTAATCGAATAAAGAGTATTGCTTCTGTCCATAACCTTCTTTCTAAAGACAAATTAGGGAGAAGTATTATTAATGTGAAGCAAATCATGGAAGCGATTATCAACTTAATTAATGACAATCCGAAAATTGCAATACATTTAGATTTAGATGATATATTCATCCCGTATAACAAGGCAACATCAATTGCTCTGATTATTAATGAGTTAGTCATGAACTGCTTTAAACATGCTTTTATAGGAATGGAATCAGGTATGATTACAATTCAATGTAAACGGATAGATGATTATATTTTCTTATCAGTTCAGGATAACGGGCGCGGATTGCCCGAGGATTTTGATATAGCAAAAGCAGATAGCCTTGGACTAACTATTTTACAAGGAATTGTGGCCAGTGATTTTCAAGGGGAAATGAATTTTAGGGGTGAAAAAGAAAATACCATCGTCGAAATCAAATTACCGACCGAGCGTATTTTTCTGCATTGGTAAACTTAATAGGTAAAACCGAATGGGGCTGTTTCTTAAGTCCCTTTTAGAGTGCTAACGCACCCATTAATTGAAGAAGAATTTTCTATTCTTCGTATTCATAGATAATAAAATCAGTATTAGGTGGGAGTTTTTCTGAGATTTTTGTAATTGTTGAAAATTGACTATCATTCGATATTGCAAAAAGATTATCACCATCAAAACCAACCCAAAACACACAGTCATTCTCAAGGAGAGTAACTACTGGAATATCAATCTTTTCTATGCCAAAAATGGTTTTTATACTCATTTTCTCTAATCTAAAAACATCCCTTTTTATCGACCATAAAGCAACATCATTCATACCTCCACAAGCATATACATATGGGAATATAACACTAAACTGTCTGTAATTTTCGATAATCGCCTTATAGAAGCCAAATTTAGCTCTTATAAACTCGATATTATATGTTTGGCAATCTTGTTCAAATTCCTCTTGATTGAAATCATGTACTTCAACAAATATGTATATGGGAAAATGATTGATTTCATTCATCCAGTTTGAAACAAATTCACCTACATTATCATTACTATTAAATGTAAAATCAACTATATTCTCTGATTCCCCTTCAATCGCAAAAGGGAAATAACCACAAGCATCAGGAATATCAGAAATCCATTTATGAGGAATAAATCCAATTTCTAATCTCAATAATAATCCTCCTTTACAAAATACTTCTTATCGTATGATATTCTTTCAGAACTGATTATTCCACTAACCTGCCCTGTTAGTTGCATAAAGAAAGAGCTGCGTTAAAAATAGTCTCACTCTTCAACTAACACACACCAGTTCTTATAAATTATTTAACACCCTTGATCATCTGCCTGATTGCTCCTAAATGATACGCAGCATGGGCCAATGCCCCTAAGAGAATAGTGGCCGTAGAAGAATTTAAGTCTCGTTCCTGACTGATGTATTCAGTCATCTTCATGTATTCATGATGAAGCCCATTCTTTATGTCCTCCCATTCACCGCTTGTCACTGCTCCGATTTCCCAACTTTCATCCCAATTGAAATCCTGCTCCTTGCCCTCCAATGATTGGTTATTCGCCCATAAGTGGTAACGTGTGTGATCCGTATGAGCCGCGATTGTCATTCCTTCGATTAGTACCGAAGCCTCCTCAGAGCTTAATGGATCAATGGTGCCGAACAATCCACTCCCTGGCTTCGATTCAGTGAACCAACTCGAGTTGCCTTCCGGGCCCTTAAATGTTTCACTTAATATGGTCTTCATTCCTGCCATGTCCAAATTGTAACCCCTCCTACACTATTTTTTTTATAGTATTCATCAATCGGATATACAGAATACTTAATTATAAATCAATCAATATTTCGCCCGATTATTGAGAATTTCCTTCTTTCACTAACCTGCCCATAAGTGCTTTAAGAAAAAGGCTGCCTTAACAACCGTGAAAAAATTGAAGGAATGCTCTCGTTAGCTCTATGTTGACTAACCCCTTCACCAAATGTTCTTGATTAAGCGAATTATCATTCTTGGTATAAGCATTAAGACATACCCAGCCACTTCAAATACGATTGACTCCCTAAGCTCCCTTAAGGTTTCTTTAAAAAAGCCTTTCAGCCTATCTTTTACTTTTCTTTTTCTATTTTTCATCTACTAACTCCTATTATCTCTACAATTGGAATCAATGTAATATACAGTATGTACTAAAGTCTTACTGGAACCATTATTCCAACGATACTAATCTCTCGTTTGTTTCGTGTATTTGTGGTTATACGGAGAAAGGATTAGTTTGTATTGGTTCACTACAAGACCTCCTCACTTTTCTATAATACTATGTTGTTTTCCTGTTATACATTCAATAAATACTACCTCTTCATGATTAAAGACGGAAAAAAACCATGTCCGCAATTACCAAGACAAGGGTTCTTTTACGAAAAACGATTATTCAGGGATTTCCTCATAAGCCAGCTTCATGATTACTTCCCTATGTTGCGGATATTTCGACAATAGCTCTTCTTGAGTGAACAGCTCGAAGTCCTGGAACTCAAAACCGGGCGAGACCATGCACCCAACTAATGAGAACGTATCCTCATCCATGACGGAAGATCCGAAGATGGAGTTTTTCGGAACCAACACTTGCGGGACTTCCCCTTCGTCCAGGTTAATCCCCAGTTTACTTTCTTTGTAATCTCCCTTTTCATCAATCACATGAATCGTTAAAGGACTTCCCGCATGGTAATACCATAATTCATCGGATTTCAAACGATGAAGATGGGAAATGTCATTCGAGCCCAATAGAAAGAAGATGCTTGTATAAAGCTTTCTCTTTCCTTCAAACTCCACTGATAATTCTTGATTTGAAGTCTGCTCCTTGGATTCAAATGTCCGTTTATAAAACCCACCCTCAGGATGTGGTTCCATTCCGAGTTTTGTCACATAATAGTTCGCATCGTTCATAGAAAATACCTCCAAAAAAAGTCCGCTCAATAGTAAGGACGGCGCGTGATTTGATCATATATCAAACCGTACCTACATTTCAATCTAGTATGCAAGCTTATCCAATCCTTCTTCATCGATAATTTGGTCTACCGACATGCCACGGGGCATATCGGGTGGGAATGCATTTTCACCAAACGTATCACCACATTGTGTCTGTGTGACAAAAAAGTAGGAACTGGAGTATTCATATTCTTCGTTCCCGACTCCATCCGTGCCTCCAATATGGATGCACGCCTCGTCAATCTTTTCTTTATTCCCTTCTGAATCCACATAATAATATTGGTCATTAATTATGCCTTCGCTTACAGGAAGGGAGCTGAGTGTGTAGCCTTTATCATTGATTCGGTACACATCAAAACCTTCACTTTTCTCAGGTGGCGGTGCATCCTCGATATTGTACACCACCCTCACTTCCCCCTCATACCCTTTTGGAATGAGATACGATCGATTGGTATACTCTTCGAACATCGTATCCGGAAGTAACATTAACCCGAATGCAGCCAACGAGAAGAAGAGGACGGTGGATAGCCCGTTCATGAACATCATCTTGTTCGCCGGCTTTTGCCCCCTCCCGTTTCCTCGCGCACTCTGCCATTCTTCTGAAAGAAAGAAAAGCAAAGAGCAGACAACGGCAAAGACTCCTAGATCTCGTAAAACGATGAAGGATAAAAACCCAAACACCGAATAGATCAAAGAAGCCAAAACAAAACGATATCTTCCGGCCTTTTTCGTGACAAAATCCGATAAAAACGAAACCGGTAGCCCGTACACCGCACAACCAATGAATGCATACAGCAACACAGGTATAACCATCCAAGGTTCCAATAGAAGAAAGAACCCACCGAGGATAACACTGACAACTATGACAGATTTAATTTTTCTACTGATGATGTGCTGCATGGCAATTCTCCTTTGGGTGTCTAGTACCCGAAAATTATCTAGCCTTCCGCTCAAAATGATAATGCAGACGATATTCACATATATCCTTTGTCATCTCAAATAAAAGCTGCTGATCCTCTGGTGCAATATCGAAATTCAGCTTAAACGTATCATCTTCATACGATATGAGACCTTTAGAACTTCCACTCCACTTGGTCATCGGCATCGTTGATATTAACTTACTAACCCCGGCTTCATCATACTCCCATAATTTCTTTGAAGAGTTGTCCGCAAAGTCGATTTGTTTCCGATATTCCGTTTCAGTTAAGTACCCGTGGAAGAACGGAGCTGCTTGCTTAGATGTAATGGGTCGGAACCAATTATTCGGTCCACGCTTCAACATCGCCAACAGCACAACCATCTTATAACTCTTGGCCATACTCGTCTTTTCTACTTCCACCAACCATTGTTCATAGTTATGGAAAACGGCTGATTCACTTTCTGAAAGCTCCCCCGCCCATTCTAAAAATCCATAATAAGACGAGAATTCTTGTCGGTACTGCGGAGATTCAGAGGCGCCTTTTAGATGTAACTCCAAATATATTGGTCTTCTTCCTAACTCTTGCTTTAATACAAGATAATCGCTCAGTAGTTTGTCCCGTCTAGGTTGTTTCTTCCTCGTCATTTCCTTTAAAAGATTAATAACTTGAACATCCAATTCTATATCACATAATTCAGGAACGACTGGCTCAATGACCTTGCTTTTCTTTTTGCCGCTGAAGTCTTTATCAAACAAACTCAACTTAACATCTGCATTACGATAGTTACCTATCAAATCGATGATCACGCAATGATCCTTGGTATTATGGAGCCGTAGCCCTCTGCCAATTTGTTGGGTAAAGACGGTTAAAGATTCAGTCGGTCTTACAAATAAGAGCGTATCTACAGCTGGAATATCGACTCCCTCATTGAAGAGATTGACCGTGAAAATGATATCGAGAGTGCCCTCTGCAAGCTGACTTATCGCGTCATCTCGATTAAAACCCACTTGCTTGGAATGAAGGCTAACCGTTCGAAATCCCTTCTTATTAAAATAGGTAGAAAGAAAATCGGCTTGTTTAATCGAAGAACAGAAGCCTATTGTCCGCTTCTGCTTTTTGTCTGTCCATGCCTGTAGTACCTTATCCGCCATTTCATCCCGCAACTGAAGCTGAAGTAATTCGGTTTCATCATACCGATTTCCGAGCCACGTAATTTGGCTATAATCTGTCTCATCATAAACCCCATAATACTTAAATGGTGAAAGCCAGTTCCGCTCAATTGCCTCCAAGAAATCCAATCGGAAAGCGACATTCCCACCACAAATTGCATACACATCTTTGTTATCGTTTCGATCCGGTGTGGCTGTTATCCCCAGCATGAATTTCGGCTTAAAGTACTCCAGGACCCGTTGATAAGAATCCGCTGCCGCGTGATGAAATTCATCGACCACAATCAAATCAAACTCTTCAGGATCAAATACTTGGAGATGTCGTTGCATGCTTAATGTATAAATCGATGCAAAAGTAGTGTGTCCGTTCGTTTCCTTCACCTTGCCATTATAGATAGAAAACTCCTGATCAGGCATGACCGTCTGGAATGATTTCTTTGCCTGATGCAGGATTTCTTCAAGATGGGCAATAAACAGGACCCGTTTAAAATTACGGGCAAAGAAACCAGCAAGGTACGTTTTTCCTAATCCAGTCGCCATCACGACCAATGCCTTATCATAATCTTCTTCCAGTGTTTTATTCAGTTCCTCAAGCGCTTCGATTTGTGCAAATCGTGGATAGATCTCTCCATACGGAGCTGGTGGATCATGAATGACTTCAGCAGTTGGAATGGGTTCTGTCTCACTCGGAAGCATTAAATCCATTTCTTCTGTTTCTGTCCATTTATTTGCAAGATTTGGCGTATCTATATGAAACTTCTCATACCGATTTTCGTACTCCCTCAGCGTTTCTTGATTCAATGGAATCGTTTGACCGGCATAAAACGTTTCTAAAAATAGATGCAAGCCTTCGGAAAATACATCCTCATCATCACTAACGGAAAGACTCCACTCCACCCCATGACTTAAAGCAGACCTTGATAGATTAGAAGAACCAACAAACAAGCAATCCTGCTTCTCCGTTTGGAAAAGGTAGGCTTTGGGATGAAAGGACACACCATTACTCTTCCACAGTCTAACCTCAATCCTAGGATCAATCTCTAAAAACATTCGCAATGCTTCTGGCTGCGTCACAAATAAATAATCCCCTGTACATACCTTAATCTCTGCCCCTCGTTCAGCTGCCACTTTCAAGGCATCTCTCAGATACTGAACACCGGACTTCATGACAAAGGAAGTCAAAATACATATCGAAGAAGCAGACTGAATCTGTTCCAATAAGTGCGTTCCAAGTTGATGGGTGATTAACTGAACCTTACTCATCTTCAACCTCAATCAGATAAATCTTCTCCTTAAAGCCACCTCGTTTAGCAGCCTTACTTCTCCGCACTTCTTCCACTTCTTCAATAGAAGATCCATGATATTCAGCTAGTGCATGCATGATTTCTAACACATCTGCCAATTCCTCGATCGCATCTTCTTTGTTATCCGTCTCTACATATTCCTGAAGCTCCTCAAAACTCTTCTTTTTCAATTCATCTATGTATTCTTTATCATTTAACACTCTTGTTGTATATTTCTTACCCGTAGCTTCGATAATTTCCGGGATACGATCACGGACTAGTTTGTTATGGACTGGCATATTACAGCCTCCTTTAGGTTTATATCATGATTATATCAAAAGACCCTCTTTATTTTGTTATTTCCATACAGGCTCTCAATCATGATATTATTTAAACATAGCAAAACCATAGGAGGAACCCATGAAGAAGCTAGTTAAAGTAGTTGCAGCCATTATCGAAAACGAGAAAAATGAAATACTATGTGCGTTACGCTCTCCAGACATGAGCATTCCGAATATGTGGGAGTTTCCCGGTGGAAAAGTGGAAAAAGGGGAAGATGCCTTTTCTGCTTTAATAAGAGAGATTGATGAAGAATTGCAGTGTAAAGTAGAAACAGAAGGGGCAATATTTAATGATAACACCCATGAATACGACACCTTCATTATTAATTTGTTATCCATAAAATGTAGGATTATTGAAGGAACACCAACAGCAAGTGAGCATTCCAAGTTTATTTGGTTAAAACGAGAAAATTCAAGCTCTCTAAAATGGGCACCAGCTGACATCCCAGCAGTTGAGCAATTGATGAACGAAAAAAATAGTCTTCTCAAATGAGAAGACTACAGAGTGTAGACAAACCCCTTTTTCAAAAAGCTATTGATGAAAAAGGGATTTTTATCTTCTTTTAATTAGCATATTTAGTTGTAATTTCGAATTAAGGACACTATATATTGTTGCTAAACTTTATACAAAAAACAGCTGTCGACTTTGTCGACAGCCTGTAGTCTTCTCAAATGAGAAGACTATTTTTTCATAACCGGCTTATTTCCCCAACTACTTCTAGCCTCATACCACATTCGTTCTCTCTTTAGATATCGTCTTTTTCCGCTTTCTTATAAAAAGGGCTCAAGTTTATAAATAGTTTTTTCAACTGTTCTTCTTCAATATTATCCTTAAATATATATTCAATCAGTTCTTCTTGGCGGGCCTGTCCTAAACTCAGTCGGTAGAGAGCAAGGATTTTCATAAGCCGGTCATATTTTACCCCGTCTCTGCTAAGTGGATAGAGTGGAACAATCCTCTCAATTTTAATGTCCTGGTTTCCTGGGAGACTCCAAAACGGCACTAATTCCGATGTTTGATCATCTCTTTCCACGAAGTTCGCGGTATGAAACATCTCCTGCCATATGTTTTTTTTAAATTTTATATCACCGTATTTATTGGCGATGTTCTGCCGGATAGCTAGGGATTTATACCGGTTGATTCTACCCTCTCGCTGCTCCAGGTCAATCGGGTTTGAAGTGAGATTCCAATGGAAGATTTTCCGGCAATAATAGTGAAAGTCTAGTCCCTCCTGTCCGATTGAAGTTGTGGCCAACACAAATGGACGAAAGGGCGAATTGAACGATAGCCGGATGTTTTCCTTTCGGTTAAGTGTTTTATCCTCATTTCTCGTATCATAAAAGCCAACGGCATAATTGGTTCTCATTTTGATGTAGGGGTCTTCTCCCCCTTTGTTCTCTTTGCCATCAGACATGATGCGATTTTTAAAAGTTTGATACGTATCAACATTGTAGCTTGCCGTGTGTGTTTTTAGAGAATTGGCCATCACTTTAATCAGCTGTTTATTTCGCTGCTGTTTTTCTGCTTTATTCAGCCCGCCTTCTTCAAGAAGCATATGGGCATATTCATCGAGCATGGCTTGGATATTTCCATCGACACAGTATTTGAGCACGTTTTGCCAATAAGCGTCCTTACTTTCCGTTCCATATTCTAGTTCGACAATAGAGATGGCTTCCTGTGTATTAAAACGGTCAACCATGACCTTAGCCAGATGAATGGCTCCTGTCAGAGATTCACTGTCCAAATCCTCAAGCATCCTGGCTACGGCCACGGCGGGAGATCCTAAAACCATATGAACGAGAACATCAAGTAAATTATCTGGCTGTCTCCCTAGCACGGGAAGCTTTTCACTGACAAAGATTGACCGAAGCTCTTCTACATGCTTCTTTAATACACCTTTATCCGCTCCGTTCTCTTCTTTTTCATCAGCCTCCAATGAAGGTAAAACATCCGATTTCTCAAACCACTCCTGAATCGGCTTTTCACCTAAATCGAATAACAATGGAGCCAGGTAATACCATCTTTCATCCTGACGTGACTGGTCTTCCTTCCGTTCATATGGTAGTTGATCGAGCCTTTTTTGAATTTCAGCCTTTATCTCTCCTTTTATTTCGGCAATAGTAAGCTTCCTATTCAACACATCTACCGGGTTGAAGAGCTTAGCCAAGGTGATGGAAGGATATAAAAGAGTAAGATGATTCATATTGGCTGGCGCCTGATCTTTCATAGCGAACGTTAATCTTGGTGAAGGGAACCGTCGTTCTGCAAAGTAGTTTCGTGTTTTATCCTTTTTCTTCTTTAGTGTTTTCTTAATCAATTCTCCTACTGTTCGACGCTCAGCTTCATAGGAAATAAGAGTCGCGATTGCCCGCGGGACCATTTCCCATGCAGAGAACGCTAGCACTTTAGAAAAACGGCTTTGCCCGGTGAAAGGACCCCCAAACTCATAGTAGGGAATGGACGGTGGGATCCACATAAGTCTCTCCGCTTTTTTTGGAAGGGAGGTTTCTTGCAGTTTCGTTAGCTTGGCATTCATGGCCGGCAATTTCTCATAGTTTGCGATTGCCTTTCGACTCACCCAAAGCACAGGTTTTCTAGCCAATGTGATTTTGTCACGGTTTTCCCTAAAATAATGGGTGATCTTTTGCTTCAGCTTATAATGCTCCATGAAGGACATGAGAAAAGGTGCGGATTTCACATATTCTGCCGGTACCTTGTCCTTTAAATCTGCATCCTCCAAAAGTCGGTCCATTTCGATATAGGACAGCACATCATTTTCGGTAATCCTCAGAGGACTCCCAACGGAAGAATCAATCAGCTCGCTTGCACCCTCCACAAGCATACGTTCAGTACGTGCTATACCTTTATAGAGACTATCTTCTGCTTTCTGTTTCTTGATTGTGACCATCGCAAAATCTTGAAATTCTAATTGGCTTAAAGCGAATGAATAATCATGCCACACTTTCTTGAAATTCTGTTGATGCTCCGGATGTTTTTCAAACAAAAAATCCGTGACCTGCATAAATTCCTTATAGTGATCATCGCTTCCCGTTTCACTCATTTCTTCCATTGTGGAATATAACTTGTAGGGAGTGGCAGACAATAAAAGAATGTTCACCTTTTCTTCATTTTCCTTGGAGCTGTTAAAAAACTTACTGGCTAGTAGGGCCGTTTCACTCTCTCCGTCAGAATCAATCAGCTCGGGGAAGCGCTGAAACTCATCCATAATCACAAGATCAGCATCCATTAAATCGACACTGATTTCTGCCATCATTTTTCGCAGCTCATGGATCAGTTTACTGGCACCGTCTACTCGTTTACCCGGTATTCCTTCCCTGCGTATGACGTGACAAACCTCTGCTAAAATCTCCACCAAGTCCGCTTCCTGCTTGAAGAAACCATCGACCTTCTCAAGGAGGACTGTGCAATATTCGTTATTGCTCTGCGCGTCACAAGCCTCGACTCTCTCTTCATAAACGTGTTTCCACCAATCCCAGCTTTTTGTGGCCGTGTCCATCATCAAGGTTTCTAACTCAACTAGATAAGGCTGCAAAAGGTGATATCTTTTTAAAATAGCGAACATCAAAGCTCTTTCTAAAACACTTCCACAACCTCCAGTCATATCGAAGGAAGTGGATGGGGTTAACGGAATGAGCTGGATATAATGATCCTTCATTTCCGGATTGAATTTATTTTCAAATATTTTCAAATGCTGCATCGATAACCTTGTATCCGACAGGCCGTCCAACAAAACCTGTTGATCGATTTTCAGCTTCGCCAGGTTTTGGCCTGCAATGCTTTGATTGGAACAAACATATACGACCTTAAATAAATCATCATTCAATGCATACCGGTGATAGCGGGCCATTTTGGCTATGACCCCTCTCGCTATCATTGTTTTGCCAAGCCCGACTTCATCCGCTACTAGGACACGTGCATAATCATGGGTAAAAAGGTGATAGACCCTCTCCACGGTTGCTTGCTGAAAATCTTTTAACCCAGAAAGGATTTCCTGTTCCTTTTGAATGAGATTCATCATCTTCTCACCTTCTTAGCTGCTTTGTTGAATGTTTGATATAAGGCATGGAACTCATTTGGGATGATGTCTTCGTCATGGGTGATGATATCCATAATCGCTTCCACTTCTTTCAGTTTCTCTGGTGAACGGGAAGCTGCTCTTAGCATATTCTCATAGAGAACAGGGTAATCGCCTGTCGTCATATCCCAATTCCCTGCTCCAAACTTCTTATTCTGTGACTCCTCAAGGGCAGACAATAGTAAATCATCTGATAATAAAAAAGCCACATATTTCAGAAAGGTGTATGGGTCATTAATAATGGAACGGAAGATTTCTGATTCTCTTTCTTTTGGAATCCCTTCCGTCTCAATCTTGATAATTCTCTCCACCTTTTCGCCGTCTTTTTCTGCCCGGATATTATAAAATTCACCCAGCTCTAACAGGCTCAAATTTTGAATGAATGTCTCCTGTTTGAGTGGCTGCATGTTTTTACTTAACAATGGCCCAATTGAAAACTGGGTATCTTCAGGAAGTGAATCAAAAGTAATTCGCATAGTAAAGTGATTTTCTTCAGTAAGAATCATGGCTTTCGATGGTATTCGGCATAACTCTTTGATTCGCTTCTGTAGTTCATCGGTTACGTCTGATTCAAACTCGTCAGTGAATGGTGGAAGGGTTTCTATTTTTTCGAAGGGATTTTGTTCTTCATTCTCCCCGAATAAATCATCCAATAAATCCATAATCTTGAACCCATATTTTTGATAGTGTAATTTCAGCAAGAACTCTATGTTCCCGTTAAATGCATTGGATGAGCTATTGGCGGAACCAATATAAATATGATGCTGATTATATTTGGTTCTGGCATAGAGCTTTGCATGAATATCCTGAAATTGAGCCATGACATGTTCAGCATTTTCTTCACTAATGGAGGACTCGCCTTCAACCACACTATCTTTCAACACATATACATCGAAGTCCTGGAATACGTGTTCTTTAAGCTTAGATAATTCCGTTTTCCTTGTAATCAACACTTTAGTCGCATCTTTCAATGATTTATCATTTAGTTCTTTTATGATCGTTTCACTAAGGAATGGCGAAATGATAATCAGTTTATGATAGGTTTCAAATAGTTCCGTCTCTTCTTTTCCATATCCCTCAATGCCAATCGGACAGAACTCAACCTCCGGAATCGATGAATCAACCGTATCAAATTGGACGAATTCCAGCTCTGCTATTAATTTTTTGATTTGCTTTTTCTTTTGCTTATTTTTTGTATAGGGGATAAGGAAAGACAAGAAATCGGATAATGGCTGATTTCGAGGATTCTTTCCTTTTACCTTTTTCCCTTCCAGCGCAATCGCCATATCCCAGCTTCTATCGAAGGTCAGATTACGGGACAACACCAGCACCCGATATAATTCATTCCGATCTTTGTCATGATATTTTATGACCCAAACTTTTGGGTGAAAAGAATAATCGTTTTCTAATGCCACTTCAAATACTGAATTCTCCATTAATGCGAATAGGTTGTTTCCGTTCTTCGGCGCCTTAATTTGTCCTGCTTCACAATATATCGCAAATGCGTCCACGCTTCTTCTTAATCCCTCAAGAACATAAATTGGATCATCCTGAAGTGTATGGTCCATTTCTTCTGAAAGACTCAGGGCCAAAGGAACACCAACAAGTGCCTCCAAGTCCAATGAGTAAGTCGTTCCAATGGCAAACTCCACATCATACCCTGGCGGGGGCATTAGCAAATCGCTATAATTGAGTCGATTCTCTGCTGGTTTAAGCATGAGGTTCCTCCAATCCTTTCATGGTATCTGTGAGTAGTACTTTTGCATTTGCAAAACGGTATTGAAGCTTTTCGGTCCCAACCCAATCCCCTTCTTTATAATGGTACACCTTCGTATTGTGAAGCTTTGCGCGGTCTTTTGTTTTCAGTTCAATTTCACGGTTTATAATAAGCTGATCCATGACTGACTCGTCCCCTGATATGACTGCTTTTTGCCACCCCTCAAGAAACCTGTTCAATCGAATATTATGGATGCCAAGGCGATGGGTAAGCTCTCTGAATGGAAAGGACGGAAATTCTCGTTGGACAAAGGAACTCACCTTCCACTTTTCCCACTTCTGCAGGGCTTCTTCATTCTCTCCATTAGAAAGGATTACATTGTAACGGATATTCGCACCAGAGACGAACTCGCTAAACCGCTTTGCCATCATGTAGTCTTCTTTTATATGGGCCGGAAGATGGAGAGCATCACCAATGGCTTCGAAATCATGAATTTTCTCCACTTCTTCAAAATCTCTTTTAAGCAAAAAGGCAAATAAACTCTCTTTACCTCTTTCGGATTTGACGATTTTCCCTTTTAAGAATTCCGCCTCATGATAACTAAGTTCCATAGTGAGACCTTCCCTCCAATCCGCTTCTGGAAGAAGGCAACTCCAAAACATACCATTATATTCATCTATACTTGTATTCACATCATCATTTTCTTCATTGCCTAAGAATCGTGCCGAGTTTTTATTCTTCTTCATACTGATAACTGCCTTTGCATAGTTTGCCAATGAGAGGGAGTTATGCTTAAAGATTTCAAACGTTCGCAGTCCACTCCAATAGATACTGGAAGGTTTCCTCTTAAGCTTATGACCTGCACGAGCTCCAATAACGCCATCAACCTCTTGTTTATTCAAAATATCAATTAACGCGATTTCTTCTATATCTAGCTTTTCGATAAGTTCCTTCGAAGATTTATAATTCTCTTTCTCTAGTTCCATCAATAAATAAGGGACAATAAAAAAATACTTCGCCCTCGTCTGGATGGTCGATGTACCAGGAAAAAGAATATCAGCCAAGCCATCCCGAATGGACCCAATTCCGAGTTCATCCAATGCTCCTGGGGAAGATAGGGCATCAAGGACTGCCATCACCTTATTTCGATGTTCCCCCGAATAATCAATCCAACCAATTTTTAAAGAATTCAATGTAGCGCTCCTCTTTATTTAGTAGAATGAATTTAGATAACTTTAAATTTATATGCACATATTGAAAAAAAAAACCAAACCCATTTATATACAATAATACTGACGTAGTTTCAGTCCTACTTACAATTGTATCAGTAATTCGCTTTTGAAAAATAAACGGTTTATTGGTAATTATTTACTCATCATTAGTTAAATCCCGCAAATTTAAGCTACTAAAATGGGCACCTTCAGACATCCTAGCAGTTGAGCAATTGATGAACGAAAAAATCCACTTTACAGATAGTAAAATGGATTTGCATCTTATTAAAGCAATCTAAGCACTTCCCTAAATACCTTCGATGGCTGGTGAATCAATAATTCTGTACTTAATACCTGTGTCTCGCTATCCTTACTTATCGATAAGGTTTGTTCTTCTTGGTTCAACCGAATTTCGATATCTTTAAATGAAAAGGTTCCAATCTTGGAGGCCTGGTCGACGACCTGACTATCCAGGCTGATTTGAATCTGATCCGATATCCTTCTAAGCATCCTCCAAAGAGTCGTTTCCTGTTTGTTTTTCATGTATAACTCTGGTAGCTCTTTCGCGTCGTTTAGTTGGGTTAGTGTGGTCATCATATAGGTTGCGATCCCGTATTTAACCGGACGGATCGCCTGCTTCGTATTCTTCCAGACTTCCACAAAGAACGTCACGAAATGTTTATCCGTTGATAACCTCTTGATTTCACCATACTCCGTAATGCCGTTCTCTTCGATGCCCGAGGTCTTATAGAGGGCTACATATTTCGCTTCCTGCCACCCTTTTCTCAAACTAGTAACCGGGATTTGATAGGACCCTTGTTGGATAAAATCTCGGTAATCCCCTTCAGACGAAACCGTTCCGACAAGTACTTTTTCCTCTAACGTGGATGTCCATTCTTCTTTCGTTCCCCTAGGTAAGATCCCTTCCGCTTGGATTTCCTCAGGACTTTTTTCAATGAGGTGCTCGATGAATTGTTCGACCAGATCCGTGGCCTGTGGCAAAAATGGCAGGCCGCCGATATTGACCGAATCGATACTGTTATAAAAGTGGTGGTCTTTATAGCTTTGTTCATCAGACCAAGGAAACAACACATAAGCCCCGAATGCCGTCCGCTCGTATGGACCGCCATTCATCGAGACAATAGAATCCCGGTACCGGTGCATCGTATTGATGTCCTCTTCTAGGGGTCCAGGTGTTTGATAACGACTTTGGTAATAGCTGTCCGGCTGGGCATAATCAATCCGGTACTTGGCATCGAATACATAGTTATAGCTGTGGCTCTTGCCTTTTTTCGCAATCGTCAGCATCGTATCAGGCTTTTGCGATACCGTCGGCAATTTCCCTACGTACTTTTGATACGTGAGTTCGATTCTTTCCTTTGTCACTGGGTGCTGGAAGATTCGCCTTGCTGTTCGATTGGCTTCCAAGTTTACGAAGAGCCCATCTTTATTCACACTGACAATATCTTGACTCATCAGCGTATACTTGCTGTTCAAAATCTGGCCAAGCTTCAAAAAGGTCCAGTATTCATATAAGGTGGCAACGTCCTTCACCGACATTTGATAAAGCTTCCCTTGCAGCATGAGTCCTTTTGAAACCGTTAAGAAAATTTGAAACGCATCTCGATACCCCGGTGCCATTTGGAGTACCAAACTCATCACCGAACGATCAAGCCTGCCGATCCTTCGCCAAAATCCATTCTTCTTTATCGATTCCAACTGCCGTTTCATCTCATTCAAACGCAGTAACAGTTCGGGATCCGGCTTTTCCTTGAACCGTTTATTTTGGTTCGTCAACGCTCCCAGCAAATCATCGAACTTATGAATCAACCGTTCCATCATCCATTTCACATACCGATTTTCATTTGTATCGTAACGCAGCTCTTTTTTGGGCTTCATGCCATCTCGTGGCATCATCATTTTCCCGTGAATGTAAATCCCTTTTTCCACTTCAACGAACGACTGACTGCGCTTTTGCAGATACTTCCGGGTATAGAAATCAGCCTTGCTCATTTGATCGCCCCGTGCTTTTACATACGTCGTTTCCAACTTGTGGTGTGGCTGCCGCTCCACACGGTTGACTGCCTGGATGAACTGCTTGAAGTGCTTTGTCATCAAGCGGTAAAATTCCGCCCGGCTTGGTTTGCCATCCAGCTTAATGCTGGCACCTAAATAGGTCTTCCGGATAAAGTGAAAAGCCAAGTTATAAATCTCATCATTCACTTCATCCAGCAACTGCCGGTAATCCTTCTGATAATCCAATTTGACCGGAAAGATCTCAAGTATCACTTCCACTAGAACGCGCTCTTCGGAACGAATTTCAAAGGTCGTATACCCGACCTCATTTTGAAACTGAAGATTTCCCATCAACATCGGAATTTCCGCGAGGTCCACTCGTGTAACCGCCTGGCGCAAGAGAGGATGCTCATGATAGAATTCCAATTCTTGATTTCGTTTGGAAACCACAATCACTTGATACGTCCCATTCTCGAAGAAGATCGGGCGGACGTCCTGTGACTCGGTTAACTTCCCCGATTCAATATCATAGACTTCAACACGTTGTATCTTCTCACCCTGTACGGAAAATTGCATCACATCATGAAAATCCATCTTGCGGTACTGCTTTAACCCCTCATAGCGGTAATGAAATGGTTTTCCTTTGATCGCAAGGGACAGGCCATCTGTCTCGATTTTGACCAGCGTGACATCATCAGGAGATCCAGAAGGAAGTGAAGCCATCTTCTTCTAACCTCCCTAACATCTCGACTACCTTAGCCGCACTCTTTGGATACCTTGCCGTACTACTTTCATTCCATGCCGGATCATCACTATATTCTTTGTTCGTAAATAATTGATATAACCCTCTTAACAGTCGATCTACACGGCTGTCACTTCCAGAAATGCGCGGCAGGATCTTCTGTAAAATGCAGTGATCGAACGCGGTATTGAAATCCATCAAATCGCTTTCTTCATTATAAGCAAGATAAAAGCAAATCTCGTCGCGAACCCGGTACCCGATATGGGCATTTGTTAAATTCAACGATTTATTGATTTCTTCTAATTCCGCCGTGACTTTCTGAACCAAATCCTGATTTCCGAGATAAAGGTCTTTCAGGTGCAAATATTTCGACCTGAACATATGGTCCTGAACCAGCTTTGGTTCCACTTCTTCTTGGTCTTCCAAAAAGGAAAGATTCGATAACGCCACCCGGTTAAATTCAATCGTATTCGCCCGGTCAAGCACCTTTTTACTAAAAGGATGGGTCGTTTCATCCATATTGACCGTCCCGATGACATACAGATTCACAGGCAGCCTGATATCCCGCTGTGCCATCTCCGCTGATAGAAGGGTCGACGTAACCATCTCCCCGGCTTCCCACTTACGGCTCTCCATCACACTCAGCACATCACTAAAATAATGCTCCACCCGTGCCAGATTCATCTCATCCAGCAGCACAAAATAAGGATTATCCGGATTCTGTTCCGCTTTTTCAATCACCTTCGTAAAGGGACCCTGCTTGAAATCGCCCTTAATATCCACATACCCAAGCAAATCCGACCCATCATTCCAATCCGGGCGAATCGGAATCAACGTGAACTGCCCATTCTCCTCCGTCGCCCCCACACTCTCCGCAAACCACTGAACAATCTTCGTCTTCCCCGTACCGGAAATCCCGGAAAGAATGACGAATGGCTTTGTTTTAAGAGAGAGAAATAAGTTCGTGACTTCTTCCTTGGTATAGAAGAAGCCTTTAGCAGTTATGTAGGAATGGATGTGGGTGATGAGGTCTTTGTTCGTCGCTAGCCATTTTTCTTTTTCATATGTAAATTCATTACTCATAGGTGGTGTATACAAAGAATCGATCTGCGGATCTTTTTTAAATTCAACATACTCTTCATAATAGCCAACCATCATTTCAAGGTCATGAATAAGCTCAGATTCCGACGGTAGGTCATCCAGGTTATATTCAATATAAGCAGCTGTAGACTGCGCATATAGCTTTGATCTATGGCCCTCACCTATATATAATTGATCATCTTTGTTCACTGAAGTATCCATGATAATATGGTCGCGAATATCCTTCTTGATCCGCTGTATATCTTCTTTAGAGGTTTCCGTAACGCCCTGACTGAAAGACAAATAAAGTCTCTGCATATCTTCACTGAATAAATAAACGAGATAATAGCCTCTTTGTGTAGAATTAGTGACAGTACGATTTAAAATAGCAATCCAAGGTGCTGAAGTCCATTTTCCTTGACCAGCAGATGCTGTAACCAAATATCTTACATCATCAAGAAAATGCAATTTACTAAGTACTTTAGGAACATCATGTCTGATAAAACTAGCCAAAGAGTGTCCACCGAAATTTTCACTTTTAGCAGGTAGATATTTACTTGAAACATTCAATAAACAATCTCGAAGATTCACATTTTCCATCTCCTATTATTTTTTTATAATATATTTAAATAATTTAAAGGTATTATTAGAATAACAAAAATCCCGCAAAGTATATGTATATAAACAGGACTTTAACTTTAAACTACTTACCCTTCGGCTCAAAATAATAATGCAACCGAATATACACCAATATCATTTGTTTCATTAAATAAGAGTTGCTTATCCTCTGGTGTAATTTCGAAATTCAGCTTGAAAATATCATCTTCATAAGAAATTAAACCCTTAGAACTTCCACTCCACTTTAGCATTACATAATTACTTTAATTACTTCACGACAAATGATGAAGTCAGAATAAATATTGAAGAAGCAGACTTAATCTGCGTCAATAAGTGCGTTCCAAGATGATGGGGAATTAACTGGACCCTACTCATCCTCAACCTCAATCTGATAACCATTCTCCTTAAAGCCACCACATTTAGCTGCTTTACTTTGCTTTATTTCCTCTACTTCGTCAATAGAAGATCCATAGTCTTCAGCTAGTTCATACCTGATTTACAGCACATCAGCCAATTTTCCAATCGCATTTTTTCTATAATTCTTCAAACTTTTTTTTCTTCGATTCCTCCATTATGTATTCTGCATCATTTAGTACTCTGGTTGTATATTTCTTAGCGGTATCTTCGATAATTTTGGGATACGATCACGGACTTTCATCATCCTTAATTGGTTTACAAAATACCAATTGACCTCTTTTATTATAAGCTTTAATTCTTTTACATTTTTTTATTTAATCTTCTTTAAACTGTTCCCCTTTTGTCCTTGTTACTTCACAATATTTCCATTATTATAAAGTGAGTTATATTAAGGGGGATTATAGTAAATGGCAGTTTCACCTGGATTATTTGGTTTAAATAAATCTAATCGTGACTTTACAAATAATAAAAGTTGGGGGAAAAACCAATTTAATAGTTCATTTCCTGCATCATTAGCTTGTTTTATGTATTCACAGGGTTTAGAACCTGTTTATTTAAAATTAGATTCCGAACTAAAAGTTGAACACAAAAAAATTGCTGTTGAAACATTATTCGGTCTTGAACCGGGTAATGAAAATTTATACTTCGCGTTTGAACGTGATTTTGTTCCTTATCAACAATTTGTTGAAGGTACTTTACCTCGAGTTGATCTTGTTACAATGGACAACTCAACAACTAGCTGTTTAAGAGGGCTAGAAGTTAAATTAACAGCTTTACCAGATCAAACTACTTTTATGTTAAGGGATGAGACATACGGTTGTGAACTTGTTATTAGACCTGACACTATTGTCTACCTTGCAGTAAGTATCGCTACTGCATATAGTGATAAACAACAAGATTTGTATGATTTATTACATCCTGTCTGTGGCCACATTGAAAATTGGACAAATGCAAGTGAAATATTACCACAATTACAAGGAATGGTGACTGCACTAGATGAAGTATTACTATCAAATTTAGATAAACAAAGTCCACTGATTATGCAACCAGTTTGGAAAACAATTGGAAAATCTCCTACATTTGCTGATAACTGTCTTGATATGTTTATATGGAGTGACTTCGCCTTTACACGCCTTTTCGTAGACATTACTAAAGAGTGTGCTGAAGCAGAAAATGTCTCGAGAATTATGAGAACATCCATCTGGCTGACAAAAATTTTATACGACTACTCAAGAAATGGTCAGATTAACCATGAGACAGTTATTGATGAATTATCGTATAATACAAAGAATGATAAGGCTTTTTCTTTGCCTGGAGTAAAAACACACAAATACATGACTTGTAATGAATTAACGAATCCGAGGGTTACAAAAAACGATATAAGTCGTATAATTTTAGGTGGAGGCGAGAAATTTTTAAGTCCTGAGAGAAGATTTGACGCTGTCATCGTAAATACTCCTGGTCTGTTTGAGAGTATATAATTACGCCTCCTTAGTAATGAAAGGGTGAATTTAAAATGAAGATAGTAGACTTATTTTCTGGTTGTGGGGGTATGTCTTTAGGATTTCAAAATGCGGGATTTGAGGTAGTAGCCGCTTATGACAATTGGGACAAGGCCATAGATATTTATCAAAAGAATTTTGATCACCCTATTTTCAAATGTGATTTAGCAAATTTAGATGATTTTAGTGAAATACAGGATCATAAACCAGATATGATAATTGGTGGACCTCCTTGTCAAGACTTCTCGTCAGCTGGCAAACGTGATGAAAGCTTAGGTAGATCCGATTTAACTATAAAGTATGCTAACATTATTAAAGAAGTAAAACCTAATTATTTTGTCATGGAGAACGTTGATCGAGTCGAAAAGTCAAATGCTTATAATTTATCCCTTCAAATATTTAAAGATGCCGGCTATGGTTTAACGTCTACAATACTTGATGCAAGCTTTTGTGGAGTTCCACAAAAACGAAAGCGATTCTTTTTGATTGGTGAACTCGGTGGTGTAGATAATGTAATAGAACCATACTTAACTGCTAGAATGTCTACAAAAAGAATGACAGTCCGCGATTATCTTGGAGACAGTTTAGGAATTGAGCATTATTATCGTCATCCGAGAAATTACAATCGACGTGGGATATTTAGCATTGACGAACCGGCACCAACAGTCCGAGGTGTAAATAGACCTCTACCTGAAGGGTACCCTGGTCATTCTGCTGACTCTGCCCCAATATCAAAAAATATTAGACCTTTGACTACTATTGAAAGAAGTTATATTCAAACATTTCCTAAAGGTTTCATCTTTGACCTTCCAAAAACGCATTTAGAACAAATGATAGGTAATGCGGTTCCTGTTAAACTTGCCGAATATGTCGCAACTAGTGTGAAAAATTATATAGAGAACAAAGAGATAGAACATGGTCATGCACAGATAGACCTATTTAATTTCGAATTAGTAAAAGCCTAACAAGGCTCAGAGTTTAGACAACCCCCTTTTTCAAAAAGATATTAGTGAAAAAGGGGGTTTATCATCTTATAATTAGCATATTTAATTGTATTTCCGTTATAAGAACACTATATTTTGTTGCTAAACTTTATACAAAAAACAGCTACCGACTTTGTC
This sequence comes from Peribacillus sp. NPDC097264, assembly GCF_050277925.1. NCBI lineage: Bacteria > Bacillati > Bacillota > Bacilli > Caryophanales > Bacillaceae > Peribacillus > Peribacillus sp. NPDC097264. The sequence goes on from NZ_JBNNSR010000006.1 coordinate 81,787, forward strand.
GATAGCCAGAACCTAACAAGGCTTTCTTTTACCTCATTTACTCAAAAAAGCTCCCAAAACAAATATTTTTCTGTGCACCGAATGGACACTTAAAAAAGTGGACCTATTCGGATTTTTTTGTTTTCTATAAAACTAAACTAAATCAACGAAAAATAACTAACCCCGAACAGAAAAATGACATTTTCAAGTGAAATAATCGTTAAAAAACAGCGATTCGATTAAATAGAACCATACAAATATGTCAATTAAAGGTGGAATCGGATGTTAAAGAAGTACATAACTCGAAAAATTAAACAGACGATTTATATATTAAACCATTAAATTGACAAACAGGAGTCCAAATATCAACCAAGGCAAAGAACTCTTCTTTAAAATTCCTTGCTCCTGTTAGGACCTATTCCAATTCTGACTTAAATAACTGGAGTGCTGTACTGTTGCTTAAGCACAATAAAAAGACATTTTTGTTTACTGGAGATGCCGAAGAAAAATCAGAAAAAGATATCTTGGCTAAAAATCTAGTACCAAGTATAGATGTACTAAAAGTTGGCCATCATGGGGCAAAAACATCAACAAGTTCAGCTTTCATTAATCAATCCAAACCAAAGTATGCTGTAATTAGTGTTGGAAAAAATGGTTATGGTCACCCTACATCTACCGTAGTAAAACGATTAAATTCTGTTAAAGCTAAAACATATCGTACAGACAAATCAGGAAACATTATTTTTACTTCTACGGGTACGAAAATTACTGTAAAGACGGTGAAGTAAATGATAAGGGGAATTATTGATCGATTTGAAGGAGAAATTGAAGTTGTAGAAATGGAAGGCACTAAAATGAAGGATTTTCCCAAAGCACACTCCCCATAGATGCTAAAATTGGAGATATTTTAATCTTTAATGGACACGAAATAACAATTTCTAAAGAAAACACTAAAAAGTTAAGAAAAGAAGTTGATGATTTAATTGATGACTCTTCGAGGATTAATAGTATAGTGTACAGCCCTCTCACTTGAGCCAGGGCTTTTTCTTTTTAAGCATTACTTAAAAAGGCCTCTCTTAAGAAAGACCTTTTCAAAGTAATGACTTTGTACTTAATTTATATGGAACTTTACTTTTCACAAGCGATTAAGTCCTTATCACGATCCTTACTTTTGTTAGCATCATAGAGTACCTTTGAAACATAAGGATTGTATTTCGTTTTACCGCCCTTGTTTTTAACTGAAGAAGAACGAGCTACGCCTCCTTTGTATTTCTTATTCAGCTCAGTACAATTTTTATATGTTTTGACTTTAGCTTTTGCTTCAACAATCTCATTAGAACTTATTGAAAATCCCAATACTATGGTTAAAGAGAGAAAAGGAGCCAGTATTTTTCTCATGAAACAGCCTCATTTTGTATACTATTTTTTACATAATTAATAATAATTAACTTCACTGAGATTTACAATATATATTATTAGACCATTGAATAAATATTAATCTACTTTTTCTTTATCCTTTGCAAAGAAATTAATCTCCCCTTTCCTTTTGTAAAGTTTGATACCACTTCCCTTTTCATATAGAAAAAGCATTTTCTTTGTGGAACGTTCAACTAGCTTAGTTTGAAGAAGTGCTGCCCTTCCCATCCTATCTTCAATTTGTTTTTTTCTCATAGATATATTTAAACTATGCCCATGACTCATATGTACTATGGTTTCAATAGAATTTAGTTTCTCTAAATTTTCAATGTGAGAATGCGCTAACCAAATGCTTTCCTTTGGTCTAAAGGAGTTACATGGAAACCAAGTGATACCTTGTTTTGCAGAAATGGAAATAGGCACTCTGTATTTATTTCCCAGTATGGACTTGGAACCTATAATGGCCCCTTCTAAACTTGATCCTAGGTAGTTAAGAGTATCATTGATTATTTTCTCTGGAGATTTATTTACCAAGAACATATTCTCTCCCTCTATTGCTCTAGTATTCTCCTTACCGAAATTATCAAACTCCGATATTAAACTAATTGTTTCTTTGTTAATTATGTATTCTCTTTTCATATTAATCACCCCTGCGACCATTATCCTATTTTATGTATTTTTTGTAAAATCAACCTAATTATCTAGACCTATAAGAACTTGTTCTTTTTGATTCATATTCCTGTTAAATGAACTTACTTTTTTACAAAACAGACTCATAAAAGCATAGTTTTTCATTTTCCCAATGAATATTCATTCATTTTTACTGATTTTCCAGTCATTTTGTGAAGTTTAATAGAACTTTTAGGTCCGGTCTCTTTGAAAATGACAATTTCATGAAATGTAGAGACATGGAGCTCCCTTCACTTAGTTATTGACAAATATTGGTTAACCCTTTATGGTTATACACATAAGTATATAACCATATAAGTTTGATTATGGTGATTCTGAAAAGTGGTGAGGGAAATGAAACCGTTCCATCAGGATAAACCGATTTATTTACAGATACGCGAGAAAATCGAGGATCAGATTGTGAATGATCAGTTAAAGGAAGGCGACCAGGCTCCTTCCACGAACCAACTCGTCAGCTTTTATAAAATCAATCATGCTACGGTGTCCAAAGGGGTTAATCAGTTGGTGGAGGAAGGGATTCTTTTTAAAAAAAGGGGGATTGGAATGTTTGTAGCGGAAGGTGCTAAAAGCAAGCTTGTTCAAAAACGGAAAGAGGCGTTCGTCGATCAGTATGTCATCGGATTGGTCCAGGAAGCAGATAATCTAGGCATCAGTGAACATGAAATAATGGAGTTCATTAAACAGGTGAAAGGACGTGGGTTGCATTGACGGTAGAGGTTGTTGTGAATAATCTTGGTTTACGCTACGGGGAGCACCATGCCCTGCAGCATATTGATTTCAAGCTGTCTGGACCGAAGATTTACGGTCTTCTCGGCAGAAATGGGGCAGGAAAAACCTCCTTACTGTCCATTCTCTCCTCTTTCCGCTCTCAAACGGAAGGTATGCTTACAATCAATGGTGAAGAGCCTTTTGAGAATGCAAAGGTCATGTCTTTGGTTCATTTCATTTACAGTAAGGATTATAAGGAGGAATCCAAAAACGCTAAAAACCTTCTCCTGGATGTCGAAAGGTATCGAGCTAATTTTGATCGTGACTATGCAGACACCCTCCTCACGAAGTTCAATTTACCGGTCAATAAACCTTTGAAGAAATTCTCAAAAGGGATGCAATCTGCCTTTGATGTGGTTGCCGGCTTGGCTAGTAGGGCACCGATCACCATTTTTGATGAAGCCTATCAAGGGATGGACGCGCCGACACGTGAAATATTTTACCGGGAAGTGTTAGAGGATCAAGCTCACTATCCGAGGATTATCATCCTTTCCACTCATTTAGTTTCGGAAATGGACTATTTGTTTGATGAAGTATTGATTCTGCATGAAGGAAAGATGTTACTTCAGGAAGAGTATGAATCGTTCATCACGAAGGGCGCTTCGATCACCGGAGAAACTGAGGAGGTAGATGATTTTGTGCGTGGCCTTGAATTGACTCAGTTAAGTGTACAGCAATTGGGCGGCACCAAGTCTGTAATGGTTTTCGGGGAACTTAGTGAAGCCAAACGAAAAGAGGCGCAGCACCGTGGACTCGAAGTGGGATCCGTTTCGCTTCAAGATTTATTCATTCACTTGACTGGAGAGGATGTCTGAAATGAATCAAAAGCCTTACTTACAAGTAACGAGGGATATGTTTTGGATGCAGTTTGTTTGGACACTCAGCTTCTTTGGCGTCATGTTGCTTATCCATGTAATTAAAATAACCACTTCTCAGTTTAGCGAGGATGAAGTAAGTACATTTTTCGCCTCGTCTTCCATTACTTCCAATATATTTATGCTTGTCATCGGGATTATCTCCTCATCTAGTTTCATCAAACACTATGTAGGCCATGGAATCACAAGGAAAGATTTCTTTTATGGTGCCACTCTTGCTTCCATTAGCTTATCCATCATCATTCCCTTGTTATCCGCACTCGTTACTCAAGTGATTTCGATGATCATCAAACTTGCTGATTTACCGATTGTTTTTCAAGGGTATAAGTCGGAGCATATAGATGATGGTGGAAACCTCATTAGTGATATGATCCAATCCGTTATTTTAACACCGATTGTAGAACTTCACAGTGACCCGCTATTAGCCCTATTGATCTTCTCATTAAATATCCTCACCTCTTATATAGTAGGATGGCTCATCGGGGCGGCCTTCTACCGGTTTGGAACCATTGCCGGCCTTGGCAGTATTGCATTGGGGGGCTTAGTTCTTTATATAGAAGACGTTCTCATGCATGCCGGACTCGCAATTGGGATGTATAACTACACCTTCACGATGCCTTTGTATGTATCGGTCTTCGTAGTGCTGGTGATAGTAGGAATTGTCCTTTGGATCATTCGGCAATTTACTAAAAGGGTAGCCATTAAGGTTTAATAGGTATGAGGATGATGTTAATAACTATAAACGTAAAAGCCTCACTACATGTCGCATGTAGTGAGGCTTTGTTTTTCAGTTCAGCTGGTGGCTGTCACTCATCTTCATCATCTTCGTCTTCCCACACGGTTAATCCGCTTAAGAACGTTTCGAAGTCAGGAGCTAATTTAATGATTTTCTCATCTTCCACATCAACGAATATAACAGGCGGGTTTTCTTTCGTCTTTCTGTAATCGAGGGCCGTCCATGTATGTCCATCGCCGGAGATAAGGACAAGGTTTTTCGGCAAATCCCATTCTTCGATTAAATATTCGCTATCCAGGATGCCATCTTCTTCAGCAATTCCGTTGATATAGTCCACGTTCACATGGTCATCCGCCCATGATGTCGGAACATCAGTTGGATAGGCGTTGCATTCAATATAGCCACCGTTCTGTTCTTTAAGGAGCGTTATATAAGCTTGCGGTAATTTTACTTTCAGCTGTTTTTCTGCTATTTTGACCATTTCATCTGTTAATGGTGCTAACTTCTCTATTTCTACATCTTCTAACCAGATGCTTTTCCCCATTGTTTGCACTTCCTATACGTTCATATTTTCATTCAAGACACATAATACATGGTTCATTATTACTTGTATAGGATTTTTATCCTTTTCCTGTTCAATATTCATGTTACTAATGTTTGGACTCCCAAAACTTAAGCTATATGTAAAGAATATTCACGAACCGAAATACTCAATGATCTCAAAACCTACATAATCTGTTTTGGCTGGATATTCCCTTCGATAATAACAATTCCAATAGCTCTCTACTCGACTTTCGATTGTATGATAAAATCTTGGATTTTCTGTAATGAAATCTTTTATTATACCCTTATCAATATGACCTACATTTTCTTTTATCACTTGTAAGATTTCAATTACATACTCCCCCGTCAGCCGAATGATATAGGGAAGGATCCACCCATTGTAGTCACTGCATTGATGAATGATCTTTTTTAAGTGCTTTTCTCTAATAAAACCATCGTGATGCCTTGTGAATAAACAATCTACTACTAATTGTTGTCGATTAGTTAAGGATTGATAGTTCGATAAGGAAAGTTCATTATTGTAAATGCGTTCAGGGATCATCAATCTACTTCCCTTAACGTCAACCTCAAAACAGGAAGAGACGTCTAACCTATTTGTTTGGGTCATCATTCTCAACACCCTCATCGCATCTTCCTTTAATTCAGGTGGAAACGCTTCTACTAATTCATATTTTTTACCTAACATGTATTCACCAACTATAATGTGCTTATTGTTCATCTTTTTCATAGACCCCGTTGGTTCAAGAAGGATCTTAATTATCATAGGCTCTAGACCAATGAAATGGTTGGATTTCCTCCAGTGTTTTATATACAAGTCTTTCATCTGGGTTCGTAATAGCTGCTTTTACATGAGGACCCCAATACCAAAGTCTTTCTTGGCATACCCCACAAGGAGTTAAGACTTTAAATTCAGCCTGTTCGTCATCTCTTGCAACACAAATAGAATGTGTAATCTTTGTGTTCAGCTTATGTGCTTCAAGAATCGCACCCGTTTCCATACACAATTCCGTCGATGCATTTATGACCTCTGGCGCAACGCTTGTCAAGACCTTACCATCTTCCGTATACATCGCTGCAGCACCACCCCATCCAGAAGGGTATCTATTTGTGATCAATTCGATTGCTGCTTGATACAGTCTTTGTTCAATATTCATGCTTCATCCCCCATCACCTTGCAAAAATACTTTTACGTATTACCACTTTAGCATAAATTTACATAATCTAATTTACTTTTTTTGGTAGTATATAAAAAGAGGCTTATTCAGCTAACGTGCAGTGGTTTAATGATCCTTAAATATTTTCAAAAACATCATAAAAGGAAGTGTTTGAGATTGGGTAGTGAAGATAAACTCATTATTTCTCCATTAAATACTGACTTGATAGAGGATATCAATCTGACAAATGATTATTTTACGTTATATGGTAGAGTTGTCCCCCGTTTACAAGCAGGAAAGTGGTCTTATGAAGAAGTTCTTTTTGATAATACTAGACAAACACGTTTTCCAGATGACAAACTTGATTGGAGTCACTATATAAACCAAGAGGATAAAGCTTTGTTTTTAGCTTATATGAATGATACGTGCATAGGACAAATTAGAATCATTAAGGATTGGAATCGCTTCTGTTATATTGAAAACATTGCGACTAAGAAAGAGTATAGAGGCAGTGGCGTCGGAACGTTGCTCTTATATAAAGCAGAAGAGTGGGCAAAACAAAGAAACCTGATAGGCATGTCCTTGGAAACCCAAGATGATAATCTTGGTGCCTGCAGATTTTACGTGAAACAAGGATTCATACTAGGTGGAGTGGACACACTCAAGCAGTCCTATAATCCTGATATTGAAACCACTTTATACTGGTATAAGTTATTCAAGTAATGAGGGCGTAGGTTCAAAAAGACAAGCAAATCAACGGAACTTCCAGTTTTATAGAAATTCCGTTTTTTATTTTATATCAACATTAACCTTTAACAGAGCCTTCTAAAAAGAAACGAAACTACTAAAGTAATCTGTATCCTCGCCAAGAATGAAAACAACAGGTAAGAAAGCTTAAGGATCCTTTTCCTTAAGCTTTCTTCATAATTATCTGGGCAACGATAAGAAGTCCTTTGTTTCACTGTAATTTCCGGCAAGCCGGCCAAGGGGCTGCAGTCGATCATGATTGATCTTATAATTACCGAGGTAATATTCTTCCTGAATATGGTATTGAACCATTTTTCCAATGATTAAGTAGTCATTCCCCAGTTTGATGATCTGCTCGAGCTGACATTCCATATTAATCGGAGCTTCTTTAATCCGTTTTGGTTTAACGATATGGCTATCGACCGGCGTTAATCCTGCTACTTCAAATTCATTTACGGAACTCGGCAGATTCTCAGACGTTTTTTGCATCTCATTTCCTAGTGTCACCGGAACAACATTAATGACAAACTCTTGTTGAGACCGAATATTGATGAGTGTATCTTTTTCTGTACCTACTCTCTCACCTACTCCTGGTCCTATAGAAATGCACAGCATTGGAGGGTTTCTGGATGCGACTGTGAAAAAACTAAAAGGTGCTAAGTTTAATTGTTCTGCCTCTGAAATGGTCGATACCCAAGCGATTGGCCTAGGAACGACAGAACCGCTTAACAGTTTATATACTTCTTTTTCTTGTAACTCTGATGGATTAAACTGCATGTTCACTCACCCTCTCTTTCTGTATTTTTATTAAAAGAAAAAAGGGCCAATAAAATGACAAAAACGATGCTTAACAGCCCAGTAATGAATAACCAGCCCCATGAATAGCTTCCAGTTATATCAACCATGAGTCCAAACAATGGCGGTGCAACCATCACTCCTATTGAACCGATCGTTATACTTAAGCCACTCGATATTCCCGCTTGTTCTGGAGGAACCAATTCGCTTGCAAGGTTCATCCAAATTCCATTGAATCCTGAAACAGCAAACCCGAAAACAGCTGTGATTGGAACCAATATACTGAACGGTGTTTCTTCAGGAAGAAATGACATCGTGCTGCTTGTTATTGCAGAAATGATGGTGATTATCATGATGATCGATATTCTTTCCCCGTTAAAAAAGCGATCGCTGATTACACCCCAAGCAATCCTACCAACCGAGCCGAACGCTTCAGAAATGACAAGCAATAATCCTGAAAGTACAAGAGGGATTCCCATCTTTTCAAACGCAAACAGAACTAAATACGTATTCAAACACATCTGTGCTCCATTTAACCCGAGTGCACTGAGCGACACAAGTAACAACGGCTTATTGTGTACCAGTTTCCACATCGAACGATAAAACTGACCGAGCTGATGACCATCATTTGTTTGAGGAGCATTCTTTGAATCTCTATATTGAAAAAAAGACACGAAACCCGTCATAATCAATAAAAACGCGGCACAGATTACAGCCGTACGCCATCCAAATGATGCAGCAATCGGCAACAGCACTACTGCTGATAGCGCAGAACCTAGAGTAACACCCATCTGCTTAATTCCCATGGCTGTTCCACGTTGTGTTTGGGAAAACCAGTAGATGATTCCTCTGTTCGAAACAGGATGCATCGCCCCATAACCAAGACCGCCCAGTACAACAAAAATCAACATTAAAGCGAAATGGGTCACGAAAGTTGATGCAATAAAGTTAATTCCTAAACAAAGTGACAAAGCAAGGAGCAACCTTCTTGAACCTAAATGATCTACGAGGAATCCAGCCGGGATAGAGGCAAGAGCCTGTCCTAAAAAGAGGCCAGCTGGGAGCAATCCAATCTGCGCTTTTGTTAAAGACATATCATTTCCAATCAATACACCCAATGGAACGAGGCCACGTCCTACAAAGGCAACGAGTACTTGTACTGCGAGAAGCCACAAAAGCATCTGCCAATGTATAGCTATTCCCCTTTTTGAACGGTGATCATTATCATATTCCATAAGCTTCAACTCTTTTTTTGATTTGAAGTGGTTTTATACTTTAAATTCTAACTCAGAGATTTCTTCTTTTTTCAAAGACTGATTAGCTGTAGTTGAAAATAGGTGAGAACCTACGACACAAACAATGAAGTTTAGGGTAAGCCCTATAACACCACCATGGATACCATATACCGTTTTATATCCCAAGAACGTCAGAGTTCCCGCAAGTGCCGCACCAATAAACATACCCCAGAATACGGGTTTTGCCGCAAGACGTTTCCAATAAAGCCCGAGAACAAATGCTGGGAATACCTGCACCAGAAGCTCAAACTTTAGAACAAATATCTCATAAAGGGTGCCTGGCGGGTTCCAAGCAATCCATAATAATAAGAAAACGACAGCTATTCCTCCAATTTTACCAACCATAACTTTTCGGTGCTCAGAAGCATGAGGAGAAATAAACTTCCCATATACGTCATTTGAGAGCATTGAAGAAAAGCTCAATAGCACTGAGTCAGCTGTCGAGATGATTGCTGCTACGATTCCACCAAAGAAAATGATCATCATCCAGTAATAGAAGGAATTGATCGCTGCAATCTTATTCGCCATCAAACCTACTAACTGTTCAGAGCCAGTAGCATCAAGTCCTGGAAAAAGCATGATTCCAACGATACCCACTACGAATACAAGACCAGTCGTAATTGGTGGCATCCATGCCATGCGCGCAAAAGACTTCTTTAATGTCTTCTCACTTTCAGCCGAATAGATGCGCTGAACCGCATGTGGATAGATAGAAGCACCAAGTCCTACAAGTACAAGCATACTGAACCAGTTAATCGATACTTCCATATCGGGTACACCAAGCTTTGCAGGTTCGTTATCTGCGATGTAACGAGTAACTTCTCCAAAATTACCGCCAGCAAGGTAGAGAGCTCCACCAAGGAAAACAAAAATTCCAATCATCAATATGATTCCCTGCATCACGTCTGTGAACGCTACTGCTTTCATACCGCCCATCCATTCGTACGTTAACATGACAAGCACGAAAACGACAACAGCAATCTCGTAGGGAATGGTTCCACCTGTCATACCCGCTACTGCTTGGCCGATCGCAACAAGTTGCTCAAGAAGGTAATTTCCTAATCCCCAAAGCATAAGAAAGATACTTAATAGAGTTACGCCTTTTGATTTGAATCGGAATTGCAACCAATCCGTTGGGGTAACGAAGTTGTGACGCTTGGATACGACATACAGCCGTGGTGCAAACAACAGATAGATTCCAATGATGATGGTCATAAACGAGATCGATTGTAGCCATGAGAATCCCGTCCGATAACCCGTAGGCGCATAACCAACAATCGTATTCCCACTATATTGCGTGGCATAAAGGGTAAAGAACAATGCGATAAAACCTAGATTTTTACCTGCTAAATAATAGCCTGATAGACTATGATGCAGATTCGTGTCGCCTTTTCCAGAAAAGTAACCAATCGCGAGCATAATTATGGCAAATGCACTTAGGATAATGATACCGTCCATACCGGCAAAGGTTAAGTTATCCATGTTTTACCTCCTTTCCTTTTCGGATTCTTCTTCATCCTCAACGATGTGCCATTGAGACAGACACAACCAAGATAAGTACCAACTAAGAATTAACGTAAAAATAGTTGAGATAAATGCCCAAAAGGGAAAGCCAAACACATACGGCTCTACCGCTCCTTTTGGAAAATACCAAGGTACAATTAAAAGAACGTTAATAACCATCCATATCCAGATCCATTTTTTACGGATTGGTTCTTTTATAGGTTTTTTTTTCATATCAAATCCTCCTTTTCCATACTGGCTTGCAAGTACATTGGAGTCGATATCTAAATGTATGTTCCTTATTTGAAAGCCTTCTTATTTTTTCATCGTAAAAAAGATTGTGACTTTCTTCTAAAGACTAAATAACAGTCTCATGTTTAAGTGTTGAACCAATCCATCCAGACCGATTATCCATAATCATTTACGAAATAGTTTGATTTCGAAATTTCCAGGAAATATTTCTGAACCTGTCATTCTTTGACTCTCTAAATCTACTGATATATGATATCCTGTATTTCCTTTTTCTCTCTGGTGTTAGTTGGATTGGCAGAATACTGTTCTTAAAGCCGTTGTTGTAAAAAACATCTGAGAAAGGACGCCATAATAACTTGGAACCCCTAGTCAGTTAATGCCTATGGTGCATGGTTGCTAGGTGAGTCACATCCAAAGTTTTTAGGGTGAGCAATACAGATACGCTCTAGTACCCCTCTTGAGGAACGATTAGCGTCGTAATATGATACTGCCAATTTGTAAGCGCTTATGATTTAAGCCGTTCAGTCGTAAAGTGTCTTACCTACGTTTCTCTTACCCACGATTTAGATAACACTGAATTTTATTAACTTCTGAAGCTCTTCATCACTGTAACCGAGCCAATCTTTATACACTTCTTCATTATGTTTACCCATAACTTCTGGCCCAACGTGTTTCACTTTACCAGGTGTCCGACTTAACTTAGGTACGATACCTGGCATCGAGAAGTCCCCTAACTCTGGATGTTCTACATTCACAATCATCTCACGTTCTCTATAATGAGGATCTTCTAAGATTTCTTTTGCTGTATAAATCGGCCCAGATGGTACACCTTTTTCATCTAAGATTTCAAGTGTATCTTTCGCGTCTAATGATTTTGTCCAATCCTCTATGAGCAAATCGAGCACTTTCATGTTCTCGCCTCTCGCGTGATGTGTGGCGAATCTTGGGTCATCAGCAAGGTAAGGCTGCCCCATTGCTTCACACAGACGGCGGAACACACCGTCTGCATTCGCCCCGATTACAATATACGTCTTGTCCTTCGTAAAATAGATGTTTGAAGGTGCGACACCAGGAAGAATGTTACCCATGCGCTCTCGAATATATCCTGCAAACAGATAGTCGGGAATCAGGCTCTCCATAACCGAGAAAACGGATTCATAAAGTGCCGTGTCAACCACCTGCCCCACCCCTGACCGCTCTCTTTCATGCAGTGCTATCAAACAGCCGATCGTTGAAAAGAGAGCTGAAAGAGTATCGCCAATAGAAATCCCAATTCTTGACGGAGGACGATCTGGGAATCCAGTTACATTCCGCAATCCTCCCATCGCTTCCCCGACACTTCCGAATCCTGCACGGTGTTTATACGGTCCCGTTTGTCCATAACCAGACGTACGAACCATGATCAGCTTCGGATTAATTTCTGATAAGGTCTCATAGGAAAGGCCCCATTTTTCCAACGTTCCTGGACGAAAGTTCTCAATGATGACATCAGCTTCTTTCACCATCTCTTTTAAAATATTCTGACCTTCTTCTACTCTTAAGTTCAGGGTGATGGACTTTTTGTTTCGTGACTGAATCGGCCACCATAATCCCACACCATCTTTGGACTGTCCCCAGTTCCTCATCGGATCTGACTTATCAGGCGGCTCCACTTTAATAACTTCAGCTCCAAAGTCTGCCAGTAGTCTTCCGGAGAAGGGCCCTGCTAAGAGGGTTCCTAACTCAATCACTCGAATGTTATCTAATGGAAGTTGTTCGGACATTATATCCCCCCGTTCATTTTTAAACAGTCTAAATTTTCTTAATATTTATACAACTTAACTCTTTGTATACAAAAGGTCAATGAATAATTGTAAATTTATTGAAAAAAATTACAAAACCTTGTTTTAACTATATTTGTTATTTTTATTATTAGGAAAATTATTGAAATTATATTTATTGTGTATACAATAGATTCAAGGAGTGAGGTTTATGGATGCCTATAACTATATAAAAGATGCCATCATAAACGGAAAATTCGAGCCCGGAATGAGGCTAGGAGAGGAATCTCTTGCTAAAGAATTAAAACTGAGTCGTACCCCTATTAGAGAAGCAATCAAACAACTGGAATCAGAAGGTCTCGTTACCCCATTAAAAAGAGGTGTAAGTGTCCGTCACTTTACTCATAAAGATATTCAGCAAATCTATGACCTTCGTGCACTATTAGAAGGTTATACGGCAAGTCAGGCAGCCCTTCATCGTACAAATGAAAATTTAAAAAAGATGAAAGAAGCAAATGATAGGTACGAAAAAGCCATCGATCGTTATAAAGAGGCAGATCTCAATTCGATTAAAGAGGTCGTTAACTTTAACCAACAGTTTCATGAAGCGATCATTTCAGCATGTAACAATCCGCACATCTACTTTCATCTCTCAAAGGTAGTCGTCGTCCCACTAGTGTTCCGTTCATTCTATTGGTACGATGCTTTCGAACTGAAGCGTTCTTTGGAAGTGCACAAAACGATAATCACAGCCATCCAAAATCAAGATTCAGAGCGTTCACGTGTTGCGATGACAGAACATATCTATCAAGGACGGGACCAAGTACTTGCCCATCTAGAAGAAATCAAGAAAATACATGTTTTGAAGGAGGATACTCATGATTGAAATTTGTGAAGTCGGACCACGTGACGGGCTACAGAACGAACCAAAGCTCGTCTCCACAGAAACGAAGGTTGAACTTATTAACAAACTAGTCGACTCTGGTATACGCATCATCGAAGTCGCTTCATTCGTAAACAAGAAAGTCGTACCCCAAATGGCAGACGCCGAAGAAGTACTCCGCCTTGTTCCAAAACGAGCCGATGTAAGGTATGGCGGTCTTGTCTTAAGCCGTTCAGGACTTGAACGTGCGCTACAGACAGATGTTGATTTCCTTCATGTGGTTACCACTACTAGTGACTCTTTTAATCTGCGAAACGCCAAAAGAACTGTTGAACAAGCTGTGCAGGAACTTACAAAGGTTATTGAGGAAGGTTCAGCATTAAAAGGCGTCGCGGGAGTAATAGGAACTTCATTCGGATGTCCGTTTGAAGGAGAAGTTCCACTCTCTAGAGTGCTGAATGTCGCAGAATCTTTCCTAAAAGCAGGCTGCACAGAAATTACACTCGCAGACACTACTGGAATGGCCAATCCCCTGCAAGTACAAAAAATTACAACAGCATTTAAACAAGAATTTGGAAATAATTTGACACTAGGACTTCACTTTCATAACACACGCGGGCTAGGGATAGCTAATATCCTTGCTGGTTATCAAGCTGGTGTCACCCGCTTTGATTCATCCATAGGCGGGTTAGGCGGATGTCCGTTTGCACCTAAAGCAGTAGGCAACGTATGTACAGAAGATATGGTCAACATGTTTAAAGGAATGAACGTTGAAACAGGAACAGATCTCGAGGGGCTTATTGAAACAGCAAAATGGTTGGAGAGAAGTATGGATAAAACACTGGATGGTATGTTGATGAAGGCTGGCATTTCATAACCGATAGGATACCGCATAAAAGAGAACCGAATTAGACATGTAATAAATACGCAGTATTCTGCATGTATTGGACTCTCTGTTCTCGTTTGGGGAAAATCCCCTTCCCTTCTGGTAGGGGTAATCCGGGCTGTCTCCTTTACGAGACGGGAATAAACAGGTACTGTGGACGTAATGTCATGTTCATAAACCTACCCGGAGCAATTCGCGATATAAATGTCGCGGATTCTTTTTTGCGTTCTGCCTTTTTTGACGCGCAGAATGTTATTTTTAGCCTTTTAAAGCTAGGACCTATTGTTGTGGGTAGCTGGAAAAATCCCCGGTCAGGCTGGTCGCAGCCTACAACAAACAGGATGTAATTACGTTCTGAACAATAGCGCTGTTACGTCCATCGGCTGTACATCTTTTAGTTGCGTCATCTTCATCGACCCTTTTCCATTCAAAACCCTATGCACCAATGATTTGAATGTTTTTTCTCTTTTTTCAGTATAAAGAGAGAAAATGAAAATAGTAATGAAATCAAGGATTTGAATAGTTAAAAAAACCCTTTTTGAACTGTCGAGCAGGTTAGTTGAAGAGTGTTATTTATCTTGTGTTCAACTTTCAGTCCATATTAATGAATAGTTGTAAACTGGCATATAACCATTGTTATATGCCAGTTTTTTCTTCATATTCGAGTATGTCACCAGGTTGACACTGTAATGTCTGGCAGATTTTTTCTAATGTGTCAAAGCGAATACCACGCGCTTTACCTGTTTTTAGTATGGATAAGTTAGCTTGGGTAATTCCAACTTTTTCCGCTAATACTTTTGAAGAAATTTTTCTTTCTAGCATGACTCGATCTAGATTAATTTTTATCATGAGGAGCTCCCACTTAAATCACGTTGTTAGAATCGTCTTGCAAGGATATTCCGTATTTAAAAACCACATAAAGCGTATATACGATAGCTAATAGAAGAATGTTTCCTAGTAAACCTGGACTGGAATTTGAAAAAACATTACTGACATTGTAAGCGTGTAGTTTTGCAAAGAACACCTGACTGATGAACTGCAAAATAGTGAAGCTTGTGATTGCGATTAGGATTTGTTTGAGGCACGTAAGATTTTGGTAAACAAAGAAGTCTTGTATATAAATATTACCGATCATTTTACGTAGCGCATACATAATGATAAACAAACAAGCAATGATTGCTAGCGCCACTAAGCAAGAAAGTACTAAAAACCATACTGATGGGTTTGTGTTTAAGTTTGAGTTAACATCTACATACTGTAGTAATTGTTTTTTAACCCCATTCGGAACTAACAATACAGCTCCAGTCCCAAATAGTAGCATTAATCCGGCAAACGCACATAAAAATTGAGCAATCAGAGACATAATTGATAAGAATTTCAAAACAGACTTGGTAAAAAGACTCATTAGATATAGCCCTCCTTTATCACTTTACATTTATTTCCTTTTTATTATAAAACAATAAAGGATTATTGTAAAACAATAATTATAAGTTTTGAAAATCACTCGCAATCTTGTAAAAAGAAGATGCTCCATAATCGAAGCATCTCCCTCTTGTCTCATTTTCCCCTTTCGAATACGACCCTTCCCGCCACGACCGTTTTCAGGGCTTTGGCCGTGAGCATCTCGTCTGTCGTTCCATTGAATAGGTCACGGTCGAATATCGTGAAGTCTGCGACGTAGCCTGGTTTGATGTAGCCACGCTCATGCTCTTTGTTGATCGCCTGGCTACTGCCGATCGTGTACAGTTGAATGGCTTCGAAACGGGATAGTTTTTGTTCAGGTATGTAGCCATCATGCTCGGCGCCTGGTTTTTTTCGTTCGACTGCTGCATAGATGGTTACGAGTGGATCGATGTCCTCTACTGGTGCATCCGTTCCCGCTGCACACATGATGCCCCGGTCCAGCAACGTTTTCCATGGATAGGCTAAGGAAAGACGCTCTTCCCCGAGGCGGTCGATGACCCACGGGAAGTCGGATGGGACGAATGCCGGTTGGATGTCCACGACAAGCGGTAGGTTGCCCATTCTTTCGACGAGGTCCTCTCGCAATATACAGCAGTGGATGAAGCGGTCCCGCTTGCCGCTTGGTGCCGGATATTTTTCAATGACCCGAAGGACTTGTTCCGTCGCCGCGTCCCCAATCATATGGACGGCCACGACTTCGTTATGCTTGCGTGCCAATTTCACCAACGTCTCCAACTCTTCATCGGTTTGGATGAAGAGTCCGTTGTTATTCGGTTGGTCGGCATATGGCTGGGATAGGGCCGCCGTCGAACCGCCAAGTGCCCCATCAGCAAAGATCTTCATCGCGCCCGGTTCTACATAGGGCTCGTCAAACTCTGCATTCGCTTCGATCATTTTTTCAAAAACGGCGTTATGCCGCAATATATTCACGCGGAAATGCTTCTTCTTGCCGACGACGCGGTGAAACGCCGTGAGTGGGTTCCGGAAGTCACCGAAATAGTTCATTTCCTCTGTATGCCCACCCGTCAGGCCGTAAGAAAGCATGTTATCCACAGCAAGGTTCAATGTGTTTGTCAATGAATCGATGTACGCTTCCCCTTCTTTTGGAACAGCTTCCGTCACAGGGTTCATCGCTTGGTCGAACAACAGGCCATTCAACCTGCCATCCGCATCTCTACCGATTTCCCCGCCTGCTGGAGGTTGGCTGTCTGACGTGATGCCGCCTGCTGCAAGGGCCGCTGAATTGCCCAACACGACGTGATGGCAAACCCGCGTCAACAGGATTGGTTCACTTCGAATCGCATCCAGTTCCCCGATTGTCGGAATGCGCTGGTCGGCGAAGTTATTTTCATTCCAGCCTTCCCCGTATAACCAGCTATCGCTTGGGGCTGTCTTGGCTGCCTCGCTCACCATCTCCAGCATCTCGGTTGCTGAATGGGCTTTCGTTAAATCGAGACGAATTAACTTTTCGCCTTGGAAAAGCATATGAAGATGGCTGTCAACGAACCCCGGATACATGACGGCCCCTTTCAAGTCCACTAATTCGTCTGCCTTGACGCTCAGTTCATCGAATGATCCCGTAGCGAGTATGTTGTCACCCTCGACAAGGACGGCCTCTACCGTTTCATGTTCTTTCTCCATTGTGTAAATTGTGCCGCCATACCAAAGTTTCTTCATAGGAAGGATCCCTTTCTCTGCGAGTTTTCGTTTACCTTAACGCGTCGATATCGATACGTCCTGTTTTACTTTCTCCATGGTTGCCAGTTTTCCCTTTATTCAAAAGCAATAGCCCCTCTAAAAATATGACCATCCATCTATACAATCGGCATTTTCCTACAACTATGAATTGTTTAGTCAAAAATAAGGCCCCCCCTTCATCAAGGTGGGCCTCAGTCAAAGTCACATTTATCTATCAAATTTCTCTCGAATAGTGCTGTACTTTCTCTTTATCGATTTCCACCCCGAATCCAACTCCATCTGGAATGATGATTTCAAAGTTTTCATATTGGATGTCATTCACAGTGATCGTATCTTTGAACAATAATGGGCCAAATAATTCCGTGCCGAATTTCATTTCCGGTATCGTTGAATATAATTGTGCACAGATGGCCGTCCCTAAGCTGGATTCGATCATCGTCCCCCCGTATAAGCCGATTCCAGCCGCTTCGGCAATGGCTGCCACTTTTTTCGTTTGAGTCATTCCGCCCGCTTTGCACACTTTCAGGGCGATGGAATTGCCTGCTCTGTGTTTCGCGATTTGGAAGCAATCTTGTATGGAGTTCGCCGATTCATCCGCCATGATTGGCACCTTGAATCGGCTCGTCAAGCGTGCCATTCCTTCGTTGTTCCATGTTGGGAGTGGCTGTTCGATCATGGAAATGCCACCGTCTTCTAAACGTGCAATGCAGGCATTCGCCGTATCTTCATCCCACGCCTGATTCACATCTACAGTAAGGCGCGCTTCGTCCCCGACGGCTTTTTTAATCTCCAATACATGTTCAACGTTTTTAATCGGATCGCCTTTACCGATTTTCAATTTGAAGATATTATGACGTTTCTGGTGTAAGAGTTCCTTCGCTTCTTCAATATCTCTATCCGTATCACCGCTCGCCAAAGTCCAGGCGACTGGCAGCGATTTATGAATCTGGCCGCCAAATAACTCAAAGGCAGGCACCTCTTTGCTTCTAGCTGTTAAATCGACCATCGCCGCCTCTATCAAGGATTTGGCGAAGTAGTTGCCCCTTACGTGTTTCGAGATGCCATACATGATTTTGTCAAAGTGTACGGGTTCCTTACCGATGATCAAAGGGGATATATATCGGTCAATATTGACTTTAATGGCTTCCGGCGTGGATTCCCCGTATGAAGCGCCGCCTATCGTCGCGACTTCCGACCATCCTTCATTTCCCGCTTCATCCGTTAGGCAGGCCACAACAAGGGTCTGTTCAACAATGGTATGCATCGCCAATTGATGCGGACGGATTGTCGGTAAATCTAGTATATATATATCTACTGAACGTATTTTCATAGTTACCTCACTCTCACCTTTTTACACAATAAAATCGGCTTCTGTTTTTTCCTTCACTTCTGCAAGCGTCACACCTGGCATCAGTTCAACCAGCTTCAATTGTTGATCGACCACTTCGAATACCGCTAACTCTGTCACGATCATATCCACGCTTCTGGTCGATGTAATCGGGTAGGTGCATGCTTTCAGAATTTTGCTTTGGCCGTCTTTCGAAGTATGGCTCATCGTTATAATGACTTTTTTCGCACCTACCAATAGATCCATGGCACCGCCTACCCCCAAGATATTCTTACCTGGAACTGCCCAATTCGCAATGATTCCTGATTGTGCAACCTGTAAGGCACCAAGTATCGCCACATCGACATGACCGCCGCGGATCATCGCGAATGAATCGGAACTATCGAAGAAGGAGGTCCCCACCGCTTCACCGACTGGTAGTTTGCCTGCATTGACAAGGTTCGGATCGATATCTTCCTCTTCAACATCCGTTACACCCAACATGCCATTCTCGGTGTGCAGGAATACGTTCTCATCCTCGAGATATTCGGCTACTAGTGTGGGGATGCCGATTCCTAAATTGACGGTACAAGGACCGTGCAATTCTTTGGCCACACGCTTCGCAATCAGATGCTGCACCTCATGTTTGCTCATTTGTTTATTCATTTGCTCACTACCCCTACCTTTGTCAAGATTTGCTGTGCTTGGATAATGGTATCGATATAAAGATGGGGTGTGACGATTTCCTCTGGATCCAATTCACCAGATTCGACGATCTCATCCACTTCCACAATGACTCGTTTCGCAGCGGTTGCCATCAATGGGTTGAAATTACGAGCCGTTTTGTAGTAAACGAGATTCCCTAGGGTATCAGCTTTATGCGCCCGGATAATGGCAACATCCGCGCGGATCGCTTTTTCCAGAATATAATTCACGCCATCAATATTGCGCTCTTCTTTTCCGATTGCAAGCTCGGTGCCGACGCCTGTGGTCGTGTAATACCCGCCGAGGCCCGCCCCACCCGCACGCAAGGATTCTGCCAATGTCCCTTGCGGCAGTATTTCCAGTTCAATTTCCCCTCTTTGATATTTGGCACCCACATCACGGTTGCTTGTAAAATAAGAGCCAATCCCCTTTTTGATTTTGTTTTGGTTGAGCAGGATTCCCAAACCCTTACCTGCTTCCCCGAGATTATTACTGACAATCGTCAAATCCTTCACGTCTTTTTTAGTCAATCCTTCAATTAGCGTAAGTGGTGCACCCACTAATCCAAAGCCGCCCACCAAAATCGTTTGACCGCTTTTGACGCATGATAAGGCTTCTTGTAGATCTTGTGTCACCTTCGTCATGTCCGTCCCTCCCCCACCCGGTTCAGGGAATCGCTGATTTCAAACCAGGATGGAATGCCGGCCGTCAGAATGCATATGTATCCCACATCAGCTAGGTCCGCCTCTGAAGCTCCGGCCTGTCTTG
This sequence comes from Peribacillus sp. NPDC097264, assembly GCF_050277925.1. Lineage (NCBI taxonomy): Bacteria > Bacillati > Bacillota > Bacilli > Caryophanales > Bacillaceae > Peribacillus > Peribacillus sp. NPDC097264. Next base: position 102,052 of record NZ_JBNNSR010000006.1, read on the forward strand.
CTCTTTCTATCCAGGCAATCGCCTCCTCACCCCTCAATTCGGTAATGTAATTGCCCACCATGTTCAGGTGCTTCAATCTAGAAGACACGGTTCCCTCACTAATGATTTTCTCCTCGATCCTCTTGGCTTCATTCGTTTGAATGACGTTCCATGTATCTACTAGAAAACGTGTATCCAGCTCTCCCATCCAGGCAATCATCGTAGAAATCACGTCTTCAATCGTTTCAGGATCATTTGCTGGCTGTTCAACTGGTGTACCCGATAATTCCAGGGCATATGCCAAAGACTCAAGCGACACTTTAAGTGACGGAAGCCCCTTATATAAATAGGAAACTAGTAGGTATTCGACTAGTTCCGGAATCGTTGAACCATAATCCATGGCGCCCTTGGTGTGATACACCATGCTACGTGGATATAGTCTTGCTGCGTTCATGCTGGCCACGAGTACATCCTTCTCTTTACGTGATAATGCGCCATCCTGCATAATTTCACCGCGCAACCCCGTATAGTGGTCTAAGACAACCGGACTGTAATCATGCATTTTTTGCACCCAGCCCGGTACTTCATCATAAACTTCCTTAAAATAATCCAACCCTTTACTCATTTATCATTCTCCTTTCTTATGTAGATTGCCATTTTTATAGTTTGATGGTTTTCAGGATGTAGGTCTCCTCACTTCTCTACTGCTTCAAAAACGTAAATGGTGTTTGTTCGACCCTTTTCAAAAAGGATAGAATATCTTGATTGATGTCATCACGCTTTTCAAAGACCATGGTGTAGTGATTGCAGTCCGAAACGACCGTTTCGATTCGTTCCGTATACTTCTGCGTTTCCTCATAGTCGGACAGAAGGAATAACGGGGGCATGGACCCGATGTCGCCCTCAGCATACACAAGCAATACGGGGCATTGAATCTGTGAACAGATCTCTTTTGGACTAAAGGTATAAAAGCTTTCAAAGTCAGCGAGGATTTTTGATTCGGTTGATTTATTCTCCCAATGGTCATCTACAGGAGCCACTTCATACTCGACGGCATCCTCCAGTATTACTGTCCACGTGATTCCTAGATTTCCGTAAAGCCATTTGATTTCTTCAACATAATGTTCTTGAGATTCGTATTCTTTACTCAATCGTCCCAACGAAGGCTGAACGATCCTTCTCTGGTGTTCGGACATTGTAGCAGCACCATCCAGTAGAATGACGGCTTTTACTGTATTTAATTTACTGGCCACAATGGCCGATATAAAGGCTCCCATGGAGTGACCCAAGAGGATAGGGTTTTCGATATTCATTTCTTCTATTAATGCCAGGATATCTTCGGCATGATGAAAGATGGAAGGCTCGGGATCTGTATCCGCACTATTTCCCCGTCCCCGCAGGTCGACCGAAATGAATCTGTATTCCCCTTTATAGGCATCCGCGTAATGGTGCATGTTTTTATGTGTACCTGTTAGTCCATGAATCGCGATAATCGGACCTTTTTCTCCCGGGTAATCCACCACTTGGATTTCGTTCCCGTTGATCATTTTTTTATAAGAGTTCATGTATTGGCACCTCACCTTTATCCGTTATACGTATGGAAGGAATCTTTAGAGTTATGAAATAAAGGCTGCCGAAATGCTCTCGACAGCCTAGGAATTCGATTCATCAAGTATTAGAGGGTTCTCAATACAAAATTCAAGGATGCCTCTTTATGGTCCCCCACTTGTTCAAGCTTCGTTAACAAGGAAGTTCGAACGCCTTTGGCTACATCCGTTTCTAACCACTCATCCCCTTCAAAAAAGACTTGAGTGATCAGTGTTTCATGACCTTCATGCTCGAGTTTCATATGGATGTGGGCAGGACGGTATGCATGGTACCCAGCCGCTCTTACAAATTCACCTGTTGGACCACTCGTAGGGATTTGGTAAGGAATAGGAACTCTCGCATGCACCTCGAAGTCTCCGTTCTCGTCTGTATAGAAATGACCTCTTAAGTTAAAGTCAGGTGCTTTTGAATCAAAGTTCGAGTATAGGCCGTCGCTGTCATCCTGCCACCACTCCACTTTTGTATTGGCCAATGGTTGCCCGTTAACGGAACTTGCATTTCCATAAAACACTAACTTATCTCCGGCTTCATCCGGTCTTTCCGGTATAATGAACGGTTGCTTTTCAAGTAACGGCGACCCTTCCACAAAGTAAGGTCCAAGAAGGGAAGGCTCTGTACCAGGCAACCCCTTATATTTAGCTTCCAATACATAGGTCTCGATGAAGTCATCCAGGAATAGCGGGATTTCTCCACTTTTACCCAGACGATCTGCCCAATTCACGAAATTCGTATACTCTTCATGATTAAATTGTTGTTCATCTAAAAAATTCTTCAGATGCTTAGCAAAGCTTTCATACGCTTCTAATACACGCTTATTTTGTACAATTGTTTCTGACATCATTGTTTCCCCCTCAGATTTTAAATGGCCAACTATATTTACACTTTGTAACCGCATACATTTGCAAGTGAATCGTATAGGTAATCTTTTCTTGGAGGACTTGCAAAATGAATGAACAAATTGTACGATAACCGTACATAAATTTTCTATTCGTACAACTTTATTTTACACAGGGGGTATCATTTATGTCAACTGAATATTCAGAAAATATAAAAAGTGGCGACTATATCCAATCCCTAGAACGTGGGCTGCTTGTTATTCAGGCATTTTCACAGGAAACTCCGACACTGACCATAAGTGAAGCGGCGAAAATAACCGGTTTAAGCAGACCGACTGTGCGCAGGATCTTACTTACTTTGGTTCACCTAGGGTTTGCAGAGTCGAAAAATGGATCCTTTTCATTAACCGCCCGAACCCTGACATTAGGCTATGCCTATATTTCTTCGAAGAACATTTGGAATATGGCCTATCCCATCATGCGGGAATTTGTTGCCCAAATAGGTGAGTCCAGTTCCATTTCTGTCTTGGACGGCACGGAAATCATCTATGTTGCCCGTGTTCCTACGAAAAGAATCATGTCGATTAATCTGGATGTCGGATCCCGCCTCCCTGCTTATGCGACGTCCATGGGACACGTGCTTCTAGCTAATCTTCAGAAAGATGAACTAGAGAAACAGTTGGATCAAATTACGCTTCAGTCGTTTACAGAAAAAACGATTGCGGACAAGCAACAATTACTGAGCACCTTGGATGAAGTCCGTGAAATGGGTTGGGGAGGGGTTGATCAGCAATTCGAAGAAGGACTCCGATCCATCGCTGTTCCCATAAAAAATTCTGAAGGACAGGTCATTGCCGCCATCAATTGTTCCGCACATGCTGGAAGAATCAGTGAAGAAGTTCTCCAAGAAGAATTTCTTCCATTGCTATTAGACACGGCAGCCAAAATTAGTAGGGCCATCGCGACATCGAACTCCTCACATTTTTAATGTATCTGCGTAAAATGCAAACCAACAAAAGCCGCCTGTTTGAAGGGACTCCCTCCTCAGGTGGCTTTTATCATGATTCTACAAATTCTCTGGCTGCCCTTGAATCTCTCATTCCATTGATCACGGAACAATCACAAACTTACAGCTTCACTGGATTGGATGATTCGAGAAGTAATCCCGGATCATCTCTTGCATCTGTTCTTTGTTTTCCGCGAATTGCCTATGCCTATGTCCATTGCCCCCGGAAGGATGCGGGAATCCTAGTAGCAGATTGCTAGCATCGAGGTGATTCTGTTCCGCCAAGTAGGTGAGTACCTTGGAGACGTTGATGCCTAGCGGAATGATGAGGGGCTGGTCCATGTTGCTGATTTCGGTCGCAAACCCTTCCATGATATGCTTCCTTAGGAGCTCCGTCTTTAAGATGTCCGGCGTCGTCCCGCTGTAGTTTTTTCCCTTATAAAACACCGGATAGTTCAGGACGGATCCTGTATGGACCAAGGAATTGGCCTCGGCGAAAAGCTCGATCGTGGAGGATAGCCCCAAGTATTCATGTAAACCCAGCTCATCCAGCATCTTGACGAGGTTCTTTCGCATCGGCCCTTCAAAGCTGGATTGTTTCTTTACTTCGTGGAGGATTTCTTCCTCACTTTCTATGTAATCCTTGACTTCAATGACGGTTGAAAAGGATTTCTTCATCTGATGTAATCCTGGTGTGATTCCGGCTATCACGACCTTGGCATGTTCATTCACATATTCAAAAGGAGCATAATAGATTTCGAGGTTTTTCTTCTCATCCCGATCAAGCAGAAATTGCTCGTTTCGGATCATGTCCACTGTATACGAGGCCGGCAAGCTATACAGCAGATCCTTGTATTGCTCGAATTTCGAAAATTGTACGATACTCATGAGTGTTGATCCCTTCTTTTATAAGCTTGGTGTCGTGTAAGAAAATGCTTGAGTCAAAGAATAGCGCCGAATTCATCACAACTAAATTCGATCGTGAAGGCTTTCTTTGTTGCTATATGATGTAAAGTATACACCCCTTCAATCAAAAGGCTATATGTACGGCCATTATCCACAAGTTTGGCCTCCGAGAAGGTTTGCTTCCATTCTCCATTAGAAGAACTGGCCAGGTGTGATGTGATCTGATCTACCTTTGAAAACATCTGGCCTTTTCGAGTTTCATTATATTGCGTTGTAAATTCCCCAGAAACTTCTACTGAAAAGATCTTATCGCTAACATAAAGGTGGGCCGTTTTTTTCCTTTCTCCATTCGAACCCATAACGACTTCACTAGTTTGTGAAGGTAGATTACTTAATGCCTCCCGTTCACTTGCCAAGAAGAAATCCATATGTTCTTGGATTCTCTGTTCATAGTCTTCTGGCTCCGCCCAATCTTGGGGCTCAAACTCTTCAATCGAAGGAACGCCCAGATTGATCCCTATTTTGGTCTCGTTCGCCTGATGAACAATTTTCTCATACTGCTTGTGGTAGTCTTCCTTTTGTTCCTTCGTCAATTGCAGGGGACCCGTTGTTTCTACAACATCGACTGGAGGATTGGATAAAGGTGCACCCTCTATAGTCTGTTCACCCGCTAACACTTTAGACGCCTCTTCACTTTTTGTCTGATTCGCTTCCTCATTTGCACTACATCCCATTAGAAGGACCGTTCCTAGTATTGCCCCTATGTAGAAAACTTGTTTCATCATCATTCCCCCATCCCCATTCACTTGCCATTCATCGTTATAACGATTGTAAACTTTATCCAAATGAAAGAGAATAGTTTTTAATTCGCTAAACAATTTTTAAGGCTAGGTTCAAGGAAAAGATTGATTTAAATAGGCTTAGCAGTAAATGGATATTTATGTTAAATTAAAATAAATACACGTTAATTGGAATTTTAGTCACCAAATAGTTGGGTCACACGGTGAAATGAATTTTAGACTAAAGATAAACATACGTATGAACAGTCTTTAGGAGGTGAGTGTTTTGTCCATCGGAATTCTTGCCCTTGTCACTATGGCGTTATGGATTGTACAAATTCATGAATTCATTAAACCTGAAGAAAAGCAAAACAATAGAAAAATCATAGTCTTAACTTCCTTCGGGTGCTTGTTTACCACGATTTTGACCATCCATCAAATTCAAAACTTCCTTGGGTAAAAGTAAATACCATCAGGAACCGCAGAAGATTATGACATTCAAAAAAAGGAATGTTCAAAGGAATATCAGATATAAATGCTTAGAACCCCCCATCATAGAGAGATTGGGAGGTTCTAGTTCTTGCGACATATTATTTTTTCACAGCATGGATGTAATGAATGGTTTCGAATGCAGACAAATAATCTGTTCGATCACCAAAGAATTTATTTTGAATGGCAACAGGTGATAAATGTTCATAAATGAGTAAACCTGAGTTTTCTAAAATTTTCTCCATTTCTTCATAAGTAAAACATGATTTCATGGGCTCGCCACTAGCTGATGCCATTTGAACCATATTTTGCACTCGATTGGACAGCCCTTTTTCTTCAAAAAGGTTGTCATCTGCATAATCAAATACGATCGAACTCCCTGAAGGTAGATTGGCAAACCATTCATTAATCAAATTGGCATGTTCTTCTTTTGTTAAATAATATGAAACACCTAAAAGACTAAGAAAGGTTTTTTTGTTAGGCATGAAACCTTTTCCAATAAGATCTTGAATGGCAAATGGTCGGGTGAAATCCATTGGAACAAAATGAAGGGTATCCGGGATTGGATAATTTGCATTTTCTAGCCTGATCTTTTTAAAGTCTTGTGTAGCTGGATAATCCACTTCAAATATATCGATGCTTTCGTTTAATTCCGGGTGTCGGAAACAAAAGGTATCTAATCCCGCTCCTAAGATGACATACTGTTGAACGCCCAGCACGATTTCATGGAGTACTACATTTTCGCAATAGGCAGCACGTGCTAAAGGAGTTGGAGAAAGTTGAACTTGTGTAATCCATTTTAAAATTTCATCTGGATCATCTTGAAATTTCTTCGCTATGCTATCATTAAAGAATGGAATGCCTTTAATCATGTTCTCTTGAATATCCGCAAATTCTTTTTGGCTAATTAAATCTTTTACAATAAAATCATCAAAAATTTTGGGTGTGTCGTATTGACTATGGTAAGCCCGACCAAAGGCTGATAGTAAGGAAGTCATACTTGATTCGTTCTTCTTCATACATTCATCCCCCGTATAACAAAAATAAGATTCCCCTGGCCAGGAGAACCTCATTATACACACAAAAATTTTAACTGTAAATTATAGCATAAATAAATATTTTTGTCAATCTATTCTTTCTCGAAAATCTTACCTGAATATAAAAAAAACGCCAAAATGGCGTTTTTTCTTTAAGCAGTTTTCTTATAATACGAAAGATCTTCTTCGAGCGGGATGTTGGCTGCTCGTTGTTTTTTCGCTGCGACGAAGAAGGTGATGACCAAAATGACGCTGACGATGGCTCCGATGATGTAGGAGGTATCCATCGATAATCGGAATCCGATTTGGGCGTTCAGGATATAGACCAACACCGTATATAGCATGAAGGTTCCTGGCAGTAAGGACACCCAGTAATTCTTCTTCGCGATGTACAGGTACATGGCTCCTACGAATAGGGCGATGACGGCTGTTGCTTGGTTGGCCCATGAGAAGTAGCGCCATAGGATGTTGAAGTCGATTTGCGTTAAGGCAATGGAAATGACGAACAGCGGAACCGCGATGACTAAGCGGCTGCTCATTTTCAATTGCGGAAACTTCACATAATCGGCAATGATCATCCGTGCACTTCGGAAAGCCGTATCTCCCGACGTGATTGGCAAGACGATGACTCCAAGTACGGCGATGGTGCCGAATAACGCTCCAAGTGTTACTTTTGCCGCTTCACTTACGATTAATCCCGTTCCACCTGTTGCAAGTAGTTCGTTCAATCCGACTGGTCCATCGAATAAGCTCATGGCAGCCGCGGCCCAGATCATGGCGATGATTCCTTCTGCAATCATCATTCCATAGAAGATTTTCCGGCCTTGTTTTTCATTTTGAGTCGTACGTGAAATGATCGGTGATTGTGTGGCATGGAAGCCTGATAGTGCCCCACATGAAATCGTTAGGAACAATAACGGGAAAATCGGCAGGTTATCCGGATGTAGATTGGATAACGTTAGTTCCGGTATCGGCGCTTGTTGGATGATCAAGGCTCCACCCACCCCGACGGAACTGATTAATAATAAAGCCCCGAATATCGGATAAAAGCGTCCGATGATTTTATCGATGGGCAGAAGTGTCGCCAGAATATAATATAGGAAAATGGCTACCGTGATGAGCGTCAGGCTCACCGTGCCATTCATCAAGTTATGAAGCAAGGATGCTGGGGACGTGACAAACACCGTACCCACCAAAATTAATAACAGGATGGCGAATGCATTGACAACATGCTTCATCACTCTGCCGAGGAATTTACCCGCAAGTTCCGGTAAATGCGCTCCACGGTTCCGGATTGAAATCATGCCAGTTAGGTAATCATGAACCGCCCCTGCAAAGATACAACCAAGCACGATCCAGATAAACGCAACAGGTCCATATAAAGCTCCCATGATTGGACCGAAAATGGGTCCGACCCCTGCGATGTTCAATAATTGGATCAAAGAATTCTTACTCGTGCTCATCGGCAAGTAATCGACGCCGTCCTGATTCGCATATGCCGGTGTCGGTCGGTCCGCTTTGACACCAAACAGTTTCTCTATGAATTTTCCATATGTAAAATATCCGATTAGTAATAGAATGACTCCACCTAAAAATGTATACATCTGTCTATGCCCTCCTTGGAATCGCTTACATATAGTATAAATGATGAATTGACAGAAAAGAGTGAATTCTTATTATCATGTCGAATTCGGAGGGTAAGAGGTTCATATGTCGAATTAACATGTAAAATGTTCAAAATTTTGTCACATGTATACGAGAAAGAATCTGAGAGTCTCGCTTGGATTCATATCAGATTCTTCCTACCCTATCATAACTCCAAGGCCGCTCGAAAAGCTTTGGCATACGTCCGGCTGACGGACAGCATTTCATCCCGTCCTTTCAATTCAAGCTGGTACGCTCCATTGAACCAAGGGGTGAGACGCAATACATAATTCAAATGCACCAGATAACTTTTATGAATTCTGAAAAACGGGAATTCATGTAACCGTTCTTCTAATTCCTTCATCGTCGTTTTCACTTCATATTCATGGTCGACCGTGACGATCTTCGATACCTTTTCTTCCCGTGAAATGTACAGGATGTCATGGGGATGAATATAGAGGATTTCCCCCTCCACTTCGACAGCCAGTCTTCCGGCGCTTTTGACCGGCCTATTCTCCTCTTTCTGTAAGAATAGTTTTTCAAGGCGGCTGATTGTCTCTGCCAATTGATCGTCATCATACGGTTTCAATAGATAATCCACTGCATCCACACGAAAGGCTTCCACACCGAACTGCGGATAGGCGGTCGCAAAGACGATTCTCGGGACGTTCTTCAATTCCTGGAGGGCCTTCGCTGCCTCCATCCCATTCATGAGCGGCATCTCCACATCGAGAAAAATCACATCAGGCTGTAGCTGCATTGCCAAGACGATGGCCTGTTCCCCAGATTCACCCTCGCCGATTATATCGATGGAGGGATACTGCTTCAACAGATGAATCAATTCCTCGCGGCTATAGCGCTCATCATCTATGACAAGTGTCCGAATGACCGTTTTCATGTTCTTCCCCACTTTCTTCATTTACTTTGGAATTCGAAAGGATATCTCCGTGCCTTTTCCTGGTTCACTCCGGATCTTCAGGGCCGATTGCTGCCCCATCATCATCGTGAGCCGTTTGTTCACATTATAAAGGGCAAGGCCTGTCCCGCTTTTGGATTCAACGATTTCTTGGCCAAGCTTTTGTAACTGACCTGGCTCGATACCAGCCCCATTATCCCTTATGACGATTCTAATCGAGGCTTCCGTTTCTTTTTCAAGAAGAATATGTATCGAACAGTTTTCCGTTTTGTTTTTAAACCCATGATGGATGCTGTTCTCGATTAATGGCTGGAGGATGAGCGGCGGGATCTTCGCATGGAGAACATCTTCACCCACTTTATAATGAATGTGCAGCTTATCGACAAACCGCATTTTTTCGATATGCGCATACGCTTGAAGATGTGAAAGTTCCTCCGATAAGGTCGTCCACTCCACCGTCGTATTGGCTAGGTTCTTTCTGAAATACTGGGATAAGTGAAGCAGCATTTTCCTTGCCTTGTTAGGATCAATCCTTATTAACGAGTTGATCGTATTTAAAGCATTGAAAAGGAAATGCGGATTGATTTGGGCCTGAAGGGCTCTAATCTCAGCTTCTTGCGCCAATTTCTGTGCATCATCGAGCTGTGACACTTCCAGTTGATAGCTGAGGAGCATACTCAACCCTGACATCAACTCGACATCCACATTGTTGATGTCTTTTTCATGGCGAAAATATAACTTTAACGTCCCGACTGTCTGATTTCCCTTCTTTAAAGGACCAATGATGACCGCGCCTAACGGACAATCGGAAACCTGGCAATGAATATCCCGTTTTCCCACTACGATCAGTTCCCCACCTTCGATCACCTGGCGTGTGATTTCTGTCTGGAGCGGGCGTCCCGGCGAGTGATGGTCATCCCCCAAACCGATATGGGCGAGGATCTTCGTTTCATTGGTAATCGCGATGGCACTTGCCTTCACTTCATCAAACAAAATCCGGCATACCGCGGCAGCCGACTTTTCGTTCATACCCTGGCGCATGTACCCGAGGGTTTGCCTTGCAATCCTCAATGACTTCTGTGCCTGCAAAGCAGCAGCCTTCTCCTCTTCATTCAGAACACTTCGGATGATTAATAGAAACAAGGCACTGCCTAGGCCATTGGCGATAATCATCGGAATACCAATATGCCCGACAAGGGAAAAGGCCTGTTCGGTCGGTTTCGACAGAAGAAGAATGATGAACATCTGCATCGCTTCGGCGAACGCCCCGATCATTAAAGCCTTGGAAAGTTTAACATGTTTGTTTTTCTTATAAAAAAGACCCGCAAGCAGCCCGGCAAGTATCGTGGCGACCCCACAGGAAAGCGCCGTGAATCCTCCCAATGCAAAACGATGAATCCCCGCGACGATCCCAGCACCAAGTCCGATGCGCCATCCCCCGAATAAACCGGCAAGTACAACGCCGATCACGCGGGAGTTGGCAATGGCCTCATCTTCCCCGACAGACCCGACCCATCGGTTGAACTCAAGCGATTCGGGACTCAATGTCAGTCCGGTATAGGTGCCAATGATGCCGAACACCCCAAAGAACAAAATGGCTTTGACCTGTTGTTTCCGGTTAAAATGATCCTCATTCAACATTTGTCGAAAGAAACGAAAACGGGTCACGATAAAGGCAATCGTCACGATGATCCCGAGCCGTTCCGTCATGGTAATCAACAATTCCATGATGATCTGCCTCCCCCAATCCCTCTTAAAATCCCTGTATGGATAGCTTGTACTCTACACAATACCTTCTATTATTATACGCTCGATGGACGGGTTCTCCATACCTTTTCTAAAGACCCCATCAAAAAAGCCAACTGATTTTAAAATAAAATCAATCGGCTTATATGAGTGGTACTGTATCGGATTTAAGCATTTACGGCTTTACGTGCTTGACTTTCATGCAATTTCTTCATGGCAAACCTGGCTACTGGTTGAGCGATCAACGTTTCAACCCAGAATGCGATAAAGAAGTTACGTGGCCAGTCATAAAAGAACGTATGAATCGGCTTCCAGCTAATTTCCCCCATGCCAATCCAAGATCCGATAACTGTCAGTAAAACGGACAAGATGGTTACGCTAAATAATATCGTGAACAGCACCCGTGCATTAAAGCCGTCCGTCGGTCCAGCAAACTTTTGTACAAGCTTAGTAACAAGTGGATTTACCACAAATGGTACCAATATAATGACACAAACCCAAACAAACGGAATCACTTTTAACGTATCAACATACACGTCCTTCGTGAATCCAAATTTAAATGCCATAATAAGTGGTGCGATAATGTTGACAGAAAGAATGGAAATGATGGCTAAAAACAATATAAATTCTTTTCCGCCTCTTGGTAATCTTGTTTCCCCGTGCATATCGATCCATCTCCCATATAAAAAAATATTTCAGATGGCAGACGTATCATGAGACATATATTTTTGGCCACAGGCTACATGCATCAAAAATACCATCCATTCGCACCATAACAGATATAAATGGAGTGATGAACATACAGAAAATATATTTTTTATTGTAACCTAGAGGAAGGGGTGTTTATCTTCCGATTCAAAAGGAGTATAATGGAAAAAGAGTCAGGTATTTACCTGCTCACGATTCCTTAGGTGACCGCCTTTTTAGGCCCCCTCTCCTAAGGTTTTTTGTTTTTTTAATTGAACAAGGTTGCCATATGGTCCCTTTATTTTTTTGATTGGGAGGTTTACATCATACTTCGTCCCTTCCCCCGTGCTAAAATAGGAGAGTGGTCCGCTACATTCCACTTTTAAGTAAGACGCCGGGAAGTTTATTATTTTGAAACGGAGATGAGGGAGATTAAACAGCAGCGGTTAGTAGTTAAACGCAAAAGGACGCTAATAGAAATGATATTAGATATCATTTCGCTCTTATTTCTTATTTCAAGTGTTGTATACATAATGACGGAATGGTCTTCTCTACCAAGTCAAATACCCTTTCAATTTAATTCGTTCGGGAAAGTGAGTATTTTGGGTTCAAAGGAAAGCGTACTTGCCCTTCCACTATTTGGTCTGATCATCTGGATTGGCTTGACGGTCCTTGAAAGATTCCCACATCGCATTACCTTGCCTTTTTTTCTTCAAGAGAATAAGGAAATGGAGTTCAGGAATAATCGGATTCTGATCAACATGACCAAGAATGTACTGGTCATCTTTTTCACTTATACGAACTGGACTAGCATACAATTAGTTTTAATCTAAAAAATGACAATGGCGCTCAAATGAGCGCCATTTAAACGTTTCTATTTAAAAAATCGACTCTCCTTTCAATATAATATGTATTTTTTTCAAAATACTAGTTTACTAGAGTGTGGATTAGGATATATATGATACTGTAAGCAACACAAAAAACTTTTATAGGAGTGATTAACATGGCTGACAATAACAAAATGAGTCGGGAAGAAGCAGGTCGCAAAGGTGGAGAAGCAACTTCAAAAAATCACGACAAAGAGTTTTATCAAGAGATCGGTGAAAAAGGCGGAGAAGCGACCTCCAAGAATCATGACAAAGAGTTTTACCAAGAAATCGGTGAAAAGGGCGGAAAAGCTCGCAGCGATAACAATAACAATTAAACCATTCCATAAAACGAGTAATTGTCTTAACGGGCAATTATTCGTTTTTTTTGTTTGTTTTGTTTTTATCGGTCGATTCTTGGTATTTATCGGTCATTTATTGCTTTTATCGGTCAATTCCGGCTTTTTATCAGTCTAACTGCCTTTCATCACCAGTACCATCCAGAAGAAATGGTATACCGTGACGGCGGCATACGCTACCAAACAAAGCAAGATTCCGCCATTCACCACTTTTCTACGTTTTAACTGCGGATAGATCCACAAGAGAAGCAAAGGAAGGAACAGTTTGCATCCGTAGAAGAAGGAGCGATTCCAATGATACACTTCTTTCATTAGGGGGTTCAGTTCTCTTATGTATCCTGCCTGGATGCCAAAGTCGGTTACCACAGCATCGAACAGACATAGCACGAAAATCCATACGAGCATATTCTTCATCTTCTCTTTCGAAATCCTTGCTTCATCCACCATGATCTCCTCCCACCACTATCTTTTCAAAAGTACGAATGGAACATACCTTATCAAGAAGGAACAGTAAAGATGCCAGACAAATTGTTCTTAGTAAAGAACAGTCAATCCATACTCCCTTAAAGGAGCATGTTGATCAGGGAGTATCCATACAGGTCGTTTTGGATGGCGAAAATATAATTCTATAGTTTCCATCTAGCTCTTCTTTGATTTTTTCCGTTAATCGTAATCCCTTTTCATTATGTTCTTTTTCAAGAGTCATTCCGTCTGGAAGCATGGTATCCGTTTCCCAATCTATCCAGTCTCCATACTCTCTCACCCAATCTGATAGCCCCATTTTCAGTTCATCTGAAATGGGGACTTCATCTAAATCCAGGTTACATCCACAGAGATGGCACCATATCGGATCTGCGCCGGTATCTGCTTCCAATTTCAAGATGGACGGTTTCCGTCGTGCACATAAGCAATCCAGCTTCACTTATCCCCCTTTGGTTCTAAATTGGACGGGTTACCCACATAAGAACCAAGGATGAATCCGCAATTCGAACAATAATGAGAGGTGATCTTGGACGGTTTATTCTTTAAGTGGTCATAGGAGAACATTTGAACAAATTTGAACCCTGTCCCAAGTATCCCTTTCTTAATCGAGTATGAGTTACATTTCGGGCATTGATCCTCACTCAACTTTTTTCACTCTCCCTTCATCTATTTCTTCCACATTTTCTTCGGTTCCGTCTTCTTTAACCGCTTTTACTTTTACGTCCTTAATATCGCTAATGGCATAGCCTTCTCCCATTCGATGATTGCTTGGGCGCTATTTCATGCACTACACGTAATCAATCTATTTATTCGACCACGCCACGCACCCAAGCATCCTTCATCAAACTTTCAACCACGCTTCACTCCAAATAGGCTGGTGAATAGTGTCAAACCAGCTACGACCGGTATGATCCTGAAGCTATCTCTTGTAAGCAGCCAATATGGGTCGGGAAAATAGGCTGCGCTTGGAAGAAAGGTGTACACGATTGGTACGTATAAGGATAGAATCAGACATGGAAGGGTGACGCAGATAAAAAGAGGCATATGGAGTTTGAAGGTCCATCCCTTCACGAAAAGCAGGGACACGTATAGACCAAATACAAAGGGTACCATGCAATCGAACCAGAAAAGTGGCTCGATGATAAAAGTGGCTTCGACTTTCTTCTGAATGGTCAATCCAAGGGTATAACTGCCAACAAGCAGGACAAATAACCCCGCTAACCAAAGTACTTTCACCACATAAGTAAACCAAGTAGGATAAGGACGCATCTAAACAACTCCCCGCATAAGTCACCTTTATTTTACTGTTTTTACCAACATTATAATAGGTTAATGGGAGATAAAACCAAATAAAACTGCCTTTTATTATTAATAGGCAGTGTTCCTATTTTTCAGTCTAGAAGGAATACTTCATCTCCGACCCCTATTTCCCCTGTTCGAGTGACAGAGGCATACACGCCAAAATGGTTATCACAATTCTTTTGGACCGTTTTTTGCAAAGTTGGGTCCCGCTTTTCATCGTCAGGACTGACCGTGATGATCATGCACCTTTCACAGGGCCTTCTCAATTCGATTTCCACATCCCGGCCTATTTTCATCCGTTTTCCGAACCAGGTTTGTTCAATGAATGGGATTTTATCGGTTAATGAGATGACGAAGTTGGGCCGAAACCGTCGGTGATCGAGATGGTCTTTCCCCCATATCATTTGTAATCCATTCAGGGACGCATCCGTCACCAGTAGAATAGGCTCCGCTTCTATCGCTCCCAACGGTACATGGGTAGGTGAATATTCAATGAAGGATATCTTCCGTTTCGATTCATTTTCCATGGCCCTAAGTAAATCCTCATCACCCCAAGCCATGACCTTTCCTTCCGGTGAGGTAATTTCCACTGTGGGATAAGCAACCATCGACTCTTCCCCGACAAATCGCGCTTGATATTGAACCATTTTCTGGTGTTGAGTGATGGTCAAAAATTTACCTGGCCTGGTTTCATCCAAAAACGCATGACTGCGATCCCCATATACCCCGTACTGCATGACATTCGTTTTTTGGACGCTCTCCCCACGAAATGATTTAACAGGGTGCCGCACGATTTCCTTCATATGACCGACTAACATAGTATCCCTCCTACGTACTGTCCATTGATATTCTGCCATAATGCCTGGATGTGATGGGAGCACGCGACAAAAAAGAACGGACTCTACACATGAGTAGAACCCGTTCCTTTTTTATATGCTTTCATTATTCCTTTTAGAACCATTACTATGTCCCTATCGTAAATACAAGGGATGAACCGGATGCAGCTGCTGCAGAAGCGCCATTTTTCATGACACTGTTTGTTTTGATTTGGACATCAACTATCAAAATCAGAAATATGGTGTCTGGCATAAATAAAACCGAAAACCTAGACTGTTTCCGGTTTCCTTATATATGTGAGCCAAGGCTATCAGGATGAGTGTACGTGTCGATCGCTTTTTACCTCGCCCGTTGCCTTTTGGTCGATTTTGATATATATTCGCTCCAATTCACGTTTGTCTTGAAGCAAAGTATTTCGGTTTTCTTTAAGCAGTTGATTAAATGACTTTGTTCTTCTAGGCATTCTTCATTCACCTCTTAGCTGATTGAATTCTTTTTGAAGTACAATAACTGGTAACTCATATAATTGTTTATCGTTTTTCTTGAAAATGCCGAATTTCAATAGTTCTTGGATAAGCTGATCTTTATTTGCTTCTCCCTTTTTATCTATTTGGGTTCTCATGAAAACCCTCCTTCATAAATAAACAGACTCTCTCCTAGGTTGGGATACATCATATTCGATTGAACGGAAAAATCTCCACTTTCTCTTCCCCATATAAGAGCATGATCTGCAAAATCTTCGCACTTCTTTACTGAATTATATGCAGTAGGTACATGATGGGCTTATAGAATCCAATCACCATTTATGACCACAGCATTCTTTCATTTGTTCTAAAAAAATCTATATCGCGTCACAAGGATTTCTATAACCCAAATCGCCCGAACTCAAACATATAATCTTCATTTCGCGCAAGATTTACTCGATTGCTCCACAAGGTCATTCCTCTTTATTCCATGTATATAAACTGATAAAGGTCAAATCAAACCACTTTAAAGTGTCTACTTCTCAGGTATCCAATCTTTCCATATATACTTTCAGCCTACAGTTGTGAGGCTACTCTTCATAATTACGGCCATTTTCTCGGTAGTACCGGATAAAAAACGATAAGTACCTTCTTCCTCTCACCTGCCTAATTGAGAACTTTTTTCACTATACCCTCACTATAAATGAAAATGATTCTCAGTGTCAATTATATATATTCGACTGATTCGATAGAGGGGGAAGTTTACTTCATAAGTCATTTGGTGAAATCCTCTGGTGACCACCAGGTACCCAACACCACCATGGTTTGTATTTTAACCGTATTGGCAATAGTCATCATCTTCTTATTCCTCTATTGTTCGATTCCCTTATTGATTCATTCTTGATTAACTTGGCTGCCCCTGCAACCTCGGTGATGCAATCAACAGGCTGATTTGGCGCTGTTCATTGATTCCAAGAAAGCTACATTCAAGTCTTTCTTCTATAAAATTTCTCACAAAACAAAAACACCTGTTGTCTACTGACAATCAAGTGTTTTAAGGTATACATATATTCGAAGTTCAATAATACAATGGGAAGTTTCATATTTTTGGATAGTATCAAATTATTATTACTTCAAGATTCCAAATCCGAGCATATCTTTACCTGTATACAAAATTAAAGATTATTATTTTTTATCTCCATAAACCACTCATCAGCAATATGGCTAGCTGTTTTAATTTCATCATTCGTATATACTAAATCATACTTGTATTCGGCTTTGAAGTTTCCACTTTTAACATCATATATTAATTTCATTTCAGTTGGCATGTCACGCTCATATTCTTTGCATAATTCTTCAATTTTCTCAATATTTTCACATATAATGCGCAATACCATAGACTGTCTTTTGGTAGACACATCGTATCTTACGTCTTCATCTTCCAATGCATCATTTACTTTATGACGTTCTACATACTTATTGTTAATGCAATAAAAGAAACTTCCCGAAATAATTCCTTCCTCACGCGAAGCATAAACGTACACTTTATCCGCCCTATCTTCAACATATTCCATACATATAGATATCATATCTGCCTGCAATTCACTAAATTTATCTTCAAATTCTTTCATACTACTTTTTCACTCCTTAAATCAATTTTTAATAACTCTGAAGTCCGCCTTACCATCAATCGAGTAATTAACTATAAATTCCTTCGGACGCATATCATTGCCATGATAAATTATTTCAACATCAACAGTTACTTCTTTGGGAGGTATTTCCTTTAAAGCTGCAGCCCACATATCTTCAATCTTCTTATATTGCTTCAAATTAACATCAGATAATTGCGATACCAAATTATCAATTTTAGGTGACCCTCCAAACCTATCACCTGCCAAATGCCCTGCATGGTCTTGACCTTTTACTTTACCGGGTGTATTTTTGCTGTGTGACAATCTCTCTTTTCTCTCTGTTAATTGTAAATTTTCTGTTTCAAACTTTGAAATCCTTCCTACATTATCTGTTTCATAAAAGTAATCATACTCTCCTGTGTTATATCTAATATCAGGCTTTAACCTATTTTTTCTTCCGTTTGTAAAGTGTTGTCCTTTATCTACTAATGTTTTAACTTCACTTACTCCAGAACTACCTTTACTAGTTCCCTTACTACCTTCACCCTTCGCCGTTATCTTCTGCGCAAGATCCTTTATCGTCGTCTTATCAACCGAGATATTTTTGTAAGTATTTCCAGTTGTATCCGCGACTGTCCTAACCTTAACTCCAGTTGGCACTTCCACTTTCCCGATGGCCTTGCCCATATCCTTGATCGAGTCTTGGGCTTTCTGGACTTGATTTTGCACAAATTCCTTGCTGTAGGGGATGAACTTTGTCCCGTTTGCCATTTTGTCTGCGACCTTGGCTGCCCCGGCAACTCCGGCGATACCAAGGGCGTTCATCAGGCTGTTTTGACGCTGTTCATCAGTGAGTTCGTTTCCGAACATGTCCTTGCCGGTGACAGCTTCGCCGAGACCGTTGGCGGCGGTTAATCCATATAGACCGTATTCGGTTTGCTTGAGGACATCCAGCCCTTTACTTGATTTATAGGCGTCCAGTGCGTTTTCGGCAGCGTTGAATCCTTTGGCTGTTTTATAAATCGCACTTCCGCCTTTGACCGCACGCCCAGCCCAGCCGACGATGGGGATGAATCCGGCGGCGGCCATCGCGCCCGCGGCGATTCGTTCAGCTTCGGAAAGTTTACGGCCCGTTACGGGATCGACTCCCGTTGTCGCTCTTACTGAATCATAATACCCCGTGATTTCCCCTGTAAAGGTTTTTGTCGTGTCCCAGGCTTTTTCATACCATGGGCGGTTCTCGAGTTCTTCCATTTCCTTTTCGAGTTTCCGCGCTTCCTCTTCTTGCTTCTTGAAGTCCCGGTATCCTTGCATGTTCTCAGCCACTTCATCCTTCACTTGATAAGCTTGGCTCGCTTGAAAGGCACTTTGGTTGAAGTTCATCGGGGAAACGGTGCCATCCTGACTGGTGGCTTCAAGTAAGGCCTGGAAAAGGCTAATGGCTACACTTTCCTGGGCTTCGGTCACTTGGTATTCTTCTACTAATTTATTATCTACTTCGTGCACCTTCTTGATGGTATCGTTCTTTTCTTTTTCGGCCTTTTCCATTTTCTCATGGAAATCTTCTTGTTTGAACACCGTAAGCGGAAGGATATCATCAATGTTTTGAAAAATCTTCTGAAGATCGTTCGCCTGCTGGTTCACCATGGACTTGGCGTTAGAGAGACCGTGGGTCACTTCCCCCTCTAAAAAAGGCACCTCAACCACGGTCTCACCGGATAGGTCCGCTTCTTCCAAAATGGCCGGAATGCCTTTTAGAAAGCTGATCTGTGTCGTGAATAATTCGATCCAGGCATTGGCCACCTCTACTTGTGCTCGATAAAAGTTCTTGATGGCCGTCGCCCCGGCTCCAGCCAGCTCTTCATCCAAATCGACGATTCCCTGAAATTCCTTTTTCAGTGTCTCTACTTGCCCCTTCAGGTCTTCATATTGCTTGGCCCGTGACTTGACTGCTGACTTCAGAGGTTTGGCTTCGAAGATTGTCATAATGGCTGATACCCCTGTACAGTATGGGTGATGGCCTCATCCTGCTCTTTCAGTAAATCCACGTTGGCCCGGGTGTCTTCCAGATTCTTTTTGACGATCGTCAGGTATTGATTGAAGGTCTTTTCCAGATTGGTCTCCCGTTCTTCCCATTTCGATGTGAAGCTCAGATCGTTATTGCCGAGCTGATCGGCCGGCAGTGCTCCGATTGTCGTCCCATCCACGGCCGTTTTTACCTGGCTTACTTGTTTTGTCACGACTGCATGATTCAGTTTAATTGTCGTCATTTAAAACACCCACTTCTTTAAATCCGATACTTTACTTTCCACTTGGTCAAGGAATTCTTCCCCTTTACTCAACAGGTTGCTCGCTTCACGGGCAGCAGCTACGGCTGCTTCCAGTATGGCTTTTTGCCTCTCCAGGGAATTGATTTTCTCTTCAATTTTCGCTTGATAGTCATCATACTCATCCTGAACGATTGTCAGCATGACCTTGTATGCACCACTTCTTGACTCGTTAAAATCCGTTGCACGATTACCAGTCCAACTTTTTCCTAACTCGGGTTTTTTTATTTCTTTGATTTCTATAAGACTTGCTTCCTGTTCATTGTTGATTTGTGTTTTCGCCTGCTTCAATCGGCTAATTTGCTCTTCCAAATTAGCTATTCCACTAGAAAATGCCGAGCTATAATCGCTTATTACATCTACAAGTCCCAACAGGATCACCTCATCATTCGTTAACGGCTTTACCATTTGTCATATTTTTCATATTTTCTTATTATAAGGAATATAGTCCGAGAGATAAATAGGGATAAGTATGCTATTTATCTCCCTTGTTAGGAAATTGGACATACTTACTCCTTTAAGTAGTTCAGTCTTTTTACCCTAATTTTTCCAACATTAAACAATTATAGTTTTAAAAAATGAATGGAGAGTCTATAATCGCGATTTTTAACGGTTTTTCCTTCTATTAATATGTAAAAAACGCTATCCCTCTAAAAACTTGTCCAAACCAATTTGCGCAATCTACATAGAATGATTACAACCAGTTATATAGAAAGGAATGAAACAAACCATTGTTGGACAAAGATGTTCATGGTTCTCCCACTGGGCCAAAAGGTAGGCTCATCACCGGTCATACGAAGGAATTTCAATCAGATACCATTGGTTTTCTTACACGGTTAGCTAGGGAATATGGGGACGTTGCAAAGCTTCGTTTGGGGCCTTTCCAAAACGTGTACCTCATTTCGGATCCTGATTTAATCAAACAAATCCTTGTAACCAAACAAAAGTCGTTTTTAAAATCAAGGGATTTCAATAGCTTGAAGCCGCTTATCGGGGAAGGGCTCATCACGAGTGAAAAAGATTTTCACCTGCATCAGAGAAGACTCATTCAACCCTCTTTCAAAAAGACCCATATTAGTAATTACGGACAAGATATGATTGACCTAACCAGGGAATATATCTCGACCTGGAAAAACGGCGAAGAGAGAATGATGACCGAGGACATGATGAGCCTTGCCCTCAGTATAGTCAGCAAGACGATGTTCAGCACGGAACTCAAGGATGGGTATAACCTGATTGGGGAGCCGATAGATGACGCCTTGAAAGTTGCGATCAAAAGGATGCGTACACTCTTCCACTTGCCTCTATGGATCCCGACAAAAAGCAATAGGGAATATAAGGAGGTGCTCGACAGGCTGGATTCAGTGATATATAGAATCATAGAAAGACGGAGGGATGAAGCAGAAAGCCGTGACGATATGTTGGGGATTCTGATGGATGCCCGTGATGATGTGGGTGGGTTAGGGATGTCCGATCAGCAGGTGCGCGATGAAGTGATGACGATCTTCCTTGCCGGCCACGATACGACCGCCACTGCACTATCCTGGACACTCTACTTACTTTCGCAACATCCGGAAGTGGAAGCTAAGCTTTTCCATGAAATAGATACCGTAATCGGTAATCGCCCTCCCACTCCTGATGATTTCATG
Organism: Peribacillus sp. NPDC097264; assembly: GCF_050277925.1. NCBI lineage: Bacteria > Bacillati > Bacillota > Bacilli > Caryophanales > Bacillaceae > Peribacillus > Peribacillus sp. NPDC097264. Next base: position 123,603 of record NZ_JBNNSR010000006.1, read on the forward strand.
AAATTATCCTACACGCAGAATATTATCTGGGAATCGCTACGCATTTATCCACCCCTCTACGTCCTATCACGGAATGCTGCGGAAGATGTATCACTTGGAAACTACCATTTCAAAAAAGGCGATATGTTTTTGTTAAGTTCCTATGTGATGCATCATAAACCAGAGTATTTCGATCAACCCGAATCCTTTATTCCCGAACGATTTGAAAACAACTATTTGAAAACGATTCCCCCGTTCGCTTACTTTCCGTTTGGCGGAGGGCCAAGGGTGTGCATCGGCAATCACTTTGCTGTGATGGAAGCCGTGCTGGTCCTAGCCTGCATCACTCAACAATATCGAATCAAGCTCGCACCTGACCATCATGAAGTAAAACCCCTGCCCTTGCTTACACTCAGACCAAAGAGTGGATTGAGGATGATAGTGGAGGAAAGAAATAATGGATAAGGAAAGGTCATGTCAACGACAGGTGGATACCATTGTCGCTGATATGACCTTTTGTTTGGACTGCTCCTTGTATGAGGATTCTTTTGGTTGATCGTTTTTTGTCGAAAAATCGATATATTGCCGATATCCGCAGATAAAAGTTCGGTTTGCGTAGATAAATCGTAGAAACCGAAGATAAAAGTCCGAGATGGGAAGATAAAATGTAGAAATGTGCAAAAAATGATTTCCGTCACTAAGGAATGGGGTACTTCTATTTCAAATTTAGCCGTTCCCATTCACTTAGGTACATTCGCTTCATAATTCCTTGGGGATTGCCTATCTTACAAATAAACTCCAGGCTGTTTCCATCCGGATCATTGAAATGGATTTTGGCATGAGCATAATCTTTATGAGGCATCACAAAAGGTTCGATGGGTTCAAACCCAAAAGCCTCCCTTGGCTCGTATCCCTTATTCTTCAGCCAAGCAACCGATCCTTTTAATCCATCTAAGGATACCTCAAAAGCGATATGCCTTATGGAAGGATGATACTCCACTTCCACCTTCTCGGTTTCCCATAATCCCAACCAGCTTTTATCCTTTTCGATCCATAAGAAAGCCAAGCTATCTTCGACTCTATGGTCGAACTCCAACCCAAGTCCTTCATAAAATTCAATGGAACGATTTAAATCTCGAACGGGTAAATGTGCTTCAAATAACCCTTTGATCATCGGCAAAAGCTCCTTATTATGTTTGTCCCGTGTTTCATTCGACTCAAAAATAAGAAATCCTGCATAATCGCATGTGAAAGATGGACAAATTGTTCATGAAAAAGGCGCTCCCCATCGGAAACGCCCCTGATCGATACTATGAATTATTTAAAACTGCGTTTCAGGAAGGCTTTCGTCCGGTCATGCTGTGGGTTCGTCAAGACGTCGTCCGGGTGTCCGGATTCGATGATTTCCCCATTGTCCATGAAGATGACCCGATTGGCCACCTCTTTGGCGAATTCCATTTCATGTGTGACGACGACCATCGTCATGTGCTCTTCAGCCAGGTCCTTCATAACTTTCAATACTTCGCCTGTCAATTCCGGATCCAAGGCGGAAGTCGGTTCGTCGAACAGCAGGATTTCAGGATTCATCATCAGAGCCCGGGCAATCGCTACCCTTTGTTTTTGACCACCGGAAAGCTGGGCCGGAAGTGCCGATGATCGATTCGAGAGCCCCACTTTCCCCAATAACTCGGTGCTTCGTTGCTGGATGACGTCATAAGATTCCTTTTTGGCCATTTTTGGAGCGATTTCAAGATTTTCTTTGACCGTTAAGTGCGGGAACAGGTTGAAATGCTGGAACACCATCCCCATTTTGGAGGTGATTTGCTTGAGTTCTTTCGGATTCGAGTAAACCCCATCCTTCACCATATATTCGCCGGAGACAGCGATGCTGCCACCATTTATTTCTTCAAGATGGACGAGGCTGCGGAGCATCGTGCTTTTCCCGGATCCCGAGGGACCGATCACGGCGACTACATCGTTCTTATTCACATCCAATGTGATCCGTTTTAGTACATCTAGCTTGCCATATGACTTTTTGAGGTTGGACACTTCAAGGATAGCCACATTCACCACTCCTTCTATTCGATTTTGTATCGTTTTTCGAGCCATTTAAAGAACATCGTTAATACGAGTGTAATCAACAGATAAATGATCCCTGCCAAGAAGAACGGAACGATCGTAAAGTCACGGTTCACCGCAGTCTGGGCAAAGTGTAGCAATTCCGGTACAGCCACGGCATAGAGCAACGCGGTATCTTTGACCAGTGTGACCGATTCATTCGAGACCGAAGGAAGTGCGACACGGAACATTTGCGGCAGGATGATTTTTCTCATCGTTTGCCATTTATTCAATCCAAGCACTTGGGCGGCTTCATATTGACCTTTTTCAACTGCCAACAGACCGCCGCGGAAGATTTCGGCGTAATAAGCTGCATAGTTCAAGATGAAACCTAAACAAGCTGCAACGAAACGATCCAAGACCATGTATTCACCAATCACGGGCAGCATCGGCAACCCAAAACAGATAAATAACAATTGTAGCAAAAGCGGCGTACCGCGCATCAAATATATGTAACCCTCAGCAAGCCAGGCGACAGGCTTGAATTTACTCCTGACAAGAAGGGTTAGCAGGAAGCCCAGTGGAATGGAAACGACAATGGCAATCAAAAACAAGAGGACCGTTATTTGGGCCCCTTCCAGCATGGGCTTCAGAATGGAAGTAAGATAATCTATAGACATGAATTGATTCCCCCAAAAACAAAACAGGGTTCCCAAAAGGAAATCCTGTTTGCCTAATATTTGTTCGTTCTTATTTTAATACCTTATTTTCGCCAAACCATTTCTCAGAGATTTTGGCGGCAGTGCCATCTTCATTCATTTCATCCAGTGCTTTTTGAAGGTCTTTCAGAAGATCTTCCTTACCTTTTTTCACGCCTACTCCATATTGCTCCGGAGAAAGTGATTCATCCAGTACCTTGAATGTAGCTTCTTCTTTGGACATATAATAATCAATGACCACTTCATCAATGACTACGGCATCCAGACGGCCAGCCTTCAGGTCACTTAGGGCCAAGACGTTATCGGAGTATTCTGTGATCGTCTTGACCTCGGATTTAATCGGATTAGCATTCAATGCATCTGATGCGGAAGAAAGCGATTGAAGACCGACGACTTTACCTGCTAAATCATCAAGCTTAGTCAACTTGGAATCTTCAAGCGTCACGACCACCTGTGCATTTTCCAAGTAAGGTTTTGTGAAAAGGACCTTTTCCTTACGTTCATCCGTAATGGTGTATCCGTTCCAGATAAGGTCGATACGTCCACTACTTAACTCGGATTCTTTCGTTTTCCAGTCAATTGGTTGAAATTCAGCTTCTACACCCATTTTTTCAGTGGCGGCTTTGGCATAATCGATGTCAAAACCAGTAATTTCATTATCCTCATCACGGAATCCCATCGGGGCAAATTTATCATCGATTCCAATCACCAGCTTGTCTTCTTTTTCCTCGGAATTGGAGGAACAGGCTGCAAGAAGTGAAAACATTGCGATTATCGTTAATATGAATATACTTGAACGTTTCATTTCAGAAAAACCACCTTTGGCTGATTGTTGTTCTCTATGCTTTAGTTTACTAATGTACTAAAGTTAACATACACTAAAACTGATTGTCAACGGAATTTTTTAGGATGTTAGTCCCTCCTCGAAACCAAGACCATTCCCCCACTCCTGCCTGACTTCTTTGTACCTTCACACTCAAAATTTCAAACTTCTTGCAAAAAGTATGGAAAAACAGCAACAAGAGTTTTACTATTATTCTTGGGTATATATTCAATACGTATTTTGATTGAGCTAGATAGGAGAAGAGTGAGCATGAACAGACGCGAAATAATCGTGAAAGAATTTAAAAACAAGCCTTATAATAAGCAGTATCTCCTTTCTTTTCTAGAATCGTTGGGTTACAAAGACATAGAGGTTACGTTGACGGATGATAAGAAGTATTTGAGATACTATATGAAAGAATCGGAAGAGGCCAGAACCTTATTCATCAAGTGTGACCCGGCTGGAACGATCAACCAGATATCTTTATATAAAGGAAATCTTAAACAGTTTAAATCCGCTCCACTCGGCTACGGGTTATTATTACTAGCCATTGTCGTTGTGGCTATCGGCACTTGGTTCTTAATGACCAGATTTTAACCATAATAAAAAGGCAGGCACCGATTGAGGCGCCTGCCTTTTTTTTGCATCAATCCACATCCCGGCCACGAGAGCTGACCCAGATTTCATACCATTGCTGCCTGTCGAGCTTAAGCGATAGGCTATTAACCGCTGATTGAATGCGTTCAATCCGTCCGGATCCCACGATTGGCATGATGCCAGCCGGATGCTTCATCAACCATGCGTACATGACTTCGTCCATATCGTTCGCCCCGATTTCAGCCGCGGTTTTCTTCAGCGCGTCTCGCACCCTGATTGCCTTTTCCGTTTCACTGGTGAAGATAAGTCCTTGATTGAGCGGCGACCAGGCCATTGGCGGCATCTTCTTCTCGATGCACTGGTCCAGTACGCCATTCTCGAAGTTGTCTCGGTACATGACGGAAAGCTCTACCTGGTTCGTCACAAGCGGCATGTTCAAGGATGCCTGAAGCATGTTCACTTGTGATGGAAGATAGTTGGATACGCCAAAATGCCTGACTTTCCCTTGTTTTTTTAAAAGTGTAAAGGCTTCCGCTACTTCATCGGGATCGAGGAGCACATCCGGGCGGTGCAACAAGAGGACATCAATATAGTCCGTGTTCAGTTCCTTTAAGGATCGCTCGGCCGACTCGATGATATGCTCCTTGCTTGAATCATAGTGATTGAGCGAGAAGCCATTTTTGCCATTGGCGAGCTTAATGCCGCACTTCGTCACGATTTCCATTCGGTCCCGAAGGTAGGGTTTCGCTTTCAGCACCTTGCCGAAAAGCCCTTCGCATGTGTAATCACCGTAAATATTCGCGTTATCGAAGGTAGTGATTCCCAACTCGAGACATTGCTCGGTCAGAGTTAAGAATTCCTGTGTGGACTTATTCCAGTCCGCCGCCCTCCAGTGCCCGTGGACGATTCTTGAAAAAGACAATCCTTCTTGCAGTGTAACTCGTTCCATAACCGACACCTCTTCCTATTTATTAGCCTTTCACCGCTCCGGCCGTCATGCCGGCGATGAAGTACTTTTGCAAAAATACATAGATAATGACCATTGGCGCTGAAGCAATGATGACTCCCGTAAACAGAAGCGGATAATTCGTCATGTATTCACCCTGGAATTCCAGTAAGGCAAGCGGCAGGGTCTTGAACTCGTCTTGCGTGATGAACAGAAGCGGATATAAGAGATCGTTCCAGTGCATCACGAACAGGAAGATCGCCGTTGCCGATAAGGACGGCAGGGATAGTGGCAAGACAATGCGGGTATACATCTGCCAGTTGCCAGCACCGTCCATGATGGCTGCCTCGAATATCGTCTTCGGCAGGGACTTCATGAATCCGGTCAGGATGAACACCCCGACTGGCATCGTCACCGCTATATTGACAATCATCAACCCGACAAGGCTGTTCGTCAATCCTAAATCATACATGAGCTGATAAAGCGGAATCATGTTCGTTTGGGCGGGTACCATCATTCCGAGTGCGAAGAAACTGAACAATAGTCCACCGGCCCAGCCACCCATCCTCACAATTGAAAAGGCAATCAGGCTGGCAAAAAACAAGGTCAGGATGACGGATACCAACGTGACGGTCAAGCTGTTCTTAAAGTAGGTTCCCATCGACTGGTCGATGAACACATTGACATAATTATCGAACTGAAAGGATTCCGGCAACCCCAGCACATTGCTGTACATTTCAGACATTGGCTTGAACGTCGACAGGAAGATCGTCAGGATCGGAATGATGATCAATGACGCATAGAGAAGCATCAGTACCGTTTTTGAAAGTTTCATAGCTGCGGTCTCCCCCCTAATAGTTTACTCGATCGGCCCGTAAGGCTTTGAATTGTATATATGTAATAACTGCCATCAGAATCATGAACAGGACCGATTCAGCTGAAGCGTAACCGAACTTGAAGCTACGAAACGCCGTGGTATAGATGAAGGTTGCCAGAATTTCCGTCGAGTAGTTTGGCCCCCCTTTGGTCATCGCGAAGATCAAGTCGAACGCCTTGAACGACTGAATCGTCGTATAGGCAATGACGATGGTCGCTGCCGGTGCGACAAGCGGCCAGGTGACAGTAAGGAACGTCTGCCAGCGGTTGGCCCCTTCAATTTTTGCCACCTCATACAATTCGCTTGGAATCGCCTGAAGTCCGGCGACGAAGATGATCAGCATCTGCCCCGTATGGAACCAAACTTGAACGGCTGCAATCGAGAAGATGGCGATATCCTCATCTCCCAGCCAATTCTGTGAAAGAGACTCGAGGTTCAGGCCAGAAAGCAGGCTTGATAATAACCCCATGTTCGGGTCATAAATGAAGGTCCAGATGAACGCGACCGATACCGAGGAAAGGATCGTCGGGAAAAAGTATAACGCCCGGAGAAACACATTGACCTTCGTGTTTTTGATCAAAAATAAGGCGAACAGCAGCGACAGGATCGTCTGGAAAATCACGACGAACAGCATGAACTTGATGTTATTCGTAAAGGCCTTCGCAAAAATGCTGTCCTCGGTCACTAGCTTCACATAGTTATCGAACCCGACGAACTGATAATCGGGTGTGATGCCATCCCAGTTTGTGAAGGAATAGAAAAGGGCGCTAAGCGTAGGATAGATGAAAAAGATGAGATACATAAGTAAACCTGGTGCAATAAACAGGAACAATCGTTTATTCTTCTTCAGCACGATGCACAACCTCCCCTAACAGACAAAAGAAAGAGAGAGAGAAAGATCTTCTCCCTCCGTACGCTTTTCATTCATCGATATTTTGTTTGACGATTTTCTGGGCGTCACTTGCCGCTTTATCCGGTTCCGTGCCGCCGATGACTGCCTGGATGGAAGACAGGACGGCTTTTTCCACGTTCGCGTTGGTGATGGTATATCTTGGCTGGAATCTTGTATTTTTATCCATCCATTCCGTTGAATCCTTCAGAATATCGGACTCATACTCGACATCGTTCAGTGTTAAAAGCTGACCCGTTTCATTGGCATAGGCCGACGCGTTTTCAGGCTCTGTTAAGAAGTCGATGAACTTCTTGGCTGCTTCCTGTTTCTTCGATTTGCTGTTCACCGCCAGCATGAAGGTTGTCGTATGGACGCCTTCGAATTTTGCCTCATCCTCGGAAACCGTAATCGGTGCCAGCATCTTCAGCTTGATATCCGGATTGAGTGCCTGGATGTTCGCCATCGCGAAGGACCCAGTCCCCAGCATCGCCGCTTTTTCCTGTGCCACCAAGGCAATGGCACCGTCATGCTTCACGCTTAAGGAGTCTTTTGAAATGTATCCTTTATCAACTAGCTCCTTAAATTGCGACAGGGTTTTGACCCACCATTCTTCAGTCAGCTCATTCTCGCCATTAACTAATTTTGTGAAAACTTCTTCGTCCGGAGCATTGTTCATGACCATCGAGTTGATCAGCTGACCTGGGCCAATATCGGCTCCTGGGAAAGCGATGGGCAGGTAGCCCGCCTTTTTCAACTTTTCGCATAGGGCAAGGAAGCCATCCCAGTCCTTGGCAGGTTCTAGTCCCAATTTTTCAAAAAGGCCGACATTGTAAACGGGCTGGTTGAAGACAAGCTGAAGCGGAAGCGCCAATTGCTTCCCGTCATCCTGTCCGGCTTCAATCAGGCTTTCATTGAATTTCCCAACAAACTCTTCACCGCTAAGATCCGTGAATAGATCGGCTTTCTTCAGAATCTCAAATTGCGATCCCGGGAACGCCGTGAAGACATCCCCCGTCGAGCCGTCCTTCAGGATGGTCTGGGCAGTAGATTGGTATTCCTCGGACGGGTATACCGTCATATTGACTTTGATATCCGGGTTTTCTTTTTCGAATTTAGAAATTTGCTCCTTGAAGGCCTTGTTGTCTTCCCCACGCCAGTGGATGAAGCTGATTGTCGTTTTCCCGCCGTCGTCTGTAGAGCTTTTCGAAGAACATCCGATGACAAGGACCGCCATCATCATACATATAAATAAAACCGAAAACTTTCTTTTCATGTGATTCCCCCCTATCTTTCTTCTCTTTTCAATCCTTTAATTTTGGAAAAAGCAATTCCGCAACCCTATATGATTCTTCCAGGTGTGGATAACCAGATAGAATGAAAGTGTCTACACCCGCTTCCTGGTACTTTTTCATATTGCTAGCCACTTGGTCGGGATCTCCCACCAAAGCCGTTCCTGCCCCTTCCCGGGCCAAACCGATTCCTGCCCAAAGTCCAGGACTGATTTCAAGCGAATCCCTGTTTTTGTACGAGATATCGCTCATCCTGTTCTGCGCATTGGAATCGAAGCCAGCCATCTTCTTTCTCATTTCATCAATTGTATGTTGATCTACATACTTGATTAGTTCATCCGCTGCGGCCCACGCTTCCTCCTCCGTCTCCCTGACGATCACATGAAGCCTTATGCCAAACTTCACCTCTCGCCCTTGTTGTTTCGCCAACTCCCTTACCGTGTCGATTCTTGTTTTGACCACATCGACCGGTTCACCCCATGTCAGATAATGATCGACATGCTTCGCCGCCACTTCATAAGCAGAAGCTGATGTCCCGCCAATGTATAAGGCCGGAGATTGCTTTGGAGTGGAAGGATGGAGTTGACTATTCTCAATATTAAAATAATTCCCTTTAAAGGTTACGGATTCCTGCTTAAATAATTGATTCCATATAGATAAAAACTCGCCGCTCATTTCATAGCGTTCATCATGAGTCAAATGTAGACCGTCCCCGGCCAATTCCTTGGGGTCCCCACCCTGTACGATATTCAGCAGGAGGCGTCCTCCCGAAATTTTATTAAGAGTTGCCGCCATCCGCGCAGCAACGGGCGGAGCGACGAATCCTGGGCGGACCGCAACCAGGAATTTCATCCGTTTCGTCAATGGGACAAGACTCGACGCGATCACCCATGAATCTTCACAAGCAACCCCCGTAGGCAGCAGTGCACCGTCAAATCCGAGCGTGTCGACAGCCTTTGCCACCTGCTCAATATAATCAAACGTGACCTCACGCTTACCATGCTCCGTACCCAAATACCTGCCTTCTCCCGCCGTCGGTAAAAACCAAAAAACCTCCATGCCTATATCCCCCTTTTAAAATAAAAAAAACCAAACGCAAATCGCCCATATAATAATATGAGACGATGCCTTTGGTTTTCCAATCAGCTAATTATTCTTATTTGTTTAGTGTGTTTTATAATTACTAGCTAGTATAGTCGGATTGTCCCACTGTGTCAAACCTTTTTTCAATTAGGCATCTCCCTGTTATTTAATGCCCGGGAGAAGGTTTGGTGAAGATGAATTCTTGACAGGAGTGTCAATACTTTAACATTAGAAGAAAGAGCAACAATCATAGATTCCCCTCATGAATAGTTAAATGGAGCTGACTATTTCTCCGTTTATGATTTTCGCTATAGGGAATACCATAAATGAATGTACCATTCTAAAACTACTATTTTTTCATTAAGAATCGGAGGGTGAATGATGTTCGATTATACGGTTTCAACAGAGAAAAGCTTAGAACAAACCATTGCCTCATTAGAGAAAAATTTAAAAAGTGAAGGGTTCGGAGTATTGTGGAATTTTAATTTAACGGCAAAGCTTCAGGAAAAAGGCATGGAGTTTAATACTCCATATACGGTGTTAGAAGTATGTAATCCGAAAGAAGCTCAACATATCCTTTCGAAAAATCTGCTAGCTGGGTATTTCTTGCCATGCAAAATCGTGGTTTATGAAGATAATCATGTCATAAAAGTGGGAATGCCAAAACCTTCATCCTTGATTGAAATGCTTCAGAATGATGATATGAAAGCATTCGCCCTGGATATTGAAAAACGGTTAATTGGTTGTATCGATCGCAGCATTTAAGCCTTTGATAAAATGTCCATATACATCAAAAGACGGAAAGAAAAACAAATAGTTTTCATTTCCAATCATCGAACTATGTGGATCAGCTAACCCTCTCTTGCTGCTGTTCACCAGTTACAACTGCTTTTCATTTTGGATTTCAGACATTAACACTGAACGTTTATTTTTATTAGTTTGAGTTTTGACGGCTATCAAACCGGTTAGTTGGAGACGGCTCCCCTGAACAATTGAAATTTTTATCATAAATATAGTTAGGAAGATAACAAAAAAAGAAAAGAGGGATTACGCTGAAATATCTATTCGTTTTAACCTTCATGATGGTGATGATGACTGCTTGCGGAAATGAAGAGAAAGAGGCGGTACAAACGCAAAATCCTGAACAAACGGTAGACGAAGTTGAAACGGATAAGGGTCAGACGGAAGAGTTAGATACAGAAACAAAAGAAGCTGGTAAACCAAATACGAATGTAGCAAGTGATAGCAAAGCTGAAAAAGCAGATTTCCAAAGTATCATTCCAAGTGACTGGGGGCATTAAGCTACCAACAGATTTCCCTGTGACAAAAGGAAAACATGTAACGGCTATCGCGTCTTCAACACAGAATAAAGCGACTTTTACATTTTATAATACAGACAAACAACTAGAGATCAACGATCCAAAGATAAAAGAAACGGGGCAATTAGTTGGCAAACTTGTCATTACTCAATATAAAACAGAAAAAGCAGCAAGTGAGGAAATAGATCAAACCGTTTTCACAGATGGTAAAGCTGTTGATTTAGGGCATGGCATAACGGGATATCAAGATGCAGGAGCAGGTTCATTATTTACAAGTTGGAATGAAGGACGCTGGGCCATTATAGCCCGTTCCACAACAGAAAAGTCAGAAGAAAGCTTAGCGACAGCGAAGGAAACTGTCGAATTTTTGGAAACGCATATGATGCCTGTTCCTAAGAAATATGGGCAATTGCATGTCGATGCAAACGCTACAGGCAGCCTTGCAAAGTGGCAAAAACAAAAGTTTGTTTATACGCTAACTGATTTTGGTGACAACACGCTAAATTGGCTAGTTGCCTTTAAATAAGTACACTTGTCACCACCTGATGTTTTCTATTGAACTTTAGTACCTTAAGAAGGCCGCCAATAGCGGCCTTCTTTGTATGATCATTATAACCTCAACTAAAAAGCTGCGGTCCAGCCTGCATCTGCGGTTATGACTGTGCCATTTACGAAGCTTGAATCGTCTGAACCCAAGAATAGGGCCACTTTTGCAATTTCTTCAGATTGGCCTGCACGAGGGATTACAGATTGTGGGATTTTCGTACGACTTGAACCAAATTCATTCAGATTTTTCATGCCGGCCGTAATATTGGTCATAACGGCTCCGGGTGCGATGGCATTACAGCGAATCCCTTTATTGGCATACATAAAGCCTGTATTTTTTGTAAATCCGACCACTGCATGCTTTGAAGCCGTATATGCAGCGCCGGCATGTGCTCCGTTCAGTCCACCTGTAGAAGCCGTATTGACGATGACACCTTGTCCTTTTTCCAAGAAAATCGGCAAGGCCTTACGGGTGGCACGCATGACACCTTTTGTGTTGATGTTAAAGATCCGATCCCATTTATCATCATCGATATCACCCGCTGGTTCGAAGCCATCCATAATTCCTGCGTTATTGACCAGGATATCTAATGTGCCATATTCTGATACAGCGGTATCAATCATATGATCAATATCTGCTTGTTCCCCGACATTTACTTTTATCGCTTTAGCCGTTCCGCCATTACTTTCGATGGCATCTGCGACCTTTTTCGCACCATCCATATCAAGGTCTGCGAGAATGACTTTGGCTCCTTCTTTAGCATACAATTCCGCAATCGCTTTCCCCATACCCGATGCTGCACCTGTTACCACGGCTACTTTATTTTGAAGTTTCATATTTATCCCTCCTATTAAGGTTTTTCAATCAATGAATGCGTTCATAGCTTTTCCAACCCTCCTGCTTTTCATGTACTGTACCTCTGGGTAACCACCAAACAATTTTCTCCTATGTAAAAAAAGGGAACTGTCTCCAGTTCCTCAAAAAGAATAGAATTTTTTTCTAAGGCCTGATTTTATACCAGCTGTTCAATCACGATGGATGCACTTAGGACAGCTGCAGCCCCTGGACCGCTTATCGTATTATTCAGTGTAGTCGCCCCGTCGATATTACGTAAAGTAAGAACGGTACCAGCAGGTAATGTCACGATAACTTGTCCGCTATACGTTTGGTTACCAGATCTACTGCCATAATTGGAACCAGCTATTTGAGCCGCTCCAGCGAATAAAGCGAATGCTGACGTACCTTGTTGTGGAAATACTTCATACGTGATGAGGTACGTGCCTGTTTGCGAAATCGTAATCGCTGCGCTCCCCGGAGTATGAACAACGAACCCTGGAGGTACGATGCTTCCGTGGCTCCCGTGGCTCCTGTTGCTCCCGTGGCTCCTACTCCTCCAGAAACCCTAACTTGTACATTTTGTTTGATAATTTGTGAGTTTCCTTCGCACCGACATTTTTTGTGCCCACAGTCCTTGCACTTCTTTGATTTGCAACGACAATCACTATGGCCACATTTACTACATTTACTCAATATCTTCACTCATAAAATAGTTTCTCACTATCTTATGAGTGAAGAAATCAATTGGATTGGACAAACTCTCTATCTCTTCATAAAAGAAAACCCCTCTTTATGAAAAAAGTAGGGGTTGAGTTGGATCCATTCATTTGGTATTCAAGAGTTTATTTTCCCCACATTCCTCCATCCAGAAGCTAACCATGCAAACTTCCTTTTAGCCAAGGTCGCCCCCGATACGGTCCGATTGGGACTTGGATGAGCGTTGTTTTTTCATGCAGTCCTTTTTTATAAATGTCATCACATACGTTCACATCGAACCCAAGCAAAGGATGACCTCCCAAATCCAAGGCTGTCGCTACTAAAAGTAATCGTTGCACGAGCATTCCCGCTTCCATCTGTTGGATGCGGTATCCCCTGTAGCTTAGCTCCTTTTTGCGGTGATCTCTATTCCCTGCGACATGCAGGCAGATTGGAACTTGCAGTAAATTCACATTATCCAGTGACATGGCGTATTGCAACTGAGTTCGCTGATCACCTTGTCGCACAAGCCGTAATGTATGATTTTCTCTATCATAAACATAAGCACCATCTGAAATGTCTTCCATTTGATGCAAACAGGCATAGATGGAGACGTCGTGTTCTTGCTTCTCATCCACATCATTGGTATACGAAAAAGATGCCGAAGCCTCTTGCAACAGTGTGGCGAGTTGAATCTTGCTCACCTTCCCTAAATTGAAATCCATTTCCGGGGAAAACCGCTTACGGCAAATAGTAGCCAGGTCATACGACAACCGCTCCACCGCTGGCAAATCTATACTCCCCATACCTTTTCCACTTCGTGCTTCCTTTGCTTCGATTTTCCGAATGGATCGAGTGGAGTCAATCATGGATGCTTCATTCATCTGGATCAACATTGGATACTCTATGATTGTCTGTGATCGAACGTAATGGGTATGTGATATGGCAGGCAGCTCTCTACATAATTCAACCGACGTGACGGCACGTTTTATTTCCCTTTCAAATGCCACTCCATTTGTAGCTTCCACAGATAAAAGAATGGCGGCATATGTGCTTTCTTCTTGTTCAGATAATCCAATTAAGTGATTAATGGCCCGGTCCAGGAATTGAAAGGAAACGCCAGTCGAGAAGCCGAACTTCTTCGCCACTTCCAATAACTGACCCATCAGGACACCTGCGTCCAATCCTTGCAGGCGATAGGAAAAATCGTGGTACTTATAGAAGTTTTTCCAAAACATCGTCGACACGAAGACCGTTCCGAAACACGTTGTCATATCGCAACGACCGCCAAGTGCCTGGTCCAGATAGTCATCAAAATTACCTTCCCGCACTAATACCAAACGATGGTGTGCCACATCATAATGGTACACGCCAGCAGGCAACTCCTCGATTTTCAGGTAGATGTACAGTTCGTTTGGATACAATGCTCCCCCTGAAGGCGCAAAACGGCGGAACGACTGCATGAAGTCCATTTGTTCCGGATCATTCATGAACTGGCTCACTTGAGCAAGGCCGAATACATACCAAAGAAAGTGACCGATAGCCTTGAAGTCGGGCTGGGATGATGTTTGGCAGGCTTCCAATGTCAGCGGCACTTCCGGCGAAAAAGGGAACACAGGCAAGTCACGGTAAAGTTTATAGGAAAGTGGCGCATCCTCCCAATCCACTTCCCAGTCAGGCGGTCTGACCTTCGCTGTGTCAAACTGAAGATTATGCAAAAATTGATCTAGATTCATCCCCTGCCTCCTTACCACCGCTTATGGAAATGGATGCGGATCTTGATTAAGCTGTTCGATTGTCAGCGGCTGCTTCGCATATCCTAGTTCCACGGGAACCTGCAAAACCCTATCGAGTCCTGTAACGCGGGTCAGGTGATGACCGAATGTCATCGGCAGCATGCCCGGTATCAGCACTTTCACGCAATGTAATCCGTTCTTTTTCAGTTCCGGCGTCGTTTGATCCACGACAAGCACATCAAGGCCATGCTGTTGCAACTGTAAAAGCACGTCCTGTAGGTCATCCATTAAGTCGGCATGTTTCACCCCGGCCAAGAACTCCTCGTCGAACGTATGCAACGGCCGTCGATCATCCAATAAAAAGTGCAACCGTTCTTCCGCTTGCCGTAACCCAAACAGCATGCCATGATCATCCATCTGCTGGACTAGGTACGGGTCAGCGAGCATCTTCTCATACTCTTCCTGATTGGCCTCGAATTTATCGTCAAGGGTCAGCATCATGCCCGCCAACTCATGAATCGCACTTTTCGCCGCCCGGACGGGATCCAAATGGGCACCACCCGCGCAAATGAGGTTCAATCCTTTTCGTTTCCTGTTTTTCGCCATCGCCCAGACACTTGGAATGCCATGTTCCATCGTCGCGTTATACAAATGGATGTCATATCCCGCCGCTGCACGTGCCCGGTCCATCATCAATGCCAGTTCTTCATCATTCGCCGAATACGGGTCAAGGCGGGGAAGCGGGAGCTTAGCGTACCAGGTCAATAGAAAGGAATCGCGTTCCACCACTTCGAAAATCCCGTACAAAATCGCTTCTTCCAAACTGCCTCCTAATGCGCAGCCATTGGACGTTTCATAAACAAACCCCTCCCCGCAGCCCAAGCTATAATAAGCCACCAGCTCTGGAACCAAAATTGGACGCTCTTGTAAAAAAGAATAGCTCCAAACCCAGTTGATTGGGGAATCCGGATGAAAACGCTTGAAAGGAAAACCAGGCATTTCATACATTTCATCGGTGTGGACACCAAGCTTGCTGGGATCCAGGGCCTCATCTTTCAGATTATTGTAGCTGTCATGGACAACGGTCCGCTTTCCCCGGGGTTCAAGGCCACAGTACCGCTCCAATCCTTCCAAAATCGCAGTCATCTCGCTAACCGCGTAGGAATTCGTCCTCCCCGCTGTCCCTTCATCCCCCATGAACAAAGGAAGACTCACACTGACATCGGCAAATGGCGGCACAAGATCGACCATCTTATTATTCAGAAAACCCATCCGGGGATCGAGATAATCCTTGGCCAGCACCTGACTTAGCTCAGTCATTGAACGGGTGCGGTAGCCATCGGGATCCACCTTCGGACTTGGTTGTAACGAAATTCGGGCCGCCCTTGAAGAATCATCGGGAATGGGACTACAGACCGGGCAGATTGGATCCGCTAAAAAAGGATGCCAGGAAATATTCAGTGTCTTCATGTTGATCAAGGCTACAGCATATTCCGACCGGGCCCCAGTCCCTTCCGTCACCCGCTGCACCTCTTCTCCAATCAGGTAAGCCAATTGTAACAGTCCCGTGCGCGATGCCGCCGGGTCATCTTGCTTCCCTCCATTCTCCTGCAATTGCTTTTGGATGGCCCACATTTCTTTCCGATCGCGCCCCGCCATGAGATGCCGTAGATCCGCGCATTGCGAGCACCCTTCCTTCTCTATCCGCACTAGTGGCCCAACCATCCCTTCACCAAATGACACAAAGCCCCGTAACCATGGAATGTCGAGGACTTCCTCCGCCTTTAGGTGGGCAGAAGGATCCCAGGCATCCTGCAGCACGAGAGCCAGTTCAGCCGTTTCGGGTATCTCTGTCAAAAAGTCGACCTGGCGAATGATTTCGTATTGGACTGACAATATTCCGTACACCAGGTCCGCCAGCACTCCTTCTCCGATCATCAAGATGACAGGCTTCACCTTGATCCCTCCTCTCGCAGCAACACACCAAATACCCCTGCCAGCTCCTCTTTCAAAACAGGTTCCAATTCCAGTTCGAAGGCCAATAGCCGCTTTCCGTTCCAATCCAGCACTTGCAAGGCCTCCTGTAGCACTTCCGATTCTCTTGATCCTTCATACGACGCAATCCTAAGTGTCAACGGCGTCCTATTTTCCATTAGTACGGATGAAGCTCTCAAACCCTGCTTCTTGTAGCCCCCCTTTTCGTTTTGAATGACCATGAGTGCCTGCTGTAAAGCATTCCGTAAAGCCTGTGTACTATTCAACCCTACACATCCGTACCACTCATCCCCCGTACCGACCCATACGACAGGGAAACCGAATACTTCCTCTCCTAACGCAATCACGGGGTCACCTGCCATTCTAGTCAACGCCTGCAAGTAATACCGGCAGCGCTCATCGTCTATGACCTCCAACTGAATTCGACCACAGGCGTGCTTTTCGTTGCTTCGCTTGGTTAATTCCTCGTCCAAACACTTGTACAACCCCCGGCACATACACTCCGCGAACGTCTCTCCCGTACCAACTCCGACGAATCCTTCTACACCTACTCCATCCCATTGAGGTAAAGTCGGACCAAGATGGCTGACCGTTTCCGTGGCATACACTTCGACTCCCGTTAAGCCCGCTTCCCTCCTCGCTTCTTCATGCAATAATTCCGAGCAAATGATCGCTTGCAACAATTCAGCTGGACCCTCCGACATCGGATCAACCACTTGGATACGGCATTGAGCTAACGGCAGTTGCTTCAGCTCTCCTTCTTCCCAGCTATGGAAGATGCCCGATTGGCTGGAAGTCATTCGGCCAAAGGACATAAACAACTTACCCCGTTCGCCTCGGCTTGATTGCTGATTCAGTCTCAAGTCGAAATCCGTCACCCATCTTGCAGCCGCCGTGCCCGTGACAAACGGGTGGGGCAAAAAGGTGTGCCAGCTTCCTTCCAAGGTTTCCATATCAAGCAGGTAAAATTGATTGCTCTGATCCGATTCGCTCACTCCCGTACTCCTTTTGAATAACTCGAACGCCAGTACATTTGCGAGGAGCGCACCCGCCGTGGAGGAAAAAGAGGCAGCCTCTTGATCGGTAATCAGGGAAGACTGATGTAAACGGCGCCAGGCAGACTCCCAGCAGGAAAGCGATTCCCCGTTCACCATCGGACCGGCAAGACCAATTTGATTCAGACTCAGTGCAGGGAAAAACATCTTCTCTTCTTGCCTGCAAGCCGCGTGCAGCGCCCGCAGTTCCTCCACCTCTCCATCTTGTGACACAGACACGATATAATCATATGGCCGGATTATTTCCTGCCAAGCTCTTTCCCCCTCCTGACTCTGGGAAACCTCCTCCACCGCCACGTCCTCGTCTGTTGTACGGAAATGGGCAACAATTTCATTCAGTCGCTTTCTATTCGTCGATTCCGAATCCTTTATATGAATATGAAAAGCAGGCAATCCAGATTCAAGCAACGCGGATACCAGTGATACGAAAAACGGACCTGAACCAATCGCCAATACTTTCAGCTGACGATAATCCTGAAAACGACGGGCTCCCGAATCGCCGACACTATCCAAAAACGCAATCTGAGACGCATACTTATCCACAATCCGATCCGTCAACTGGTGTGGGGCATCTTGACTGATATCCCGAACGAACCCGTTCTTGTACAGAACTTCGGCAATCTCCATGACCCGATTCCGGTATGGGCCAGGCAATCCATCCGTCAAATCACTCAATGCATGTTCCCCGTTAAACATGGGTATTAACTGTTCAATCCATTGAACGATGGTACGTCCTTCCATACGGAAAGAACTTACATTATTCCGAAAATACACTCCCCCATTTGGTTCAGGGAGAAAAAACGTATCCCTATTCACTTTCAGACGCATAGAAGGGGTCAAATTCTTCATCTCGAACCTCCTAACCAACAAGCTTTACTTAGCTATCCCTCTAATCGTATGTATGACAATTTGTCTCTTATGTCTAATTCCATGGAGAAAAGCCCCTGCAGGCATTCTGCAGGGGTCGGTTCTTCTCTGAAAATCGATTAGCGACCGCAACGACCGCAGCGTCCACACCCTCCGCAACGTCCACATCCGCCACACCCTCCGATGCCTCCGAAGAAAAAGCATCCTAAACAACCAAGGCAACCAAAACACCCTAACGGGATAAGACGGGAATCTTCCATGGAATGCTGATGCTGAAATTGATTCGGATCCCAAGGGACCGGCTGACTGGCCTGGAACTGTGGGTCGACATTCAACATTTGAAGCTGATTTTGAAACTCATTCATGTATAAAACCTCCATATTTGAATTAATGAAAAATAACGAAGGAGTACTGAAAAAAAATAGTCTATAGGTTTTTCAATCTTTCAAGTACTCCTCCACACAAAATATGTACTCGGAATGGGTATTGCTACTGATTCAGATGCCCATTTTCATGCGTTCCCCCGAAATCTTCACGGAATATTTACTTATCAAAGGCGAACAGCAAAGTAGTGCACGAGCCATCAACGAATCTATTTATCTGGAATTCATTGACCCACTTTTGTTAAATCCTTACAATGATTCAAGAAAGATATTTTGCACTTGATAGAGAAAGGAAAATGAGAAGATGCGAAAAAGACATAAGATAATTAGTTTCATACTGACCATACTGCTCGTCCTGACAAGTGTTTCCGGAGTTGTGTTGGGAAACGAACAGGCGTCAAGAAAACTGGATTCTTCCGCTATTGATGAGTTTATGGCAAATGAAATCGAGCGGCTCAAGATTCCGGGAGCTTCATTGGCCATCGTAGAGGGAGATCGGGTGGAATACGTGCAAGGATATGGTGTGGCCAACCAAAATGGAACTGAAATGACTTCGGAAACCCCCATTGTTTCTTGGGTCCGTCAGTAAATCATTTACGGCACTTGCCCTTATGCAGTTAGTGGATCAGGGAAAAATACGAGTACAAGATCCCGTGCAATTGTACATCCCCTGGTTTCATCTTGACGATAAGGAGGCTTCTCGGAAAATCAAGATTCAGCACTTACTGAATCATACGAGCGGTCTTTCCACATATGACGGCCAAGTGGCTATCTCACAGGGAGATAAGACATTGAAAGAACATGTCAAAGGCTTGGCAGAGATTGAATTGAAGCACCCTGCCGGTGACCGCTATGAATATTCGAATCTAAATTACAACATCTTAGGTTTAGTCATTGAGGAAGTGACAAATCTATCATATAAAGACTATCTAAATGAATTCATATTCAAGCCGCTTGAAATGAAGAATACCTACGCTGACCCTAAAGATGTTGCAAACCATGCCATTGCGGGCGGTTATCAGACGGTATTTGGATGGAAGCTACCGACCAAGCAATTGAAACACGAGGGATCGGTTCCTTCCGGTTACATCATTTCTAGTGCGGAAGATATGGCAAATTATATGATCGCCCAATTGAATCATGGCACATTCAATGGAAAAGGCATTTTATCGAAGAATGGCATGAACACCTTGCATCAGCCATCATCATACATAGGGGATGATACGTACTACGCAATGGGATGGGAAGTGAAGGATGATGAAATCTCCCATAATGGATGGACAGAAAACACCTACTCAAAAGTGATCTTAGACGGGCAGTATGGCATCAGCTTACAGATTAATTCAATGGATTATTTCAACCTCAATGAATATGATTCGATCATAAGCGGAGTGAACAAGCTCGTACATCATGAAGAACCCCCTAGCCCCACTGACCACCCATTTATGAAATATGCAGTGATTGATCTGATTATATTGGGATTCGTGACCCTGATTGTCTGGTCAGTCTATAGAATATTCAAACCTAAATCACGAGAAGTACACGGATTCCTCCGTATTCTCCATATGATGTTCCTCGTCATGGTTTACTGGCTGATTCCGTTGAGTATTTTAATCAATTTCCCTTATCTATTCGGTCCTTTATCTACAGTTACACTATTTGCTCCTGGAATCGGTCACCTATTATTTGGACTGCCTTTGCTCCTCTTGATCGTGGGAATCGTTACGTTGGGGAAAGGCATACGAGCTGCACGGAAAACCACTTTGAATGCATGAAAAACGATGGTTGGGATTCACACCATCGTTCCACAAAAAACCTTTCGTACTAATAATATATACCAAAGTAAAAAATTTCCGTTATCCGAAAGGTTCGTGATATAATCATTTATCGCTAAAAAGCCAAATAAACTGATGGATTTTTCCGAAAATTCATTCATTGAGGGAGTGAACGACATGGAGAACAAAGAACAGACGATTTTTGCCCATAAGGGAAACACGATTGAAACAGAAGATAGAGAGATTACGATCCTTACTAGATTAGAAGAACCGCTCATCGCCGTTTTGGGGAATGTGTTAAGTGACGAAGAGTGTGATGAATTAATCAGTTTGTCCAAAGATAAACTGAACCGTTCCAAAATCGGGGATACACGCGAAGTAAATGAGATGCGGACAAGCAGTAGCATGTACTTTCAAGACAAGGAAAATGACCTCATCACGACCATTGAAAAAAGAGTTTCTTCTATTATGAATGTACCCGTTGAACATGGGGATGGTATTCAAATTCTAAAGTATACCCCTGGTCAAGAGTATAAGGCCCATTATGATTTTTTCGCCTCTTCCAGTAAAGCCGCGAAAAATAATAGGATCAGCACGATCATCATGTACTTGAATGATGTGGAGGAAGGCGGGGAAACGTTCTTCCCTAAACTAAATCTCTCGGTATCCCCCCAAAAGGGAATGGCCGTGTACTTCGAGTATTTCTATGATGATCAACATATAAATGAACAAACCTTACACGGTGGAGCCCCCGTCATAACAGGAGAAAAATGGGTAGCGACACAATGGATGAGAAAACAGAAACAGAACTAGACAAAAACATCCATGCCAGCGTGCCTTCAAGCTGTAAGTAGAGGTAAAAGGGAAGCTTTTGGGAACAGCACCCTCCCAAAAGCTGTCAAACACTCTCTTCAGTCTTCTTTCATGTTAAAGTTAACGTTGATATTTAAAGAAAAAACGCAACTTCCATAAATCTGAAAGTTGCGTTGTCTTTATTATTGAACTAAAGCACCCGAAAAACTCAATGTCTTATTCTTCTTAATTCGATAATGCACTAAGACATATCTTCGTTCCTATTATTTTTTACAATTAACTTAATCCCCCACCTAATAATTCCAATAACGAGTATGAGGACACCGTTAGCTATTGTTATAAGCCCTATAATTGCACCACTATATCCGGCACCCTCTCCAGTTCCCCCTGAATTCCAATCATAAAAGTGAAGAAATAATGCGCCACTTGAAAAACCAAAAACCGGAGCAAGTATCATCATAATGATGCCAGATATAATAAGATTCAGCTTTCCTTTTTTAGACAATGTAAAAATAGCGATATTAAGCGATATTATGACTATGATAAATAAAGATAAAATCAGAGCGTCCAAAGAATTCCCCCTTAGTCAAAACTTCACCGAAAAAAACATCCTTATCAACACGTTCTGTCCCTTACTTTAATGCCTTTGACACTTATAGAAGCTCCAATAGTGAGCAAATTAACCAATTTTAATAAACAAAAATCCATTACGGCTTTTGAACTAAACTGCTTCGCTAGCTTAAGTATATTTTTTACAAACTTCTTCTTATTTTAACATGAATATCCATTTAAGGTGAAAGTAAATTTAAACAGATGTGTTGGCTATCCGTCATCACGAGGACTTCCCTTTAATAGGGCATTCGTTCCATAGGATTCATCAAAGAAGACCACTTATTCGGTGATCTTTTTTATTTAAAACCCTTATGATTTGTGTGCTGTTCCTCCTTCACATCCATCACCAATGTCGATTCATTCTAAATCCGAATCAACCAAAATGGCCCATTCACCTCCATCGGGCCTAATGTTTCGTATCGTAATTTTTTATTGACTTTAAAAAAGGATTCGAGTAGACTGATGAAGCGGTTCAATTAAAGTACTCAAATTAAAGTAGTTAAACCAGAATACATGTAAAGAAGGATGGATGCAACAAATGAAGTTTACTTATAAACATTTCTTAAAGAAACAAGGTTCCATTGCTGCCATTTTCATGGGGATTTTCTATGGCCTTTGTATGCTAGGCATTTTCTTACCTGGTTATTCGGCCATTCCAGGAAATATCGATCAATTACCGGTGGCCATCGTCAATGATGATGCTGGTGAATACGGAGACAAGATTGCCAGCCAATTGAAAGAAAACTTACCGTTTAAAGAAATCGAAACGGATATAACAAATAAACAAGCATTAAAAGATCTGAATAAGAATGATTTGGCGCTAGTCGTACACATCCCGAAAACATTCTCTGCCGATATGCAAAATGGCGAAACGTCATCAAGCATCGACTTTACAGTGAATGAAGCGGGACCAACCGTTGTTTCCTCAACTATGACTTCCGTCGTTACGGAAATTAACAATCAGTTGAGCGCACAATTCTCAGAGCAAACTGCTCAAGGCGTATTGATGAACTTCAATTTACCGGAAGAAAAAGCGGCTGAAATGGCCAAACAAATCGAAACGGCCTATGCAGGAAACATCGTCACGATCAATGAAGTGCCAGACGGCATGCACCATAATATGCTGCCGATGTTCTTGACGATGGCAGGTTATGTAGGTGCCATGATCGGTGCTATGCAATTAGTGACCTCATTCAGACAGAGCCGTGGAAAAGCGAGCAAGACACGACTATTCATGTATGTACAGATGACTGCCTTATTGGTTGCCGTCGTTTCCTCATTCGTTGCTCTAGGCATCACTTATTTAGTGAATGAACCAAGTGGAGATCTATTCTTCAGCACGCTAGGTCAGCAAATCTTGAACTATATGGTATGTTTCAACTTTACAGCCATTTTGGTATTCTTGGTTGGCGATGGCGGTATGGTGTTAAACATCCCGATCTTATTAACACAAACCATCGCAAATGGTGCCACCGTGTCACGTGATATGATGTATGCACCGTATGAATGGATGAGTCACATTTCACCGATGTATTACTCGGTGCAAGCATACTTTGCCAACCTATACAGCACCACGAGCCCAAGTCCATTTATTTGGTCCATGGTAGCGGTCGGCCTGGGTGCCATGTTCATCAACATTCTCATCGTGGCCTTTGTCCATAAAAAAGTCCCATTGGATAGTCAAATAACACAACCGGAAACGGAAGCTGTAAAGACTGCTTAAATACCCGCTTCGTTTGCTATAATAAGGATAACCGTTTTCTGAAGGAGCTTAGAGATGCCCATTCAAGTTTTCATATTAAGCAAACTGATGAAGGATAATAATTATCCATATAAATTAAAAAAGCAGCTGTCTGAACCGATCCCTTTTGATCAACTGGGTGGGCTGACGGAGAGTAAACTGTATTACCATTTTGATTCGCTAGTCAAACAAGGCTTAATCGAGATAGTCGAAATCATTAAAGAAGATCATCGACCTGATAAACAAGTATTCGGGATTACCGCTAAAGGCCGTGAAGAGCTTCCGAAAAAAATCTACAAGTTGTTTGAACAAGCCAGTTCCATTAGTGATATGGTGGTGGGGCTTGCCTACATCAAATATGTAGACCGTGATAAGGTCGTCGAAATCCTGAAAAACAACAAAAAGAAGTTCCTTGCAAAGTGGGAACAAATTGCGGATTTTGAAAAACAGATCAAGATGGAAAAAGACCATGATAAAGAAAAGCTAGTGGAATATTTAGGTGAATACTTTTCTTCCCGAACAGATCACACCATTCACTGGCTTGATGAGGTAATCAAACGGATTCAACAAGGGGAATTATAAAGAAAAAACTGTACCTTCATTGTTAGACACACCTAACAATCGGAGGTACAGTTTTTTTTTCATGGAACAAGCCTTGCGCTCCTTCAAGGAGTACGCACGGCTTGTTTTATTTCTTCGGCAAATCTATATTCGTGAACTGATCGACGGGAACAATCTCTTCTTCCATGTCCATCACCTTCAAGATGACCCGGTCCCCTACCTTGGTCAAGACTACATCGGACAATCCTTGAACGGAAGGATCGATCGAGAACCTTTTGTTGCTGCCCTCTACAAGGAGATAGAACATATATCCACTCGAAAGATTGGCATCGTTGATCCTGATGACTTTCCCTTTGACCTCTTTCATTTCAAATCCTTTTTGGGGCGTCACGCCATTGACTTTCCCTAAGGAGGCGATCAGTTTCTTATAGTTCCGGAATGCTTCATCTTTGTTCTTCCCGAAAGCTACTTGAGGATTGTCGCTATTCGCATACACGATGGCCACCCCTTGGAACTTGCTGCCTTTTGTAACGGGGATTACATAGGTCGGTGCCCCGTATATCGTATAGAACACGCCATTGGTCGCTTTCCATCCTGGATATTTGGATAAGAATTCACTCGCATTGGCATTCGATTTTGCTTCTTTACCGGTTAAAACGGATGTCACGCCTTTATAATATGTCATTTCACCCGTCTTGGCGTTGAACACACCGTAACCTACCAGCGTTTTCGAGTTCCCTTTCGATTTGGCCCTCGTGAAATCGACGACATAAATCAACTCGCCTTTATCATTAAAGGTGACTTGCATATTTTCCTCATTCGGAATTAAGACATCCTTTTTCGGACCGATGAGTGATTGGTTTTTCCACCCGTGAACATATTTTCCCCAATAGCTCCAATACTCTAGAGCTGTTTCCTCAGTGAAGGTTCTGTCCACCCATTTCGGTTCTTTTCCTAATGGATAGAAGGTCGTGTCACCCGTTTCCGGATTCACCACTACCACCCCATCCACGACGGACCCACTTCTGTATTTCAAGTAATGGCCAACCGAAGCTACAAAGAAAGGCTTGCCTTCTTCATCTGGCTCCAGGTATGAATCGTAGATGACTTTGGTTGGATACGCCTTATGAATCTGTCTATCTACATCATAATCCAAATACTGTGACGGGGCATATAGCATCTTCCCTTTCACCGTGCTTGCGCCTTTATCGGTCGCTATGGCCGAAATCAAGTTATATCCTGGCGTGTATTCGGCTTTTCCAGCTTTCAGGAATCCGTCCATTTCAATGGGAGAGGTATACGTCAATTCGCCATTGATATTGGTCAGGCGGTATTCGCCTTCCGTGAAATATGAGGCATTCTGGATTTTATTAATGGCAGCATCGCCCTTTGCATCGGCCATCTTCACCGTCACGAGTGGCATCGTTTTAATATCTTGGACTTCCTCTAGTTTATTCTTCTTTACGACATCGGCCAATCCATGAAGGTTCCCGGCAATCGTAAGGGGATAAAACAGCATGATCACCCAAGTGGCAATCAGCAATAAACCGATGATATACATGGCATGGACATTCCAAGGCGTCCTCACTCGCTTCGAAACACCTTGTTTCCGGTCACGTCTTTTTAGGGAAGGTTCTTTATCCCTCGATAGGTACAAGCTTGCATCCACGATAAGGAACAACCCAAATACTATGGCCAAGTTGGAAAAGAACGCTTCAACCGTTTGGTCTAGTAGATTAATATCGATGATGATAAATAAAATGATAGCGGCCAGTAATAGTC
Source organism: Peribacillus sp. NPDC097264 (assembly GCF_050277925.1). Lineage (NCBI taxonomy): Bacteria > Bacillati > Bacillota > Bacilli > Caryophanales > Bacillaceae > Peribacillus > Peribacillus sp. NPDC097264. Next base: position 149,585 of record NZ_JBNNSR010000006.1, read on the forward strand.
GCAGCACCTGTTCAGTGAAAAAGAGCCAATCTTTTTTCCTGATGGCTATGGACCACCTTTGCGGAATGAGGGAAAGTCCCAATAAAGCAAACGGAAGCTTCGTCACGATCCCTTTTAAGATGAATACGAGTAATGAAAATATCATGATTGCAAAAAAACTCCCTTTATCTATTTTTCTAATTCTACCTAATTTTAACACAACCCATCACCCCACTTTTGCCTCTCCCCCACAAACCTATCCATTTTCGGAAAAAATATTTTTAGAGCATGCTACTTTTTCCTTTTTAAAGTTTATATAGACGGTGAAGTGGTCCTTTTCGAACGCTTCCATATGAAAGGTATATCATACCCTCTGCCCAATGGATGAAGGCGGATACTAAAAGGAGACGGAACCGGATGATTTATGAAGAAACGTACCACTACTTATTGAAGCATGTATCTTCCACTGAATTTGATGCGTGTTTGTACGCTTTGCTGCATAGTGATTGGGATGGGGTCATTCAGAGCCCGCTTCATGCAATGGCAGGCAGTTTGGGGACATCGGAAAAATATCTGAAGCAGATCATCAGGAAATTCACGTCACCAAAAGGGGACCTTCCGCAGGTTTTCGTACCCGTTCAACAAGATGGGGACACTTTATATAAGTTCAACCTTGGACCGACAAGTAACCTTGGCTTTAACTGGAAGACCGATCGTTATTGCAAGAAATACCGTTTCTTTTATCATGAGGCTTTCAAAGGGTTGACGATTTCGGCAAAACGTCTGTTGCTGATGGCCGCTTACCGGATGTCGGTTTCAAAATCGGAAGAAGTGATGTTCGATTATCATGAATTCGTTTCGGACTCCACTTCCCTATTCACAAGACAGCGCCTGTTCGAAGCGATGGATGCCATCTATGAAGCAGGCTTAGGCGATCTCGTTACGATTGCTTTCACAAGTAAGGCTTTCTCCAAGAAAGAAGTGATGATGTTTACCTTTAAGGAAGGGACGCTTGGCGAATATCGCGAAAATCGTGGCGAGCGGGCAGGACTGCGCCGGACCATTTTCAATGCGGGCTTTCCTGGCCATATCAGCGATGCCGTCTGCATGGAGTTGGAACGGGTCGGGAAGTATGTTTTCCGCTCGTTTCTTAACGATGCAAAGAAAGCGGAAACGCCGAACGATACGCAAAAGGAACTGCTGACCCTTGGACGATTCGTCTATTCACAAGCACTCAAGAAATTCGGCAAGGCCTTACGTGCCAACAAACCTTTGCTCACTGAACCAAAACAGGCATCGGCTTATTTAAGCACGATTGTCTATAATGAAACATTAGAACAAATGGCGAAGTATGCGCACCAGGCCGAGTCCATCAAGTCCCTGCTTGACCGTGAACATTTTCATAAAGAGATTTCAGAGAAGGCACTTGGACGGGAAGTGAACTATATGGAAGTGAACCACCACATCGAACCGATCCGCCTCAAGTTTCAGCAAGCGGACTTCATCTATTCCATACTGAACGGCTGGTGCGAAGAGTGGCTCATTTCCCGCGTGAAGACGGCGACCGAGACAATCGAGACGAATGAGGAAATGACTGTACCGACAACCAACCCGGTACCCACAAGGACCGCTTCGGAATATATCATAGCGCTTAGAAATGATACATATGATCAATTGGACAAACTGCTCGCTTTAATCGGAAAGTTCGGCAACGCGGCGGTATCACCGTCCAACCAGCAATATACACTCACGAGGAAAAAGGAAACCATCCAATCCTATTTCGCCATTCAACGAGATCGGCTCGATGCCTTTGCTCTATCCTCTTCTTAACAACACACTACCTTCCTAAGCTAGTGTGTTTTCCTCTGCTTTTTTAAATCCCTTAAAGCATTTCAACGCATACTCTTTTGCCCGCAAATACATACTCGATTTCACACGCAAAGTGGATGGGAATGGAAGGTACGAGACTCCTGCGGGAAATGTGCGTCTAGGGGAGACACCACAGGCGAAGCCGAGGAGGCTCCCCGACCGACCGCGGAAAGCGAGTGCCTGAAGTGGAAATCAACGTTACATCGAACAAGCCACAAAATAAACAAACATATTCATCGAGTTTGTTTACAGTTTAAAGAGAGCAGATCCGCTCTCTTTTTTGTGTCTTCTAAAGCATCTGTGGATAAAAGCAATTGGCTGTGAATTAAAGAATTTCGCCTGTGGATTGTGGATATCCACCTGTGGATGTCGGCTGATAGGATGTGAGTTGTGGGTGGTAGATGTGGATGGTGAATAGTAGCTGTAAATGATAAAAGAGGTAGTCTCAAAACCCAGTGATACCAAGGGCTTTTGCATGCAAGTTATCTAAGGGTCTAAAGAATGGGTCTGAAAAGAAAGAACTGAAAAAGATCCTGAATAATCGTTTGAATAAGGAGATGATCTCGTTCCATCACTTAGGAAAAAATGAATGTCCTTTCATCCTTTCTTTTTTCTTAAGAATGTTAAAAGCGCGTCGATAGAATCAACACGCCCGAACCTTTTAATGCAACATGATGGATCCACCGTCTACCATCAACGTTTGACCAGTAATATATTTACTATCATCGGAAGCTAAGAATACAGCCACGCGACCGATGTCTTCCTCGGGATCACCCAAGCGTCCCACCGGAATGCCCGCCAGCATCCCTTCATACATATCGGGATGCGCTTTGGCCCAAGCTTGCACACCTTCCGAGTTGGCTATCGGAGAAATGAGATTGATGGTGATGCCAAATCCGCCAAGCTCATTGGCCGTGACACGGGTAAGACCACGAATCGCTTCTTTTGCCGCTGCATAGGCCGCTTGTGTCGGCTGCCCTTTAATCCCCGCTCCTGAAGCGAAGTTGATAATATTCCCCTTCGTTTCTTTTAGATGGGGAACGGCCGCCTGCATTAAATAGAAAGTTGGATAAAATCCGGTATTGAATGATAGATCCAAATTCTCTCTAGTCGTTTCCATAAAGGGAATTTGTCTCGATACATGGGCATTATTAACGAGCACATTCAGCTTTCCGTATTTCTCCACAACCTGGTCCACTAACCCTTTCAGCTCATCATGCTTCGTTAAATCGAATCGAATGAACATCGAATCAGGTGAGTGTTGTTGCAACGAGGCTTCCACTTTCCTTCCTGTTTCTTCATTCACATCGACAATGACAACATTTGCGCCCTCTTTCGCCATCGCATGCGCCATACCAGCACCGATTCCACCAGCACCACCAGTAATCAAGACCACTTTATCTTCTAATTTTTTCATATAAACACCTTCCTTCACCATGATTATTGCTTTTTCTAGTAATAAAATCAAAAATTTGTCTCTATATAATTAAACTACCCTTAAAACATATCCCTTATCAATCCCACGACCATGGGATTAAGTCGATGCACACGTTGTTTTCTCACCTGGCATCCTCTATTGATTGTTTATCGTTAAAAAATCCAACAAAAAAACGCTGAATCAGATCAACGTTTTTTTTGTTGGATTTCATGATGAATATTATTCTAAATGGTCCACAGCATATTGAGCTTCTTCAAAATAGGTCCTTCTCCACTACTCAAAAAAGGCATTCGAGTCGAAGCTCAAATGCCTTTTTGTGATTTTCCCTCTATATTATTATGCTTCAACAGCCATTTCTACTAAGCGTTGTGCAGAAGCTTTCACTTCTTCCAATCCTGCAGAAATGATTTCTTGTGCTTTATCAGGCATTGCATTGTGTCCTTCGATGATGACCTCATCGATGATTTCCATGCCGAAGATGCCGCCAAATACGTTGCGCATGTAGTTAACAGCCATTTCCATTGGAGCCGCTTCCGGTGTTGAGTAAACTCCGCCACGAGCGTTTAGGAAGATTGCTTTTTTGTCTGTCATTAATTGAACCATGTTCCCATTTGCATCATATTTGAATGCGAATCCTGCCGCAAAGACATAGTCAATGAACGTATGCAATTTAGCCGGGATGGTTAAGTTCCATAATGGGAACGCGAATACCACTACGTCCGCTGCAGTGATTGCGTCCATCGCTTTTTGTTTAGCAGCCAAAAGACGTGATTCTATATCCGTTAACTCTCCGCCTGTTTGCACTTTGCCGAACGCGTTGAAAATTTCTTGTCCGAAGTACGGTGTATCTTCTTCATACACATCATACGTTGTTACGTTTACGTCTTTGCCTTCTAATGAAGCCATGAACGTTTCGTACATTTTGCTTGAGATTCCTTCTGTTGCCGGACGATTATTGGCTTTCACTACTAATACATTCATTATTCATTCTCCTCATTTATCTTATATATAGTTATTTTTAAATAATGTATCTTTATTTCAAGATAATTATATTTTGTCTCATTGACCTTGTTCTGTCAATTAATTAGATTAGTTTTCATTATACATTTATTATATTTTGAATAATAATATCTTCATGTATGCACCACTTCCGCTATTAAAAACCGCTCGGCCTTTAAGGCTAAGCGGTTCTGTTCTAATCTTGACTTTGGCCAGGATGGCTTCGCTTATGTCTTTCCGCAGAATATTCTTTGCCGTGTGCTTCATGTTCGGCAATGATGGCTTCTTCTGGAATGTGGTTATTCTTCTTCGGTGAACTGATGCGATTACGATGCTTTTTCCCCATGATCATCCCCCCTTTAAGTAAAGGATAAGCATATCTTGTCCGGTAATTAGAAAAACATGTATAGGGCAGGATTCCTCTTCTCAAGGTCGAATAACAAAAATGGAAGGGGATGATTCAGATGTTTCCGATACTCGAGACAGAAAGGCTGACCTTAAGGGAAATTACCGAAAGCGATAGCCAAGAAATCTACCGGTGCTTTTCCAATGATGACCTTACGCGTTTTTACGGGCAAGATTCATTCGAAAGTATCGAACAGGCAAGGGAAATCATTGGAAAATTCGCTGAGAACTATAAGGAGAAACGGGCCATCCGTTGGGGAATCGAAAGAAAAGGGATACCTGGACTGATTGGGACGATCGGATTTCACGCCTACCTTCCGAAAAACAGAAGAGCGGAAATTGGCTATGAACTCCATCCGGATCATTGGCATCAAGGGTATATGACGGAGGCGCTCAAAGAAATACTAGCCTTCGGTTTCAATGAGCTTGGTCTAACGCGAATCGGTGCGGTGGTATTTACCGAAAATGTTCCATCCAGTCACGTTTTGAAAAAGGCAGGCTTTGCCGAGGAAGGGATCCTTCGAAAGTACATGTATCAAAACGGGGTCCCGCACGATACGTATATGTATTCTTTGATCAAGTAGGGGATGCACAAAGAGACTGCCCCAAGCTTGATCTTGGGCAGCCTCTGATTTCCTATTTCTCGTTGGACTCCATCGATAACGGCATTTCCACCATGTAGAACTTGTTTTTTCTCCGTAATCCCGATCAAAATATAACCGATATGGAGAGATTACTTCGTCTTGACTTATATGATTAAATAATCCTGCAAGGCCTGTTGTAACGTTCCTTTTGTTTCCGCTTTATTCCCAAAACATACACCAGCTCGTACCATTTTCGTGACGATTTCAGGACGTAGGCCAGTGATGACCGCTTTACATCCCATCATCGCCGTCCCATCCAGAATGTTCATTAACTTTCTTAGGACGGAAATTTCCATATCGATAATTCCCGATAAATCCAAGATCAGAACTTCTATCCCCAGTTTGCCTATCTCGATCAATACTTTTTCCTCGATGATATACATGCGTGATTCTTCCATATCCCCAATCAAGGGCAAGATGCAAATGCTTGGTGTAATCGGAATGATGGGGACGGATAAGTTCTCCACCAAGTGCTGTTGCGATAGGATCAAACGATCTTTATAATCCGAATATCGAATGAAGAAAGCTTTAAGAAATTGGTCGACCTGTTCATTCACTTTCTTCTCTAAATCGAAAAACACTTCCACGTTATTGAAGGTATCTTGTAATTGTTCATATTCATAAAGGAAATTCCATAGCGTTCTGCGAATGGCCTGAACCCATTCCAACTTGAATGAAAGTGTCAAGGAATGCGTAGCCCACGCTTCTCCTTCCTGTTCAGCAAAAGCGATGATGGCTTCTTCATTCTGTTCCACAATGTATCGAACCAGCTTATGCGCATTATTAAGAAGGTCCACATTCCCAATCAGCAGGATCTCCTCGATTTTCTCTCTAACATTGACTGCCTCTTCCAAAATTCGGTACTCGAAATCTTCCTTTTTATCTAGGAGGAACTCCATGATTTTGTCTTCTTCGTTAATGGGAAAACTCAACATACCCACTCCTTTTTCGTCACATCTGTACTCCTAGATTTCTCTGTGACAGGAGGTTTTTCCTGCTAAATACTAATAAAAAGTGGCTATCGGACAAAGAAAAAGTCGAATGGCTGTAGTGAACTTGTCCTACACGGGTGATATTTCGACCTCATTTTTAATGCCTCCTCCCCTTTTGTGATCAATTCGACCACGGAATCCCTTTATTCGACCACGTTTTGCGTTAATTCGACCACGGACCCCGTTTATTCAACCATAAACAAAAAATAAGCATAACTTTTCAGCTATGCTTACATGCACATCCCTATTTATTCGGTCGTTTCTTTTTCGTCTTCCTCATTATTGTCATCACGATAGATTTCCGAGATGCCATTCATCCCGTTCAAAAGCTGTTGCATCGTAAAATCTTCCCCGCCGACTAAATTATCTTCACGCTTTTGCTTTTCATCTTTTTTCAAATTTGATTGATCCATATGATATCACCTCCATGATATAGGGTGTCTTATCATGGAAGGAGTATGCATGAGTAGCCTTTTGCATATAAAAAAAAAGCCGCCATCATAAATATGCTGGCTGCCTCATGTATTACTTTCCTGTTGTTTTCACTGCTTTCACTTCATATAATCCGCCTTCTGAACTGACGATATAATCAGGCTTTGGCTTGCCAAGTTTGGCTTTATGTCCAGCAATGTGTGCATCGCTCTTCTCCCACTGCTTCCAGTATTCCTCTGACTCCCAGCGAATCATGATGATTACTTCCTCATCGCCCCGTCGCACTTTTTTGACCAATACACTTAGATCGACGAACCCTTCCTGCTTTTCAATCAAACCTTCTCTACTGAACTTTTGCACGATTTGATCAGCATGGCCTTCTGTTACTACTGTTTTTTTCATTTGCACGAACATCATGTATCGCCTTCTCTCTGTTATCTATTAACCAGTTTAATCAATAATGATTCTCACTGTCAATCAATAGTCATCAAGATGCTCATATTTTTTTAATGGATTGAATCCCTATGAGGAAATCACCACCCGTTACAATCAAAGTGAGTGCACAAAAAAATCGAAACCCCAGCGGGATTCCGATTTTTCCTACGTACTGTACCATCAATTCGTAATATCCTTTTTTTGAAAGAAGAAAAAGGTTAGCGCTAAAAATAGGAAATAATAGACGGCGAGCACACCTATAGAGAATCCAAGGGATGCCCCATCGAACATGTTCACCGTCTCAGAGATATATCCTCTTAAATCGAGATGCGGGAACAGGACAAACTTTAACCACTCATTTTTTTCTATGAACGACTGAATGATCGCAGTCAAAGTGGAAGAAGCAAATAAAATGAAGATGGCAATCCCCACTGCAAGGGCTTGGCTTTTAAATAATGTGCTTAACATGAAAGCGATGGCTGTGATCACCAAGAATCCAGGGATCCAATAGACCATCATATTCACAACATATTCGCCAACTAACACAGGTGCGAATCCAAAAGAAGTCGGATCCATGATTTTATCTGAATAGGAGCCATTTCCAAAGAACAAAAGACCGATTAGAAAACTGAATGCGAGTAAAATCACAAGCAATAATGCCGCAAATAAAAGGGACGTTATGTATTTGGATAGAAGGATCTTCCAACGTTTATACGGTCTGATCAACAACTGCTTAATTGTTCCATCCGAAAATTCGGAAGACACCAGGGAACTACAAACGATGACGACAAATAAAGTAATGAAGGATGTGATGGATGTCGTCCATTCGGCCATGTACGTCCAGTTCGTTTGAAGGTTCGGGTTTATGTTTTCCTTCAGAAGCTGTTCGTTGACTTCCATTTGTTCCTTGAAGAATTCCTTGTCTTCGTCATCAAATTCCGGACTTTTCATTTGTTTTTCCTGCTCTTTAATATCTGCACGCACATCCTGCTTCCAGTCTGCATCTTTATCGACTGGGTTCAGTTTACTTTCAATGAACGCCGAGCCGATTACCATTAATAGAAGGAAACCAATAAACACATAGCTCGATTTTTTTTGAAAAATCTTCATCCATTCATTTCGTATCAAGGACATCATACCGTTTCCCTCATTCCCTGCTGTGTTATTTCAAAGAACTTATCTTCTAGTGACTTTCTAGTAACCACGATTTCAAAGACATCGATTTGATTCTTTATGAAACTACTATTTATACGGGCCGTCTGTCCACGTGTCGCTGATACGGAAATGGATTCCGCATTATGCTTGATCATGGGAAGATTAGGAAACTCTTCTAGCAAAATCGTTTTTGCCCGCTCCCCATCGCTGACCGTAAAGGCCACTTCATGAATGTCTTCTTGTTTTTCTTCTATTCTCTTTTCTTCCGTATGGATCAGTTTACCCTTTTCGATAATGGCAAAGGTATCACACATTAATTGCATTTCTGAAAGGAGATGGGAAGAAATCAACACGCCCACGCCTTCACTTGCCAGCAGCTTCAAGTGATCACGGAATTCACGTATTCCTTGTGGATCCAAACCATTGGTCGGTTCATCAAAAATCAATAAAGATGGTTTATGTAAGATAGCCTGTGCTACACCAAGTCTTTGACGCATGCCTAATGAATACGTCTTCACCTTTTTATCGATGGCCTCTTCCAATTTTACGATCTTGATTACTTCTTCGATCCGCTCGGGAGTAATCTTATGGTGTGACATGCGGGCATAATGCATGATGTTCTTTCTGCCCGTCATATATTTATAGAACTCTGGATTTTCGACAATGGCCCCTAGCTGGTTCATTGCCCCTTCAAAATCCTTATCAAGATCATGCCCCTTGATCATGACGCTGCCGCCCGTACGATTAATAAGACCGGTGATCATCCGGATAATCGTCGTTTTCCCCGCTCCATTCGGACCAAGCAAACCGAATATTTCATTGCTTTTGATTTCAAAGCTCACATCATCGACAATGACGTTTTTCCCAATTTTTTTCTTCAAGGATTGAACCTTAAGAACTGTTTCCGACATAGTATACCTACCTTTTTTTTGAATTGACCTATAAGTCCACAACTAAAACGTACCATAATATCCACTTAATTTCCATCCGATTTGCAATTACGACTGCCAAAATATGTTGTATAGTTTCTTATAATTAAGCAGATTTTCCAATGGGAAATGTCATAGTTTTTATGCATACTATTAATCTATTAACGTAACACTTTTTGAGGGGAAATGGGTTGGAATGGTCTTAATGCCATCGAGACAATAACCATTCGTAACGAAGGAAACAGTAGCGGTGGTAGTGAATAAGGCGCCCCATACAAGTAATCGATTCATTCACCTCCCCCACTTAGTACAATCTATTTCTTTTACTCCATTCCTCCAAGGACATCATGGGAAAGTCCTCTTCGATATCCAATCGTAAAGGGGTGATCAATTCGAGGGAGTTCCCATCGGGATCTTGAAAGTATATGGCTGCGTGGGCATGGGGGTGATTCGGTAAAACAAGCGGTTGCCTATCAGGTGGAAAGTCGAAAGCTGTTTTTATCTGAATCCCCTTATCCCCCAGCCATTCTTTCGCATGCTCGATATCCTTCTTGTCCACATGTAAGGCGACATGCCTCAGCGAAGGGTGATAAGGGGTTTGCACTTGAACCGTTTCCCATAAGCCTAACCAACTACGACCCTTTTCGATCCAGAAGAAAGCTAGAGTATCATTTTGAAAGGCTAATTCCAACTCCAGTTTTTTATAAAATTCGATGGATCGAGCAAGGTTTGATACAGGTAGATGTGCTTCATACAGGCCTTTGATCATGCGTTGGCCCTCCTCTTCTTTTCATATGAGAGGGGTCGTCCCCCTTCAACTCTTCGTTTTATCGATGATGCGGATCGGGTTTCCCGAGCGATCTTGAAAGATGGCGTACCTACCTGGTGGGATATCACATGGTTCCTTCACGAAATCCAATGTGCTGTTTTCACGGTAGAACCGGTCCACACTATCCACGATAAAAACGCCACCAGCCGAGTATCCTTCCTCATCATCTTCAAGCATTAACTGCACATCACTATCCGGAAGCTTCAGTGCAACCGTATGGTCCCCTTCCTGCCAAGCTTCCTCAAATCCCAACACTTCCCGATAGTAACGGGATGAACCTTTTAAATATTTGACTGGATGACATAAAAAAGCTAATTTCATTTTCTCGCCTCCCATTTTTTCATTATTTCTTTTGGACAATGACAATCGAGGGATTCAATTTCTTTAATTCTTCAAGGAACTTTTCACGATTTTCCGGGGAAATGAGCACCATTTTTCCATTCCCATATAGGATTTCCAACCGATCGAGTGAAAGCGCTGGCGAAGAAAGTGGATTAAATGTTCTCCTTATCGATTTGATTTCATAGACCGGGATGATTTTATGAATGAATGCAGACCGAACGACCAGACTATTCCTTTCAATGACATAATAGGTCGTAAACCATATCCAAAGAATCAAACCTGCGACTGGCACGCCTATATATATACTTGTCAGATCTTGATCCGTGAAAAGCGGGATGAAGACTGCGATGATGATCCCGAAGAAGACGGGGTAAGTCCACCAATCTTTCTTTGATTGAAATTTCATTAAAACTCTCCTTTTACTCGTTTTGGGATGGTCAAACTCTCCCAGGCATCCCCCTTTAGCAGCTTGGCTATATAGACGATCTGGCCGATATGGTAGGAATAGTGATACAGTTGCCGCTCAAGGGCCTCAATCAAGGTATGGGGTTCTTTTCTAATGAATATGTCTCGAAGCAGATGTTCCTTCTTGATGGCATGCAAGGAATAAAGAAGGACATTCCATCCCTTTTCCCACACTTCGATCAACTCTTTTCGACTGGTGATGGCGGGCTCGAATTCCGCATCCCGGTCCCTCGTCGGTTTCTCCCCATCCGTATATAAAAAGTCCGTCCACCGGGAAACCATATTCCCGCTCATATGCTTCACGATCGTGGCAATGCTATTGGATTGCTCATTCGGGGACCAAAAAAACATCTCCTCATCCAGCTGCTCCATCGCCTGATCCGCTGTATATTTCATATCCTTAAACCGCCGTTTAAACACCCTAATATATTCAGAAGAAATATCGTTTGACATCTCACCATCCCCTTTGTATGTATTTCTCTATGGAAGGGGAATTTCCTTCTCAGAAACGCTGATTGAATGGGATAAGTTTTTACCTTATAAAGTAAATGACCGGAATAATAATTTCCTATATAATGGTAATTATTATTAAGAAAAGAGATGATAAAATGGAGAATCCATTCGAAAATTTCCCTACTTTAGAAACAGAACGCCTGATCCTGAGGAAGATAACGTGGGAAGATGCTGAAGATATTCATGTTTACGGCTCTGATGAAGAAGTGACAAAATACGTGACGTGGGAAAACCATAAGACACTGGCAGATACTAGAGATTTTATTGAATTTGCCATGACACAGTATGAGAATAAGCATGTCGCTCCATGGGGAATTCAGTATAAAGAGACTGGGAAGATCATCGGAACCATTGATTTTGTCTCATGGCTGGTCGGGCATCGTGTGGCCGAAATCGGTTATGTACTTTCTCCAGATTATTGGGGAAAAGGAATCATGACAGAAGCGGCCAATGAAGTGATTGCCTTTGGCTTTAACCGGATGAATGTCGTTCGAATTCAAGCAAGATGTTTCGTGGAGAATACAGGATCCGCCCGGGTGATGGAGAAAATAGGGATGTCCTTTGAAGGAACCTTGAGAAAAACCATCTTCGTAAAAGGCAAACATCGAGATCTTAACATGTACTCCATACTACAAAAAGAGTTCTCCTCTCTTCATCAGCCCAAAATGGAAAATAACATTTAAGCAGCTTGTCCTTTCAAGCTGCTTTAGTTGGAGGAATGATAAGTACCCACTTACTATTCATGAGTGATTTTTGTACAGGCTTCCTCTTTTTCTTCAACCTCTCTTTAGCTAAAGGATTACCAATTTAATAAAAGGCTCGAAATGACCGCAAGGATAAAAACTATAAAAAAGAACTCAAGATATAAACTGGTACCTATAGATTGGACACTTGAAAAAGAGTGTTTCATCTATAGGTATTTTTTTATATACTTAATTCTTATATATCGTGGAGTAGGGGATTTACTATGAGCAAAGTGACGTTTACAGATCAAGACATAAAAATACTTCAAAACAACCCTCATGTACAGCGTGTCAGTCAGGTAGCGATTACCTATACAGATGAGTTTAAACAAACATTTATTGAAGAATATTTAGCTGGTAAACTTCCTAGACAAATATTTGAAGAATATGGATTTGATGTCCATATCATTGGAATGAAACGGGTCGAACAATCAGCCTATAGATGGAAGAAGGCCTATGAAAAAGATGGATTAATGGACTGTCAGATTCCCGAAAAAACGCTTCAGGTAGGCCACTCAAACGAGAACTTACACAAGAGGAAATCATTCAAAGACAAGAAGCCAGAATTAAGCTGTTAGAAGGACAAGTAGAACTTTTAAAAAAGCTAGAAACGACAGAAAGGAGGCTGTTCAGCAGAAGCGAAAAACTCCAAACCAATCAGATATTTAAGTTGATACAAGAAACGATTGAGGAAAATGATTTTAAGAACCTGACGAAATACTTTTGTGACTTAACAGGGGTATCCCGTTCGGGATACTATAGCTTCTTGAAAGCTTCCAAACATCGATTAGAAAAGGAAGTAGTGGATAGAGAGGCTAAGGCCACAATCCTAAAGGCGTTTAACCGACATGGTTATAAGAAAGGTTCCCGTTCCATCAAAATGGTATTGGAGAATGAGTTCGGTATTGTTTATAGCCGGAAGAAGATTCAGCGGATTATGAGAAAGTATCAGATCGTTTGTCCATATAGAAAATCTAATCCGTATAAAAAGATCGCAAAAGCGACCAAGGAGCACCAAGTCGTGCCCAATCAGTTAAATCGGGAATTCAAGCAAGGAATCCCCGGGAAGGTATTATTAACGGATATTACTTATTTGCCATACGGAAATAAAGCGGTGGCTTATTTGTCTACCATAAAAGATGGTTCCACTAATGAACTTTTAGCCTATCATATTTCTGATCGAATCACGTTAGACATCGCCACAAAAACCATAGATAAATTAATGAGCAACAAGAAGATAGAACTACATAAAGATGCCTTTATTCATTCCGATCAAGGGTGTCATTATACAAGCCCTACCTATCAAAAGTTACTAAATAAATACGGGTTAGGACAATCGATGTCTAGACGCGGGAACTGTTGGGACAATGCGCCACAAGAATCTTTTTTTGGCCATTTGAAAGATGAAGTAGACTACGAGTCTTGTCAATCGTTAGAGGAATTGAAGGCTAAAATCAAACAGTATATGATTTACTATAACTATTCTCGATACCAATGGAATTTAAAGAAGATGACCCCCATTCAATATAGGAATCATCTTCTAGCTGCTTAACCTCTTTTTTTTATGTGTCCTTGACAAGGGTGCCAGTTCAATAATATCTTCTTTCCTTTTTTTCTTTTTTTCCTTCCATGCTCCGCCACCCAATAAATAAACAGACAAACATCGAAATAATACTATATCTCAGTAAAGAGAGGATATAGTCAAACACAGGTTTCGCCTGCGTAATAGTCCCTCCTTGCACATGGGTTACATCTTTATTACTAACTAATAAGATAGAAATGGCCAAACCAAGTAAGAATCCATAACTCGCCCATTTTCTAAGGACTTTTTCCATATCACTTTACCCTCCCTTCTTAACTCACCGCTTGTGCCGACTGAAATAAATCAATGGATTGACTATGCTGAAACCTATAATGACCAAGAAAATGTAGGTAGTCATCGCATCTCCGCCCAATCCAAGCTCATCGACAATGACTCCTTCGTAAAAGACCACTTGAGCAGAAACAATAATAGATAGTAGGGATAGGATGATGACCGTCGAAGCATGGATAAACGAATAGACCCTTTTTTGAAAAATAACCCCTATGAACAAAAGAAAGCCCATGATGACAAACGTAATGAGCATCGGCCTCAATAACGTAAAGACTCCATCTACTGCAAATGACTCGTATGTATACATATATACCTCCTCTATCAATCCATTGATTACATTATAAGGCTTAAGAGTGTCTATAGTTAATAAATTCCATAAAAACTCCTTGCGAATCAGTAGATAGCTTATACAGATTTACCAGCCACTTAACTATAAATAGTGGTTTTTTGCTGTATGTCTTGATTTTGAATCATTTCACTCGCAAACTAGCTCAAATTTCATACATTTCAAGGGATCATGACACTTTTTCATCAAAACCTTTTACATTCCATTCATTTATCGGTCAAATTGCAGGTTTTATCGGTCAAACTCGCCTATTTATCGGTCAATCTCGGCCTTTTATCGGTCAAATGCCCGGAACGAGATTTAACCTCTCAATCTTGCACAATTCAAAATACAAAAACAACCAAATCCCTTAAAACAAGGGATTTGTAATCACATCGAACCTCCCCGTTTTCTCCGAGTCCGTTACATGTATTAACAGTTCCTTGGTCCCTTTGCGGTGTTTTTCCGTTCCCTGCACGTAAGAATCCGTAACCGAACGAATTGTATACGTGAGATACAACAAGGAGGACAAACATGAAGAACATTATATGCATGATCATCACGGTTTCGATATTCATGATAGGATTAGCGATGCCGACTAAAGGTGAAGCTGCCCTTGGAGATCGTACGCTATCGCAAGGTACAAGCCATAGTGATGTAAAGGAATTACAAGAATCA
This sequence comes from Peribacillus sp. NPDC097264, assembly GCF_050277925.1. NCBI lineage: Bacteria > Bacillati > Bacillota > Bacilli > Caryophanales > Bacillaceae > Peribacillus > Peribacillus sp. NPDC097264. The sequence continues at coordinate 164,630 of NZ_JBNNSR010000006.1, forward strand.
TTGCTGACAAAAGGGGTCTATCCCTATCATGAGGCAACCGGGTACTACGGTTCCATTACAAAAGAATCGGTGAAGGAATTCCAGGAAAAGTCGAACCTGAAAGCCGATGGAATAGCTGGTCTACAAACGAATCAAAAAATACAGGTTCTCCGCACGGGGGACATCGGTAAGCATGTGGCCGATTTGCAAAAATTATTGAAGGTGTGGGATGTATACACATCAACGGTTGATGGGATATTCGGCAGCGGGACAAAACAAGCCGTCTCCACATTTCAAAGACAAAAAGGATTGACTGCCGACGGAATTGCCGGGGCAAAAACCATGAGTAAGCTAGAAACGAAAGCCCATTCGGTTAGTAACAACTCGAAGACTTTGACGGTTTCAAGTACCGCTTACACGGCTAGCTGTACAGGTTGCTCGGGTATTACGAGAATGGGCGTAGATTTGAAGAAATATGATGATGCCAAAGTAATCGCCGTCGATCCAAGTGTGATTCCATTAGGTTCAACAGTGGAAGTGGAAGGCTATGGAAAAGCCCTAGCCGTCGATACTGGGGGAGCGATTAAAGGGAATAAGATCGATGTATTCATCCCTAAACAATCGGATGCCCTAATCTGGGGTAAAAAACAAGTCAAGGTGACAATAGTAGACTAATAATCTAGTAGTTATAACGACGAAAAGAGCATGGTATTATCCATGCTCTTTTCGTCATTTGCTAGTTTTATCAGAACTAACTCGCTTTTTTCAAACCCTTGGCCGCATCCCAAATCTCGTTGGCCCATTCAGGATGGTCGATGAATGGATTACGATTGTGCTGCCATTTTTCATAAATGACCTCGTTGCGGTTGCTCTCGAATTCATCAACTGGATCGAGTTCATTCCACTCCAAAAGCGTTGATAACTTTCCATGGAGCGGCTTTGGATACGTATTGACCGTATCCGATAACTCCAAATCAAGTTCGCCGTTTCCTTCATAGCGAACGGCCATATAAAACAACATGCGGGCGATATCGCCTTTAACATTGTCAGGTGGCTCCCATGAATCCGAATCAACCTTACAGTCACATCCGCTATAGCTTTTACCTCCATTGTCGAAATCCAGATGCCCTCGTTTACTATTCACCGACACATCTTCCGGACGAAGGTGATGAAGATCTGTCCCAGGACCTACGCTTGTCCCAAAATTCCCGTGGGATTTAGCCCAAACATGCTCACGGTTCCACTGTCCAGAATTCCCTCCATTCGAACTTTTCGAAATGGATTTGCCAGAGTACAGCAAGATGACATTCTTAGGGTTATCGGGATCTTCATCTGCATCCTTAATGCCATCCCATACTTGAGCATACGTCAACTTTGTCTGACTTTTGATGATGGTGTGTAGCGTCGCTTTCAACTCGTTGCCCGTTTTTCCGGACGCTTTTTGGTAATATGCTTCAAGTGGCTTATCCCCTGATACTATCAGGCTGAAACGAGCAATCACTTCTGAAGACTTGTCCTTTGCTGTTACAGCGACAATGTAATTTCCCACTTTATCGGTTGGAAGGGTCAATGTTGACCCTACTACTGAACCGAATGTAGACGAAAAGGTAAGTGAATCGTTATCGGGATCTTCAAAGTACTCACGTAAATTAAGAGTAACCGTCGAACCCACTTTTACATCTACATTTTCTATTTTCTTCTTTACAACTGGGGCTTTATTCTCCTTTGAAGCGAAAGGAGAAGCAATCGCTTCCCCTTTTGCATTCAAGAACTTGATTCCAGACGTATTGACACCTTCTTTCGCCGTCCATTTCTGAACATTTTCGGCGCCTCGGATTTCTTTGATATTGTCATTGTTAATGATGACTTCTTTTACCTCAGCTCCACCAAAGTCAATGATGGCACCTGCTTTGGTCGGCTCAAGGTTCACTCTTGTATTTTTCAAACCGGAACCCTGTAGTTTGGCCAAGTCACTCTTGATAAAGATGCCCTCTTCGATGGTAGAGTCCCCATCAAGATCGATCAAAACGCTCGGTGACGCAATCGTAAGTTTTTTTGTTTTGAACTTTGATAGATGGTACGTCTTTTCTGGAACGATAGGTTCTACTGCTCCTGACGCCGTTAAGTCCGTCCGAATCAATACAGGATCATGATCGCTTGCCCGTCCATGGGTTTCCATGAAGGATGAGTTAATATGGACGATGTCCACTTCTGTGGATTCTGCCATATTGTTGGATACAAGAATATGATCGAGTACTTGGGAATTTCCTTGGTATGTGTACGAGTAACGTTGTTCAAACGGTACTTTCTCGATCATATTGGTTAATTCTTTACCCTTTAACTCTTTAAGTGGTGCTGAGAATTCAAAGTCATTGAAATCCCCGAGCAATACAATATGTTCATCAGGATTTTCTTCCGTGATTCCTTTGACAAATTGATTGACGATGGACGCAATTTTTAGCCTTTGAACCTCACTTGATAGGACAGGTGGCTGATTTTTCCCGAATAAAGGTTGGTCACCGCCCTTGGAATTGAAATGGTTGGCGACGACGACTACACTTTCCCCTTTAAACTCAAACTGGGCAGCCAATGGCTTCCTACTTGAAGAAAAAGCCGAATTAGTAGGATCGATTCTACCAGGATTCAAGGTAAGCTTATCTCCTTTATACGCAACGGATTCCGTCGGCTTCCCTTTTGTTCCCTCAACTAATTTCACTCGGTCTGTATTATACAAAAAGCCTACGCGGATATTTCCACCAGGTGCCCCGCCATCCGCTTTATCTTCTGGAGCAATATCAATATATTGATAGGTTGGTCCACCTGATGCCTTGATTTTGTCGATCACTTTCTGTGCACTTTGCTTAGCATCCGTCGTACCGCTATCTGTTGCCCCGTCATTATCCTGCATTTCCGTCACGCCGATAATGTCTGGCGCTTTTAGATTCGTAACAATGGAATTTGCTATTATAGTAACCTTTGAATCAGCCGTTTGTGTCGAGAAATTCTCTATGTTATAAGACGCGATCGATAGTTTATCAGAATCTGCTGATAACGACGTCACTTCTCTGGCTGTTCCGCCATCCTGTAATGTCGGCAGCTTGTTTTTGTCCGTCAGCACTCTATAGTTGCTATAGCCGTAGCTGATTACTCCGGTAACATTACTAGTAAAGAAGTCTCCTGTTTTTGCGACGAATTTTTCATCATCCATATCCAGGGTGATTCTTTCTGGGTTGTAGTCTTCTTCCGTTACTTTGACTCCGCCCACTGCCGTATTTGTTTTCATATCTCCCGGAATCACAACCAGTTCACCATAATCTTGGGGAGCTACCACTTTCGGTTGATAGACTTCTACAAGCATTCCTTCTAAACTCTCATAAAAATCAATTCCGTCTTCTGTCGGTTCGAAATCAGTCAGTTGATCATCATCGATATTTTCAGAAGGTGGGATGACATCTTTGCCTATAACGATCGGTTTCGGAAGGGCTTGAGTACCCGTCTTTTTTATAGTCGTATTGGTCAATTCAGTCGTTGGCAGATCCGTCGTTTTCATTTCAGCGTAGCCCTCGACATACCATTCCACAACTTTACCATCCACCGAGACGGAATCTCCCGCTTTCAACCCATGCGCTTTGTTGTAGACAAGGATTCCTTCCGACGTCGTCAAATCTTTGTCCGGATTAGGATCTTGCATGTAAAAGTTATTGGCATCCTTTACATACGTGACGACACCTTCGACATTGGAGACGAGCTGATTTTCATACGGTGAAAAATGATTCATTCCTTGGATGTCACGAATCTTCAAATCATTCGTTTTCGTGACGATATAGGAAAATGTGAATACTTCAGATGTTTTGTCGTTCACGGCGATTGCCTTGATGTCTGTATCTTTCGTTAATGTAATCGGTCCTGTGTATAACGTGCTTGAAGAGGTCGGAGTAGAACCGTCTAACGTATAATGAATCTTTGCCCCTTCCCAGCCAGATTCAAGGGATATTTTTGTATTTTCACTGACAGTACCAGGATAAATATCCGTATACACAGCTGGTTTGTTCACCAATTCATAGTCTTCAAGCCCTCTTGGCTTAAGCTGATATGCATCATTGAATTGTGATGCGATTCCAGTGACGGAAATGAGGTCTCCTTCTTTAAAGCTCTTTTGGAAATCCTCATAACTTGAACCATTCCGATTATCATGGCGAACGAGTACGGAATGACCTTTCTCATCTATCGCTTTAAATTCGAATGTTCCGTATGTGCCAGAAGCAGCCAATTCAGTGATGGTCGCCTTTTCAATGGTAACTAGCTCTCCTTGTGTGGCCTCATTTACTCCTGCCGCATCGATTAATTGGGTTTCAGGAAGGGCATTCCCGGATGAAACCACTTCAAGGGATGTAGGTTGAATTTGCAATTCGTTATTATAAGCAGAGACCTTGCCGATTAATCGAACCTTATCTCCCTGCTTTACATCCGTTGTCCATGAAGTTCCATACACATAGAGTCCAGCGGTTTCGTCTTGGATGTAAAAGCCTTTTCCTCCCCAATAGCCAACCCCTGTCGTAACGATTCCTTCAATCTGCACCACATCTTCCGTATTCGCGCGTGCTTTTGCAAGGGAATCCAAAACCTTCACATCAGGTTGCTCCGGCGGGTTGCCACCATCGCTAATGAGTGTGTAAGCGGTTGGAGATTTCAGACCAGGAACACTGAAATAGGCTTCCAGTGACCCGGTAATCGTCACCTGTTTCTTGAGTAGCTCCGGGTGATCCACTAAATTCAAGGATGACCGAATGTTCCCGTTAGGTAGCTGAACCGGCATGATTTTTTTACTGTCGGTTTCATCCGGACTATCCGCGATTCCTATATTGGTATTTACGCTAAAAGGTGCTTTTTGGACATAGCTTGTACCACTAGTAGCTGTTCCTACGATATATCCTTTCACCATTTTACCTTTCCCACTGTTATTCGCGATGGCTTCCGCTACAGATAGGAACTCTTCCGCTTTTGCGACCGCTGCGTATGGCAAAATCGTTGATAGAACTAATAATATGGCAAAGAACATCTTACTTATCCCATTTTTCTTCAAGTACTCAACCCCTCCAGTTTTTCATTAAACCTTGGCAATGTTTCTGTTAATGAATCCTATATATTTCTTCTTATCTATTAAAAAATGGTGTCTCCCTTAACTGTGATGCCCGCCAGATTTACTCTTTTCCCATTCAGCCCCGATACATCCAAATCCCCTTCCACTGTCACATCTGAAATAGTAATGGTCTCTGAAGGAGTTCCAGTCAAGGTTAAATTACCTTTGACTACTATATTGTCCAAAGATGAGAGATTTGTAATATCCAACTCAGTATCACCCTCGTAAGTTTTGGTTGGATCTTCAGGTGTACCTGGTTCTGGATTTGGTGTATTTCCAGAAACGTCCTTAATCCGTCCCTCGATGGCTGGGTTGACCGTTTTTAACTGACTTACGTAATCCGCAAGGTTCTCCCAATCAGGAAGGCCGATATCCGTCACCCTTCCTTCTTCATAGGCTTTTGCGAAGACTGTAAAGCCGTCTCCCCCCTTAGCCGTAAAGGCATTGGTGGCTACAGTGTATTGCTTGGTTTTATCCAATTCGCTATACGTTCCATCTTGGCCTTTTACTTCAACCTTTTGTACACGTTGACCCGCATCCTTCGTGCTGTCATAGGTGAACTTCATGCCAGAAACATGTAGGAAACCGCCACTCTCTCTCGGTGCCTGGCTCACGCTATGCTCCAACGCTTGGGTTATTTCCTCACCCGTTAGCTTCATTGTCGCCAGTGTATTGCCAAACGGTAAAACGGTCAGGATATCCCCTAATGTGATGTCACCCTGATCGATTCCAGCACGGATGCCTCCACCATTTTGGAAAGCGATGACCGTGTCTTTATTAAATTCCTTTGCTTTCGTCAGCATGGCATCGGTGATCAAGTTTCCTAATTCCGTTTCATTTTTACGGACACTTGGTTTCGTGACGTCACCTGAGTCACGCGGACTGGCCATTTCCTTCACTGCGGTTGCGCCCGTAGTAGTTTCTTTTACCTCTTTAATCTTCTTGGAGTAGGTTTCCAACTTCTTGGCCGCTTCTGCATCATCCTGTTTATCGGCTAGTTTGATCAATTGTCCCGCTTGCCCTATTATTTTCCCTTTACTATCAAATTCCACATCGAGTGTGCCTAGATAATCACTATATTGATAAGCTTGAACAATCAGGGTCGGATCCTTCGTTTTTCCTTTTTCATCCTTACTGATCACGACTGGTGCATCTAACTCCGTATGGCTATGTCCACCGACGATCACATCAATCCCTTTCACCTTAGCCGCCAGCGTTAAATCATTATCATATTCGGCATTGTCATCATAGCCCAGATGGGAGATGGCGACGATTTTATTCACGCCCATGCCTTCGAAGGCTTTCACGGCTTTTTCTGCTTCTTTCAGATAGTTCTCGAATACGATACTTCCAGGGCTTGAAATGTCTTTCGTTTCTTCTGTCGTCAGGCCAAAGAACCCGACCTTCTCACCATCGATTTCCTTCACGATGCCATTGTAGATTTTTCCTTTTTCAGGCTCACTTGAATACAAATCCGAGAATAACCCTTTAAATTTATCATCTTTGGAAAAGTCCACATTCGAACTGACAAATGGGAACTTGGCGCCTTTAATAAAGTCCGCCAATGCTTGATGGCCTTCTTCACTTGACCCTAAATCAAACTCATGATTCCCGAATGTCATCACGTCATACTTCATTAAATTCATGAATTGAAGATCGGCCTGACCCTTGAATTCATTGAAATACAAGGTTCCTGAGAATACATCACCTGCATCAATCAAAAGCGCCTTTGGCTTGCTTGCCCTTACTTCCTTAACGGCAGTCACCCGTTTGGCCACGTTATCCAAATGAGCATGCGTGTCATTCGTATGCATTAAAGATAGGTTGAATTGAAGCCCTTGTTCAGCTTTTGCGACCAACTTGTCCGCTGCGGCAATCCTTGCTTGGAAAGCCTTGATATCCGCTTTATTGATTCCAGTCAAATCAATAGCCGCTTTCGCTTGTTTTGCCGCGTTGATCTGTGCTCTCGTCTTAAGTGGCCCCTTTGCCAGCTTTTCGTACGCACTTACTTTCTTTTCTATTGCTTTTTTCTTTTCGGCATATTTCTTTTCGGCTTTTAGGGCCGCTTCATATTTTCCGTTTACTTTCTTCGCGTATGCATGGATGGCCTTACCGAGCTTCGATGTTTTGCTTACCTTTTTCAACTGGCCTGAAACGGCGTTCATCCGTTTGGCAGCCGTTTTCAAGTCCCCTTTAGCGATCCAATACTCGGCCTTTTCATAGTAATACGGAACTTTAAGATCCCCGTTTAAGGATTTTTTCGTTGCCTTGGTGAACTTATCGTATAGAAGGGCTTCAATCTTGGCGCCGTACACGGTATCTTTAATGTCCTTTTCGGCCTTTTTCACGGCTGTATCCAGTGCATTATATTTTTTCTTAACTTCCGTCGGTTTTTGGGCGATGACGGAATTCGTCAGAGACTTAAGTGCTTTATTATGGGCCGCCTTAGCCTTTTCCGCCTTTTGATAGCCTTTCACATAACCCTCTGCCCGTGTTATGTATTTATCATAGGACTTGATTTCCTTAAGCTTTGCATCTTTTTGTTTTTTCGTTAAGGTTGACTTTTTAATCGAAGCGGTTATGTCTTTTTTCGCCTGTTTGGCTGCTTTGGTTTGTTTCTTGATGGTGGATACGGAAGCGAGTTTAGAAGAGTAGAAGTACGTGTCGAATGGCTTTTTGATGGTGGCCTTGGCTGTCTTGATTTTACTGTTTAAGCTTGTTGTTGCAGCATCCGTTTGCACAGGTGCCACTGCGACGATTGTTGATGCGGCCAGTACGGTGGCTGACGCTAATTGAATCATTTTCTTTTTCCCCATAAAAAATAATTCCTCCCCATTCTATTTCTATGCCGATATAAGGTTTCATTAGCATGCCCACCAAGGATACAAGGCAAAACATGCTTTTAAAAAAACAGAAGTTATCCAGCATATACCTTAATCACAAATCCGTTTTTCTAGATATGTGTACAACCTATAATACAACAGAATATTCCAAAATTACATAAAATCTATTATTTTTTATACAATATTTACATTTTTTATAACTTGAAGAATATTGCTTCCGGCACCTTTCCACATCCCTTTACAAAATTCAGCTCCCACCGCCACAACAATTTCTATAGTAAAAAAGCGATTCCTCTATATGAAGAATCGCCCGTTAAATCTGTACCTATTATAGAACCGCTTCCATGATCCTCCAGTTAGCAAGAAGCAGACAAATGACGATGCCCGTTTTGATGATATTCACCATCAGCCTATTGTACGTTACCTCCTTGTCTTTATCTTCACTTTTATAGATTCGTAAGTTGATGGAATCAGGATACCTTTCAACAAGGCTAAACACACCAAAAGCCAATAGCCCGATTAATGGCAGACCTAAAATGCTTTTCTTATCTCCCCATTGGGATACGGCACCCGATGGATCAAAACTCATAGGGATGCTATTCGGTAGAACCGGCCACTTTAAAAATATGTATACAAACATCATGATAAGTAGAATCATCGAAACACTATCTAATAAACTCTCAACGAATGTTTTTTTAGTTGTTACTTGTTGCTTTACCATGTTCTCCTCACCTTCTTAACATAGCCAATTCCTTTGCCAGGATGGAAGGACGGAATTTCTTTTGATGAAAGAACTCCCTTAACTCTTCCGGAGTCTGATAGGAAAGCCTGATATGGTAGTAATTGATATGTTCAATGATGGCGAATGCATAAAGAAAGATGAACCAATAATGACCGACCGAAAAAAAGATGAATTGATAAACGGCTACGAGTAATCCTATCAAGATCAGAACAATGTTAATCTTTTTAAACGCACGGAAAATACGTAGTTGAGCAGAAGGCAGCCCGACGAACTTCTTTTGCTTCGCTTGTTTCCATTTCAGAAACCAATAGAGGCTCCCTTGAAGCAGGATGAACTCCAGCACAACAAAGGCATAGATAGGGGGAAATGAAATCAAGTAAGGATCCGCCCATTTCTGTTGCTGAATGAATAACAACCACAAAGCGGCAAAAAGGACCGTTGCCGTCAACTCCCCCGTCCATAAACTGTATAATTTCCGGTTCGCTTTTTTTTGCATCTAATTCCCCCTGTATACATTCGAATATTTTTTTCTATCAATTCTCTCTTCATACTTCTCTAAAAAACAAAATAATCCTTCCAGGCATCCCTCATGACTACCAATTTCATATGGGTATCCTTGAGCCTTTTATTAAAAAACCATGACAAATCGATAAGCTAACTTGTCCGAAGTCGCATTAACTATATAAACCAGTAGAAAAGAGGTGAATTACATGTCTGATTCTGTGTCCATTCCTAGACCTCCTGATGTAGTGACGATACTATGGGAAAGAAATCCTTTAAGGCCTCACTCTTCTCGTACAATTGTAGAAGCTACAGTCATTGGAAACGCTGATTCCTGCAAGCTATCAACAGGTAAGTCCTACCGGAAAGCTGTAAATTGTCTACTATCAAATGATTTTGTAAGGGTTTCGAATACCTGTTTGGGAGTTTTCGGGGTTTCCGTCTACGTCCGAAAATTCTAGTATATTTTATATAAGAGAGACGATATTGGACTGAAGTGGATAGGTAAAAGGTTCAGGCCAAGCGTGATAACCTGAACCTTTTCCTACTTATATTACTGAAGAATTTTGTCGAAAAATCGATATAATGGCAAAATCCGAAGATATATGAGACGATTACGAAGATAAAATTGCCTTTTCGTAGATAAATGTTGAAATAAGCTATATATCGTAAAAACCACATGAACCTAATCATGTGGTTTTTACGATATTATTTATATTTTGGAATTTCAATGTTTAGATTATAGGAATCTAATAAACTATATAGATTATAAATCTGTTTTACTTGCTTCACGGCCCAGCCGATATCTGTTGCATATTGGTGTGTGGCATATCCATAACTGCTAGCCCCAGCAGGATTCCATCTCATTTTATATAAGGTGTCCTGACCTGTGGAGATATACCCTTTGGCGATGAATTCTGCACCACCTATGATGGCAGCTTCAGGAGTGAACCAGCCTGCATTATAGGCATACTGCGCGCCACTGCTTACTGCCGTTCCATCATACGCGCCTATTCCATACATATTATAGACCGTCTTTCCATTCACCATAACGCCTGTTGCTAATGGTGAAGTCCCTTTGCCCGTTTCCAATAATGCGTGTGAAATAAGATAAATATCATTGACTCCATATTTATCCCCTGCCGTCATGAAGGTGGCTGCTTGTCCTTCTAAAATCCCTTTGCCGGATAGGATTCTACTATTCACTTCGGCAGCGTTCAGGTTCGCACTTTGAGAGAGTTTAACAAATTGAAACGAGTTAACTGGATCATCCACGAAATTATCTGGATTCAGATGATATTTCACATCTTCTGGACTCGCATTGACCCAGGTTTTATTGATATCGACTTCATACCAGTAATAACCGTCAGAGCCTTTCACCTTCGATTTGATTGTAAGGGACTGATTATTGCTAACGGAACCGACTACCCAGTTATCCGGACCGGCTCCTCCCCGTACTCGCCAGCCCGATCCATTGACCGTACCTTTCGTGGAAGAGGTCAAAATAATACCGTCTTCACGTATGTAGGTTTGGTAGCTTTTATCCGTTTGGGCATTGACGGCCATCTGCAAATCTACCATCTTGTCGATCGTCAGGCCATATTCTGTATAATTCTTAATGACCGTTCCAGGAGCATTGCCTGGAGTTTCTGCAGCTGTGTTAACTAAATACTGTGAGCTCACATATCCCGTTTTCCCATTGGCTGAAACCTTTGCCCAACCATCAGATTCAGAATACACCGTTACCGCCGTATTATTGGCAAGCATTGCCACGATAGAGGCAGACGTTGAGGCTGCGGATCGCATGTTCAAATTAGATCCATCGTTCACCTTCACGAATTTAATGAGCGTGTTTTCTTCAATAGGAGGGGTAGGTTCAGGCTTTTCATCTTTCGAATTTGGCTTGGTCGTTGAAAGATATTGCGAGCTAACATAGCCTTCTCCACCATATACTTCAATATTTGACCAGCCATTCGATTCAGAAAGAACGGTAACCTCTACACCCTTCGCCAATTTCACAATGATGGAGGCGGTTTCTGTCGGTTTATTCCGTACATTGAGTGTACCTGAGCTTACATTTACATATTTTATCTCTTTGACAGTTGGTTCCACTACAGGTGTTGAGCTTGGCTTTGTTGTGGAAAGGTAGGTTGTATTCACATAGCCTTCCTTATTGTTCGCTTTGATTTTTGCCCAACCGTTGGACTCCGAATACACTGTTACCTTTGTCCCTTTCGTTAGCTCGGTGACGATGGCCGCGCTTGCGGAACCACTTTTCCGCATATTCAGCGTACCTGAACTTACATTCACGTATTTTGTCGTCGTCTTAACCGGAGTGGACGCTGGTTTGGCCGTGACTGGTTTCGTTGTGGAAAGGTAGGCTGTATTCACATAGCCTTCCTTATTGTTCGCTTTAATCTTCGCCCAGCCTTTTGACTCTGAATACACCGTTACTTTGGTGCCTTTGGTTAATTCCGTGACAATTTTCGCGCTCGCGGATCCACTTTTCCGCATATTCAGCGTACCTGAGCTCACATTCACGTATTTTGTCATCGTCTTAACCGGAGTGGACGCTGGTTTGGCCGTGACTGGTTTCGTTGTGGAAAGGAAGGCTGTATTCACATAGCCTTCCTTATTATTCGCTTTGATCTTCGCCCAGCCTTTTGACTCTGAATACACCGTGACTTTAGTGCCTTTGGTTAATTCAGTGACTATTTTCGCGCTCGCCGAACCACTTTTCCGCATATTCAGCGTACCTGAACTCACATTCACGTATTTTGTCGTCGTCTTGACGGTGGTGGAAGCCTTAGTTGCCGTTGCTGGCTTCTTTGTGGAAAGATAGGCTGTATTCACATAGCCTTCCTTATTGTTCGCTTTGATCTTCGCCCAGCCTTTTGACTCCGAATACACCGTTACCTTCGTGCCCTTGCTTAGCGTCGTGACTATTTTCGCACTCGCGGAACCACTTTTCCTCATATTCAGCGTACCTGAACTCACATTCACGTATTTTGTCGTCGTTTTGACGGTCGCAGTAACTGCTTGCTTAACCGCTCCTGGCTTTTTTGTGGAAAGGTAGGCTGTATTCACATAGCCTTCCTTATTGTTCGCTTTGATCTTCGCCCAGCCTTTTGACTCCGAATACACCGTTACCTTGGTACCCTTGCTTAGCGTCGTGACAATTTTCGCACTCGCGGAACCACTTTTCCTCATATTCAGCGTACCTGAACTCACATTCACGTATTTTGTCGTCGTTTTGACGGTTGCAGTTACTGCTTGCTTGACCGCTCCTGGCTTTTTCGTGGAAAGGTAGGCCGTACTTACATACCCTTCTTTTCCATTCGCTTTAACTTTAGCCCAACCTTTGGATTCCGAATAGACGGCTACCTTCGTGCCTTTACTTAGCTTCGCCACTACGGCTGCGCTTTCCTTACCGCTTTTTCGCATATTCAGTGATCCTGAGTTCACATTCACATATTTTGTCGTTTCTATCGTTTTTTGTTCGGCTGATAGTGGAGCTGCAGATATATGTTCTTCAAAAGCAACAGTACTCAATACTGCGAAACAGAAAGTCGGTATAAGTAACTTTTTCATATCATTCTCCCTACTAAAGTATTATTTTTGTTACATTATTTTAAATATCGGTTAGAATTAGTATTCTGATATAGGTATTTTAAACTATTTTTATGACATAATTGTGTATTTATCTAAGATTATGACTATTGTTAAGTTCTTTTAATCTAATAGTAAAATAATTAATATTTATGTAACATAATTGAAACGATAGTATTTTAAGGTATATGGTTCATCCATCAAAAAGGAATGTCATGTAAGCAAGGTTCTTGAAAATATTTGTAGAATAATAAGTTGAGGAAAGAAAAAAGTATTTCCATTAATAAGGAGGTTGCATATGAAAAAGATCTTCCATTTTTTAGGCGTGGTTGCCGTATTGGCTGCTTGTTCGAATAGTGATGCGAAATATGGTGGAGCACCTTTGAATATTGCAGTAATTGGCGAAACACCTGAATTTAAAAATAATAATTCTCATACGACCATTTATTTACATGATGATCATGCAAATAAAGAGGATGCTTGGTATTTTTATGTAGACGATAAAAAGAACATTGACCAACTTTATACCGATCTCTTCAAAAAAATCGAGGAGGTATAAACAAAAGAAAAATGCCACTTTAGTGGGGAACATTTTAATTCGTTACATCGACTATATCTTGTTGAATGTCTGAAATTTTGTATACTGCGTAACAATTTATTCCTATTCACATACCATGAAACGAAAAACAACCCCCACATGACGATACATGCGAGGGTAGGTTCCGTGCTTATTATTATAGGTTATTTAAAAACTCATTCACTTGATCAGGAGTTTTAGCGTTCGCACTGTGCAGGTGGGCGATTTTTTCACCATTCTTGAATACCAATAATGAAGGGATTCCCATTACAGTCTGTTCTTCCGCGATTTCCGGGAATTCGTCTTTATCGATGGTGAACCAATTCTTGTCTTGATGTTCTGCTGTGATGTCACCGATGAACATATCCAGACGTTTGCAGTCCGGGCACCATGTTGTCGTGAAAATCCCGACCGTTAATTCATCTTGTTTGATTTGTTCACGATATTCTTGTTCTGTACTAATCGTTTTCATAATATTCTCCTCCGAGCTTTTCTAAAAATAGCCTATGTCGCATATGTGACTCAGTGATAAATATATAGGTATTTCCTTCATTATTCAAATTCTAACTACAACTCACCAGTCAGATTCGTTATTGTTCCCAACATTACAGAATTCCACTACTTATTCAATCGATGTCGTTTCTAAATAACGCCACCCACCGGTATAAGAAATATCCAATGCTTGCTCGATTGCATCTGGCTCACAAATAAAACCAAGAACTTCAAGACCGTTTGCTAGCTGGACTTTTCCCATTCCAAGCGGTGCAGGAATCCGTTGCATAAAGGCACCGAGCTGTGCAATTGGCATATCCCATACCTCGACTTCTATGGCGACACCATCTGCACTCCGAACTAACCCAGGTTTAGCTGGCTGTGTAGCTAGTTGATATAATCGATAGGTAGAGGCTGTTGTTGTTTGATAGGCAAAGGTAGCTTGGCATTCTAGCATTTGGTGCTCTAATGCAAAGCCACGCATATGAAGTCCGCATACGGCAACGGGAATTGTGTTGCCACGCTCAATAGTAGTGGCCAGTCCTTTTAATAAATGCTCTTCATCGAAGCGGCTAAAAAGTGTAATGCCAAAAGGAACGTTTGTGGTTGCATGATCTGCCGGAACAGCAATCGCTGCCAAATCAAGCAAATTACAATGATTCGTATACAAGCCCAATTGTTGATTTGTTGAAATCGGGTCTTCTTTTGCCTGTTGAATCGTCCACGTACCACCTGTTGTTGGCAAAACAAGCACCGCGTTCTCTAAATCTAACATCGCACGTTTCTTTAATGCTTGTAGACGATGCATTGCCTGAAATAGCTCGGTGGCACGATACGTTTGATTTTCGCTTTCACGTAGTAATTGGCGCGTAACATCGAAGATTTCATCAGGATGGTCCTCTACAAAATCCCCAATCGCAGACCAGCGCTCCGCAATCCATGGACCGTCGTATAAAATGGCTGCCGCTTCTTGTAAGTACGTCACATCTATATAACGGATCGGCACGTTCCCATTTTCCAGACGTTGCACCGTGCGATTCCAGGCCGCTTCATATTCCCGCGCATATGGGCCAAAAAACGTTAAATCATTTTTCGGCAAACACACTACAGCTGGATTTGCAGCGGGGGCCAATGGTACGGCACGGCTCCAGATATCAGCCGCATCCTCCCCGCGTACAACGGCATCCACCGAATAGACATCTTGCAGTTCAGTCGCAAACACCGTCACACAATCCAAACTTTCGCATGCCGGTACAACACCTTTCACGGGCCAAGAGCCTAGACTTGGTTTCAACCCATACAACTCATTTAATGCGGCTGGTACGCGACCCGACCCCGCGGTATCCGTACCAAGACCAAAGCTTGCAAATCCTAGTGCCACCGCGACGGCCGATCCCGAGCTGGAGCCCCCGCTGATCAATTCTTCATTCAAGGCATTTTTCACGACACCGTATGGACTACGCGTGCCGATCAGCCCCGTTGCAAACTGGTCTAAATTGGTTTTGCCAATTGGAATTGCACCAGCATCAATCAAGCGTTGGACAACAGTCGCACTTTCAGTAGGTGTATAGGCATAGGTTGGGCAAGCCGCTGTCGTGTCGGCATCAACCCAATCGATATTATCCTTAATGACAAACGGAATTCCATATAACGGAAAGTCCTGCATGTTGACTCGTTCCAATTTTTCAACATAAGGCGTCAGTCGTTCCCACGTCGGGGGAACAATAAATACCGTACTCGCCGTATAGTCTTCCACACGCTGTAAAATATCGGTGACTACTTGCCGTGGCGTCAAGCTACCATCTGCATAAGCTTGTTGTAAATTATTGATAGATAATAATGGATTCATCATCTTTTACCTCCACTTCTATGGGTTCTAGGGCTACCATTAATTGATTGGCTTGTACTTCGTCTCCCGGAGAAACATAAATTTGTTTCACTATGCCATCAAATGGGGCAACCTGCGGAAACTCCATTTTCATACTTTCTTCAACTAGCAATACATCCCCTTTTCTTACATACATGCCTGCTTCAACAAGTACTTTCCATATGCTCCCCGGTAATGTACAGCGGATGGCCTCGCTATTTTCGGGCACATCGCTATCGACATTCACCGCTTCATGATGCTCTGCTACATATTCGTCTAATCCAAGGTCGCGCCAACGCTCACGCTCTGTATCAAACGCTTGCTGTTGCGTTTGTTTAAAGCTTTGCGTTTCGACTTTAACCTCTTCCAAAAATCTGATATAGTCACGGAGTTTGAATGTTGTCTCTTCAATCTTGACCTCAAATTGACCACGTAAAAATTGTTGGCGTTTTATTCCTAATTCTTCTTCTGCTACTGGATAGAAGCGAATTTGATCGAAGAAGCGTAATAACCATGGTTTTCCTTCTGCAAAACTTTTTGTTGCTCTAAGGCGATTCCACATCTGGACCGTACGGCCAACGAATTGATAGCCCCCAGGTCCCTCCATGCCATATACGCACATATATGCGCCTCCGATCCCAACCGCATTTTCAGGCGTCCACGTCCTCGCAGGATTGTACTTTGTCGTTACGAGACGGTGCCGCGGATCGAGTGGTGTGGCAACGGGTGCCCCAAGATATACATCGCCAAGCCCCATCACTAAATAATTGGCATCAAACACGATACGACGAACATCTTCCATCGCTCCAAGACCGTTCATACGGCGGATGAATTCAATATTACTCGGACACCAAGGTGCATCGGGGCGGACATTTTTTTGGTAACGTTCGATGGCTAATTGTGTCGAAGGATCGTCCCATGACAATGGTAAATGGACGATTCGCGAAGGTACCTCCACCTCTTCCAATACAGGCAATGCTTGATTTAGCTCGTCTATAATACGGCATACTTCCATTAGCGTCATTTTCGTTGAATCAATATGCACTTGCAGGGAGCGGATACCTGGTGTGAGGTCAATCACCGGAATATCGCTGCGCTCCTTAATCGCCTCCATTAACAGATGTGCTTGGAAACGCAATAGCAAATCCAGAACCATATCGCCATATTCAACAAGCAAATTTTCATCCCCATCTGCACGGATAACCATCGGGAAGCGGCCTTTCTCGCTTTTAAATAAAATCGCCGTTTCTGGATCAGCTTGTTCCATATACGTTACATCGTTCATCTCTTCAAACGAGGTGACCGTTAATTCCTCTAAAAATTGCTCTTGATTTTTACGTAGAGCATTGGCTTCGTCTACTGATAATAATTTAAAGCGCACCGTATCACCGGCGTGCAACTGACCGATCTTCCAAAACTCTGCAGAAGCCGTGGTCACTGGACAAACAAAACCGCCGAGGCTCGGTCCATCCGGCCCTAGTAAGATCGGCATATCACCCGTTAAATCCAGGGTACCAATCGCATAGGCATTGTCGTGAATGTTCGATGGATGCAAGCCTGCCTCACCTCCATCTTTACGTGTCCACTTTGGTGTGGGGCCAATGAGCCGCACCCCTGTCCTGGAGCTATTAAAATGCACTTCAAAGTTGGTTGCCACCAGCTCTTCTAAGTAGGCCGCTTCTAAATATTCCTTCGTGCAATGAGGACCAGCAATAACGCCAATTTCCCACTCATGTGTATAGTGTTGTTGAGCTTCGGCTGGTAAGGCGCGCGGTACCACGAATTCTGCCGCATTGACGCGTAACACATCGCCTGTATGTAGTGGTCGGCCATTGTGTCCTCCAAAGCCACCAAGCGTAAACGTCGAGGCACTGCCTAGATACTTCGGCATATCAAGCCCCCCTGCCACGAGCAAGTAACTGCGCATACCTTCTTCTGCCTCTTTTAGTGACAGTACTTGTTGCGCAGCTACTTGAATCGTTTCGTAACGTGCAACTGGCACCCCATCGAGCGTCGCTTGCATATCGGCCCCTGTTAAACAAATAGTCATCGGTGCACGGAAGCGATAACTACCGCCACGCAGTGTCAACTCTAAGCCTGGTGCGTCGAAGGCATTGCCAAGTAACTGATTGCCGATGCGGAATGCATAGCTATCCATCGGACCACATGGCGGCACTCCGACGTTCCAATGTCCTGTTCGCCCCGGAAAATCTTGTACCGTCGTTTGAATGCCACCATCTAACACTTCAATACTTGCTTCCTCTGGTAAAAAAGATTCCAATAGCTTCGTATAAACGGCCCCTGACCGCACCGATTCTTCCATTAATACTTGCTCTAAATATTGCAGGTTTGTCGTCACACCATATACACGCATTTCAGATAATGCTTGCTGTAACTTTGTAATGGCATCCTTACGCGTATCGGCATGGACAATCACTTTGGCAACCATTGGATCATAATACGTTGAGATGGAACCGCCTTTTTGGATGCCAGTTTCGATGCGGACACCCGCTGGCCATACGATATCATCTATCGTCCCGACACTTGGCTGAAACTGGTTGAAACAATCTTCCGCATAAATGCGAACTTGCATGCTATGACCTTGTGGCGATGATACGAGTGTGGAAAGATTCGCCAACTCCCCGGCTGCCTCTTTAATCATCCATTCCACTAAATCTACACCTGTGACTTCTTCCGTGACACCATGTTCAACTTGCAAACGCGTGTTCACTTCCAAGAAATAAAACTGATCACTCGCAGGATCGTATAAATATTCCACCGTACCAGCACTACGATAGCCTACTAGTTTCGCTAAACGTGTGGAGGCTTCCAGCATCTTTTCACGCACTTCTTCATTCAATAGAGGTGCGGGTGTCTCCTCCACCACTTTTTGGTTGCGGCGCTGCAATGAGCAATCCCGTTCTCCCAATGCCACAATTTCCGTCTCTGTACCAAAGACTTGGACTTCCACATGGCGTGCACTTGCAATATACTTTTCAACAAATACACCACCATTATTGAAGTTCTTCTCGGCTAAATGCGTCACTGCTTCAAACGCCTCACGCAATGCTTGCTCATCCTCACACACTTTCATGCCAATGCCACCGCCACCAGCCGTACTTTTTAAGATCACTGGATAGCCAATCCTTGTAGAGGATGCTAGTGCTTCTTCTAAATCCTCAATCAAATGGGTACCGGGCAGTAACGGTACTTGCGCTTCTTTTGCAAGTTGACGTGCTGAGTGCTTTAAGCCAAATTGTTCGATTTGTTCAGGTTTAGGTCCTACAAAAGCAATGCCACTTGCCATACAATCACGTGCAAATGCGGCATTTTCACTTAAAAAGCCATAGCCTGGATGAATCGCTTCAGCACCAACGGCACGTGCCTTTTCTAAAATTAAATCCGCATTTAAATAGCTTTCTTTTGCAGGCCCATCGCCGATGAAAATGGCTTCGTCTGCCTCAGCTACATACGTATTGTCCTGATCGGCCGTTGTATAAACGACGACAGATTGTACATTCATTTTCTTTAATGTTCTAACGATTCGTGCAGCAATTGCACCTCGGTTAGCAATCAATACTTTTTTGAACATCTTATTCACCCTTCCCAAATTAGTAGTTGAATTGGTGTTGGATTATACGCATTACATGGATTGTTGAGCTGTGGACAGTTGCTAATGAGCACCACTGTACGTGTGATGGCACGCATCTCCACATATTTACCTGGAGCGGAAACTCCATCATCAAATTTCAGGCCGCCCTCAAGTGTGACAGGCACATTCATGAAGAAGTTTACATTAGGGGATAAATCACGTTTTTGCATGTGTTGATATTGATCGCTTTTCGCTAACTGCAACATATATGTGTCACGGCAATTGTGCATGGGTAACGTTTCGTGGGCATAACGTACTGTATTGCTTTGGGCTGAACATGAGCCGCCTAGTGTATCGTGACGCCCACACGTATCGGCGACAATTTCAACTAGTTCTGTACCCATCTCGGACAGTAAAACGGAGCCTGTTGATAGATAGATATTTTTTTGTTTCTGAATCGTTTTAACCGCGCTATAGTGATCTGTCGGTACCTCTGCATTGAAAAATAATGTATCTGCTGCTTGATTGCCTTCTAGGTCCACGATGCGTAATACTTGGCCCGGTTCTAATGTATGTAACCAGCCATCGCCCGCTAACAACCTTTTCGAATAAATGGCCTTCGCCTCTTGTCGTTCACTTTCAACATTATTAAATACAGCCATTAGAGAACGCCTCCTTGTGTAAGTTGTACATATTCCCACGTATTCTCATATGCGCGCTTATTTTCATCGCGGTGAAGGACGCATGGATCATCTCCGGTTGCCGGCATCGTATCCTTTACTTCCACGGTTACTTCCGCTTGTGGATAAGTGGTCGCTTCCGATAATGGATGGGGCGTATTCGACAGAGCCATGAAAACATCCATCTCCGTCCGTAATGTCACTGTATCTCCAGCTTTTACATGATCGGGTGCTAGATGCATATAGCCTGCATCATCACAGGATACTTTTGAAAATAAGTTGACAACAGGTCCTAAATCTTGGCGGCTTAAGCCATTACGGAACAATTCGATAAGCAAGTTATCTTCTCCATTACGATAGCGTTCATTGCGTGATTCTTGATACGTCGTTTCGCCGAATTGTGCGTCAATTTGCGCTTTTGTCGAATAACCGCCGATGGTGTCATGCCAGCCGACAGAATCTTCGGTAATGCTCGCTAGAACACGGCCTTGGTCACTCATCAATACATTATGCTTCGTAAAATAGGCAGTATATTGAGCCTTTAGTGAATCCGGCATATTGTAGCGTTCTGCCAAATCATGTGCGTTAAAAAGCAGCAATGATACATTCGCTTGTTCCGCTGACACGGTAAAGGTGATTTCTTTGCCACGTTTGATGAATGCAGACCATTTGCCCCCTGCTGGAATGATTTTTGATACGATCACACTTGTCTGTTGCATATAATCGCCTCCTATAGATTGAATATTCTGATTTTTAAACCAACTTTTTATCTAAGTTCCTTAAACTCGGTGTCGTGATTCTATTTTTCAAAAATAAGTAGACAAATCCAAAGGCAACCCATGCTCCCCCAATCCATAAAGTATGAGGATCGAGTAGCGTCCATAACCATCCGATGAACAACACCCCAACACTTGGGAAAACCAGATAGAAGAAGGTGGCTTTGACCCCTCGATTCTGCTCCTTGATATAGTAGTGGGAAATAACGCTTAAATTGACAAAGATAAAACCGGTCAAAGCGCCAAAGCTGACGAACAATACTGCCGTATCAAGGTTGATGAAAATGGCTGATAGGGAGATTGTCGATACAAACAAGATATTTAGAATGGGTGTACGTAGTTTTGGATGTAGGGAAGTAAAGACCTTTTTCGGTAAAATGGATGCCTCCCCTAATGCATAGAGAAAACGTGTCACACTCGTCATGGAAGACAGGCCTTGTGTGAATGTCGCAATAATCAGCACCATGATGAAGAGGGTACTAAACAAATTGCCGCCGACCATTTGAATCAAGCTATACGCCGCATTGTCTGGATCTGCAAAGCTGAATGCCGGGAATGCAATAGCTGTTAAAAACGAGATCATCGCGTACAAAGTGATTGCGATGAAAATAATATAAAAGATGGCTCGTGGAATCGTCTTTTTCGAATCAATTGTTTCTTCTGCCATTGTTGTAACTGCATCAAAACCTAGGAAGCAGAAACAAATCAGTGACGCACCGGAAAAAACTGATACAACTGAACCCTCACCAACCAGCAATGGATCTAAGGTGAATAAAGCACTGGCACCTTGATTAAGGACAATGTCTTTAGCTGTCAATAAACAGAAGATGAGGATAAACCCGATCTGGACCAACACGGAAAAGCCACTAATGCGTGCCGCTGATCCAATTCCGATAATATTCACAACCGCCAGCACAATGTTCATCAAGATAATCCAAACGAATATTGGAATGCTTGGAAACTCAGCGTGCATAAAAATCCCAAATGTTAAAATGGCGATAATCGGAGAAAATAGGTAATCGATCAATAACGCCCACCCTACCAAAAAACCAGCCTTTGGGTGAATTGCTTTACTGGTATAGGTGTACGCAGAACCTCCGGTCGGGTACACTTTAACCATTCGACTGTAACTATAAGCAGTAAACACAATAGCAAGAAATGCGACGATATAAGCGGGGGTCATTAAACCATCGGCTGTTTCGAATACCACACCATATACCGTAAAATAAATCATCGGTGTCATCCATGCTAACCCCATAACAACAATTTGTGATGTCTTCAAACTCCTCTTGAATTGTACGTTGCTGATAAGCATCTACCCCTTTCATCAATGGCTATAAAAAAAGATAAAAGCCCGGGTGAACTATACTAAGTTCTCCCGGGCTTTTATCCCTCCGTGTATATAGCAGTATGATTTGCTATACTCTTTCTCTCGGTCCAGACTTCAATATAGATTGAACGGAACCCTAGAAAGATATTTTATGATGTTTTGCTCTGTTATAATAACCCAATTATAGTCAGAATGTTATGAAAAGTCAACACGTGATGTTACATTTTCTAACATCAATTGAATTTTTCTATATCTGGAGTGGATTATCAAGAGAAAAACCGAATCCAGCCAAGATGAACCAAAGAAATCGTTTCTCTCGTGAATATGGGGGTGGTCCCATTTCATTTCTTTTAGGAAGACTCCCATTCTTTTAATCCTTTCCAAAAAGAAAAGGACCCCATTTGGTCCTTTAAGATGTTTCCTTATTCAACTGACTCACCTGTTGGGTTAATAACAAATTAAGAGTTGAAATATGTTTAATACATGATCCGATTTTTCTAGTTAGTTTGTTCGTTGATCATTCTATGATTAATATATAAATAGATTGCAATGCCACCAAATGTGATAATGGTTGACAGAATTGATCTTGTATACATTTAGTACAGGAATGCTGCCCCGATAGTAAAAAAGCTCCTCTTTTTTCTTCCACAATCGCATCCGATTGTGGAAGATTGTTTTTTCAACTAAAGCTACTGTAACTGAAGTATAGAAACAAAAAAATACAGGTTTTTATACAGATAACACACTCTGCATAATCTTGAAAAATGCTATCGTAGCATTTATTATTTTGTATGGGATTGTATAGCTTAATTTAATCCGTATCCCGGTTTCTTTATGATTAGAGCTAAATAAAAATTTTAATTTTCACTTTTTATTTTATTCAATACCAGGTATAGAAATAGTAGCTTCTTCCCCATTAATTGTGCCACTAAATACATAAATAGGTTGATAAAATCCTTTAGAATCCAGTTCATACGCTTGCTTTACTTGTTGAATTTGCATTTCCTTAATATTTTTATCATACGTCTTAAACTTCCCATCTAATAATTCGTTATAGGCTTGTTGTTCACTTTTTAACTTAATTTCTCTTACCTTTTCATACGTGATTATGTTATTTACAACACTTTTTATCGTTTTATCTTGATAATAAGTCAATTTCAGTATCCCATCAATTAACTGGCCGCCTGTTTCGAATTGATTGACCCTCCATTCATACTGCCCTACATCCATTCTTTCAAATTGTGCCGTTGCAGGAATGGTAATTCCCATTTTTTGAAGTGATAATGATAATGTTTGTTCATCTGTATCTGCAATTTCAACATCAAACATCGAAAAATCAGTCAATTCATACGATCCATCTAAAAAGTGAAGCCATATAAAATACGCTGGTTCCCCGTGATAGCGATAATTCGCTTCATTTTGATAATCAATAATTTCTATTGAAGATGTATCAACCTTTAGATTCCTAAATATTTCATATGCATTTTGCTGCGCTTCGTCCTTCGTTAAACTTGGTGCCTTGTAAACAGTTGCTACAGGGTGTTCGTCATTGAATGTTAGCGTCGTTGATATCCTCGCATCTTCCATATTCACCTTAACAGCAGGGACGATGGCTAAATTTCCAAACTCTTTTTGCTCATAATATGTAAACATTACTAGTGATAATACAATGACAAGTAGCAATGGCATTAATGATAACACACGTAATGCCCATCGTTTCACTATGAAAGCCTTCACTAAACCAAAGCCAATCAATGCACCTAATATATTATTAAATAAATCATCTAATTCAAAAATGCCAACACCTGTTATGTATTGTGCGGCTTCAATAAATCCAGTAAACAACACCGCAGCAAGTAACGTCCAACCTATTGCAAAAAAGCGTTTAGATAATAGTGGCAGGCAAAATCCAAGTGGCACAAACATCGCAATATTAAAATAAATATATTGCCAATCACGTACACTAAAATCATACCAAGCTTCCCGATACGAGCTAAAAAGTGCTAAATTGACACTCCCTTCATAATTTGCTCCACGATTCATTAGCGTTAGCGCACATACTGATACGATATATAAAATAAACAGCAAAGAAACAACTATTTGTTTACCTTTCAGTCGCTTATCGCCAGCAAACTTTTTTAAATAAACAAATCGATACACTATAAAAAAAACTAAACAAATAATAATTGTCGCACTTAGTGCAAACATTAAATTGCGTTGTAACATAAGAATAATTTCTTCTAATCTCAAATCTGCTCCCCTATTCCGATTTAAAAAATCACTTATAATTTTATTTAACAGAATTATACAATAAAAAGCACACCCAAAGCGTTGTTTGGAAACTTTTCTTAAAAGAATGTTACTCAACAATATGGCCCGATTGTTGAACAAGGATATTTTTTCATTTGTCACTTTAGGAGATAATTTGCATTTATTTTAAGCGCTATTTTGCACATGCAACTTTAAAACCCAGCTACCTTCATAAAAGCACCCGAACGTTCCTCAATTAAATTACGTTAAAAATAGAACCTTATTTATAAGCTATAATAAAAGATAGAAAATGGTTATTTTTTTCTTATTTAAGCAATTGATCCATATTGTTGTAAATAGTGGAAGTTTAGCACAATGTATATTAGCTTTTAAAAAGTATTAGAAAACAGTATTAGGGGTGTTGCAATGGCTAATTTGAAAACCAAAATACCAGACTTTGTTGCCTGTCTGTTCTTGGGTATAATACTTGGTATGGCGTCCAAATATTTAGATAACATCTCGGTTACTGATGGGAATTTGTGGATGGATTTTCTGAGTTATTTGGGAGATCTGTTTACAAGGTTAGGTATCTGGGTATTAGTCGCAACATTGATAGCTGCATATAGTAAAATATTAATTAGAGCTGCGGTTAATACGTTCTTATTCTTTGCAGGGATGCTAGTAAGTTATTATATATATTCGGCATACTTATTTGGTTTTTTTCCAACTAGATATTTTATACTTTGGGGCTGTATAGCATTAGTTTCTCCTTTTTTGGCGGCCATTGTATGGTGGGCTAGAAATAGCGTACGTTTATCCCTTATCCTACCGGCATTGCCTATGGGATTAATGTTAAGTCTCTCTGTGGGAATAGGTTTATTTTATATGTATTTGATTCATGTTGAAGAATTGATTATGTATGTTGTTTTATGTGTAGTCTTTTACAAGGAACCAAAGCAAATTGCAATAATAGTTGTTTTTTCAATGGTGGTAGCGTTTATTACTAAACAAATAAGTCCATTTGCTTTTTGAACTTCCGCAAAAGGGCGCTTTTCCGGAGTAACGAAAAAAGTTCAATTTCTCAATTTTAATGCTGAGAAATTGGGCTTTTTATATTTGCGTATAGTGCAAAATAATGCTTAAAATAGGTGCAAAATAACTCCCAAAGTGAAATTTTCATTTGAATTTAAATGTATGATTTGTGTAAGCCTCGTACATTCAAAAAAGCTGCCAATTGGCAGCCCTTATTGTTTCTGTAAGTTATCATAACCCCTGATCTAGGAAGCTGGCCTTGTGCCAGCTTTTTGTGTATTGCCTAAATATTTATTTAGGAACGTTTTGATAATTTAAATATGCATGAAGGTTACTTTAATCGCGCATGAACAACCATAGAAATACTATTTGCATCAAATATTGCTTTTTTCCATGAGCCATATATATGAATTAGCTCAAACCCATGTTGTTCCAAAAGACGTTTCAACTCTAATGGATATGTATATCGTAGTTTAATACCATCTTTATATTCCTTTTTTGAAGATATATATGTTGAAGTACACGCTGAAATTTGAGTTAAAGGATTATATTTTTCCTGACTGATTACTTTTGTTATTTCTCCCTTTAATTCAATCGATTCTTCAGAAATATCAACGTTTAAAAGTTCTTGTAAAATCGGATTTCTTGTATCAAAAATAAATTCGCCATTTAAGTTTAAATGCTTTTTCACTGAGATAAAAAGGGCATCTTGACTCTCATTTGTTAAAAAATGTTGGAAAGAGTTACCTGTCATATATATAAAGTTTGATTTGATAGGTAAGTTTAATTGTGTACAATCTTGAACACTTAAATGAATGTTATGACCTTCAGCATCAGCTTTTTTTTGTGCATATTCCAACATTCCTGCATCAATATCAACACCATATACTAAGTGTCCTTGTTTTGCTAAAGGTATTGCTAAGCGACCTGTTCCACAAGCAAGTTCAATAATTGTTTGATGACTTTCTACTAAATGAGCTTTGATGAATTCTAAATCTGCTGCATAACTCTTATAGGTTTCGTCGTATTCTCTTGGATTTGCATATTTGGATAAATTATCGCTAAATTCATTGTTAGACATAGAGTTTGACCTCCTGCTATTTTATGATTTTTCAGAATACTCATTGTAACACTATTGCAAAATCTTAAAAAGCGTATTTTTGAGGTTTGAATGACTGATTTGTGTAAGCCTCGTACATTCAAAAAGGCCATTCATTTAGTTTTATCGGCGTTACTTCTTTATTTTCCCAATCCCTTCTAATGATTGCATAGCAAACC
This sequence comes from Peribacillus sp. NPDC097264, assembly GCF_050277925.1. Lineage (NCBI taxonomy): Bacteria > Bacillati > Bacillota > Bacilli > Caryophanales > Bacillaceae > Peribacillus > Peribacillus sp. NPDC097264. Next base: position 191,318 of record NZ_JBNNSR010000006.1, read on the forward strand.
GAGTCTGAAATACTCCCATCGTTATTCTCCCAAGCATCCCGTAGATATCCTTCTTTAACAAATCCGCATTTGTTACATGTTTTTCTCATAGCTAGGTTGTCACTACGTGTATAGGCTTCTATCCTAATCTTCCGATCTGGCAAACCAAAAAGATAGTCTACTAACCAATGAACAGCTAGCGTTCCAATCCCTTTTCCTCTAACACTTTTGTCTAAACGAATGTCGAAGGATGGGATGGTGTCGTGTATATCATGCAGCATAATCAATCCGATTTTTTCATTGTCTTTTTCTATCCAAATCGTTTCCTTATCCTTTTGATACCACCCCTTCTGGTACGCTTCGACAATTGGTTCGCCAGAAGGGTGTGGGTCTGGGTGATAGGGCCACGTATTATTTGTCAGTAGGGAAATTAAATCATGGTACTCATTCTCAAATTTGATCATGTTAATTTTGCTCATTATTCCATCCCCTTCTTCTCTTTCTCTTTGCCTTCGATAGGCTACTGTTATCGTAAGTAAAACTATTAGAAAATTCAATAAATTATGTTAGAATGCTAATGGGACATGTACAGGAGGTAGAGGAAAAATGACGATTAAAAAAGTTTCGATTATTGGACTGGGCGCATTAGGCGTTTTGTTTGGACATCATTTATCCAAGAAGATGAAACCAGAGGATTTACGGATCATAGCGGATTCCGATCGCATGATGCGATATGAAAACGATAAGCTTTATAGCAATGGAGAACCGTGCAATTTTCACTATGTTACGCCTGAAGAAGACTGCGGTCCGGCCGATTTGTTGATCATCTCCGTTAAATATAATGGGTTGGAAAATGCCATCGAATCGGTAAAGAACCATGTCGGGGAAAATACCATCATTCTTTCCCTACTGAATGGCATTACAAGCGAAACCATTATTGGTGAAACGTACGGAATGGATAAAGTATTGTATTGTGTGGCACAAGGCATGGATGCAGTAAAGGTCGGCAATGAACTAACCTACGAACATATGGGCATGCTCTGCTTTGGTTCAAGGGAGCCTGGTGTCATTTCACCACAAGCAAAAAAGGTGGCAGAATTCTTCCAAGAGATGGATGTGCCTTTTGAGTTGGATACCGATATGTATAGAAGACAATGGGGAAAATTCATGCTGAATGTAGGGGTCAACCAAACGGTTGCTATCCATACAAGCAATTACGGCGAAATTCAACGAGAAGGGAAAGCGAGGGACATGATGATTGCCGCCATGAGAGAGGTCCTTGCTTTATCGGAAAAAGAAGGAGTGCCTTTAACCGAAAAAGATCTGGAGTATTGGCTGAAAGTATTAGGGACACTAAGTCCAAATGGCAAACCTTCCATGGCTCAAGATGTAGAGGCGCAACGAATCAGTGAAGTCGAATTATTTGCAGGAACAGTAATTGAACTGGGGGAAAAATATCAAATCCCAACCCCTATCAATCAAGAACTATATGACAAGATCAAAAAGATGGAAAGGCACTATTCCATTCAGTGATGGTGGACTCCGACGGAAGTCGTCTGATTTTTTTAGTTTTAGAAAAAAGGATGAACGAAACAGCTTTGCTGGCTAAGCCTTTTCAATAGCCGTTCTTAAGTACATTATATTTTTTTATGATATTCCATAAGCTTAACAACTCAAAGAATTGGAAAACCTCTACCCTGGCCACCAATCGATTGGCAAGAGTAGAGGTTTCGGTCTCATTTCACAAGGCTCACTTTCATAGTGTCGAGTTGAATTCCATCTCTACGTCACTATTCTTTTGTGACTTATTTTTAAAGAGCATACCCACGATAAAGCCGATGATGCCGGTAATGATCCAGCCTGCGCCGTTCGTGAAGAATGGAATGAATGAGAAGATGTCGTTAATGGTTGAGGTAGCTAGATTCGCATCCTTTAGTGCATCCAAAATGGCGACAAGTGTTACGCCCACGATGGTTCCGATATAAACCGATTGAGCTCCACCAAACAGTTTGTCTAAGAAAACTAAAGCAATTAATGCGATAGCAATCGGATATAACAACATTAAGACTGGGGATGCCATGTTAAGAATCGTATACAAGCCAAAGTTCGTGATGACCAAGCTCACGGCAGAAATCAGAATCAACCATTTTTTGTAGGAAATCGATGGAACGATCCGTTCAAAATACTCCGCCACGGCCGCAAGACAAGCAACATTGGTCGTAATGCCTGTCAGGAAAATGACCACGCCGATTAAGTATAGGCCCACTTGTCCAAACAAAGACTTAGACGCCAATGCAATCAGTTCACCGCCATTTTGTTTATACCCGATGGCATCGACACTGGACGCACCGATCCAAGCCATGGAAACCTGCAATAATATCAAGCCTATAAGCGTGACGATTCCCGCTTTAATGAAGACCGAGGAAACTTCCTTAGCTGATTTCACGCCTAAAGCATCGACTGATTTGATGAAAATGCCGCCAAATACAAATGCCGCTAAAACGTCCATTGTGAAATACCCTTGCGTAAAGCCTTTTAAAAAGGCAGCGGTTGACGTTTCATACCCAGCACCTGTTACAGGGCCATGAATAGAACCCATTGGAGTGAAGATGGATTTACCAACCAAAATCACAAGCAGTACCCCAAAGACGGGTGTAATCATTTTACCGAGTCGATCCACGAATTTGGAAGTTTCCCAGGATAAATAGATGGTAAGTCCAATGAAGATAATAGAGAAACCTAGTAAGAAAAATACGTGCATAGTAGATTGAGGAATCAACTGGCGAATGCCGATTTCATACACGACACTCGTTGTCCGGGGAATGACATATAAGGGCCCTAACGCTAGAAACAGGAGGACGCTAAATACTATAGCGAACTTGGGATGAACCCGGCTCGCCAATTTTTCGACGGTCCCTCCCCCTTTCGTTAAAGCAATGATTGCGAGAATGACCAAACCAACACCCGTGATGAGAAAGCCACCCATCGCAATGACGGTATTCGTACCGGCTTCTTGACCAAGAACCGGGGCGAAGATAACATTCCCAGCACCTAAAAACATAGCGAAAAGCATGAACCCAATGATAATAATCTGATAGTTTGATACCGATTTCATGGAAGCGCCTCCAATTATGTTATTGTAATAAAATTAAATAGAGAACCCTGTTTCATACACATCATGGTTCTGTAATACAAAAAGGTGTTCCCCAGTAATCCATGCTGAGCCTGTAATCTCCGGAATTACGGCTTCGATTCCTGCTACTTCTGTATGCTCCACTACCGTCCCTTTGAACTTCGATCCGATAATGCTTTCCTGAATGATTGATTCACCCGCTTCCAGGTCCAAGGTTGCCATTTTCGCACAAGTTCCTGTCCCACAAGGCGAACGGTCTATTTGCCCATCACCGAATATGACAACATTCCGATAATGGTTAGGCCCTACCTTTTCGCTGATTTCAATTAAATCAACCGTATTGATTTCCGGTTTCAACGGATGTTCGATGGATAACTGACTGTTCAATTTATCGCGGATTTCCAAAGCCTTATGTATCATTTCGTTTTTATTTTCCAGTGAGATCTCTATTCCTAAATCATGAGCATTCACTATTCCAAAAAAACTTCCCCCAAATGCCACATCCACGTTTACGTGTCGATCATCTGACAGGTGAACAGGGGTTTCCTTGTAGAGAACGAATGACGAAACGTTTTGGAATGACACGCTTTCGACAACGTTATCTTTATACGTAATCAAGCACTCTATCAAACCTGCAGGCGTATCAATGAACACTCTATCTTTTTTAGGTATGAGCGCTTTCGTTAGACACATGGTTACAGTCCCTATCGTTCCGTGGCCACACATGTTCAAGTAAGATCCGCTGTCCATGAAGATGACGCCTATATCCGCCTTGGGATGTGTCGGTTTTGTTAGAATGGCTCCGAACATATCTTTGTGTCCACGCGGCTCATTCATCAGCAACTTGCGGAAATCATCAAAATGATCTCGCACATAATTCTTTTTATCCATCATGGTTTCCCCCATGATTTCAGGGAATCCATCGATGACAATTCGTGTAGCTTCCCCCATCGTATGCGTGTCGATTGTTTGAATTTGTACGTTATAATTCTCCATCGCTACCCCCTATTTTTTTACAAATTTAAAAGTAATTCACATCATAATGCATAATTTCTTTTTTGAAAAGCAGGAAAATACGAATGTTTATCTTGGAAAATATTTATTTATTCTTGAAAACCCTTTAATACCAAAGCTTATTTTCAAAGATTCAAAGAAAAAGAAAATAAAACGATTTGATTTTCTTGAAAATATATTATAATCTTCAAATAATTTCATAATTTAGGGGGCAATCACATGAGTTTACGTGATTTTTTTATTCATCTGTCGGAAAATAAAACCTTGAACAGCGCTGCACAACGGTATGGGTTAAAGCTTGGGGCACAAAGTGTGGTCGCAGGGACGAACATTGAAGAAACGATCCATACCATCAAACATCTAAATCAACAAGGTATTTCCTGTACAGTAGATAACCTTGGTGAATTTGTATTCGAAAAAAGCGAAGCGACGGCAGCAAAAGAACAAATCATCAAGGTGATCGAAGCCATTCATGAAAACCAGGCAGATGCACATATATCCCTCAAACCATCCCAGCTTGGTTTAGATATTGATTATGATTTTTGTCTTCAGAACTTACTGGAAATCGCTGAAAAAGCGAAAGAATATAATATTTTCATCAATTTCGATATGGAAAATTATGAACGCTTACATCCCTCATTCGACTTGATGGAAACGGTCCAAGAACACTTTGGTAACGTGGGGACCGTCATTCAGGCTTATTTCCACGAATCAATGGAAAATATCGAGCGATTCAAGGATTACCGGTTACGCATTGTAAAAGGCGCCTACAAAGAACCTGAAACGATTGCGTACCAAAGGAAAGAGGACATCGATAAGCACTATATCGAACTGATTGAATACCACTTACTACATGGAAAATTCACATCGATTGCGACACACGACCATCGTGTCATCAACCATGTTAAGAAGTTCGTCATCCAAAATAATATCCCTAAAGAGAAATTCGAATTCCAAATGCTTTATGGGTTCCGTAAAGAATTACAACTGGAGCTTGCAAAAGAAGGATATAATTTCTGTACATATGTTCCATTTGGCGCCGATTGGTATGGATACTTCATGAGACGCTTGGCAGAAAGACCTCAAAACCTGACATTGGTCACAAAGCAAGTCTTCAACAAGAAAACAAATATCGGAATCAGCGTAGCGACCGGGGCATTTATACTCGGCCGACTATCGAAAAGACGTGCGGTTAAGCAAAAAACACGATAAGGCAAACTGGATGATTCCCGTCGTTTTCGGGAGTCATTTTTTTATACAGGAAAACCCGAATGAACATCATTCGGGTTTTCCTGTTACTCATTGAATTTTTTGAGGCGGTATTGCAGGCTTTGCCTCCGCAGGCCCAGTGCTTTTGCCGTTTGCGAGACGTTGCCATCGAACATCTTCAAGGCATTTTGAATATAGTACTCTTCGACTTCGTTCATGAATACGTTTAACGGACGAATATCTTTTTCATTTTCCGCTACAAACATGCTCCCCGTCGTATCGGAAAGCTCCTCGCTTTGGACTTTCCATCTGAAATAAATCGGCAGCATATCAAAATCAATGAGCGTTTCATTCGTCATCGTGCTTGTAATATCATCCAGCAATACTTCTAGCTCTTTTAAATTTCCTGGCCAATCATAATCAAGAAAGATTTGTTCCACTTTAGCTGAAAGCCCTTGGATCCGGCTTCCGGTATTGTTGCGATAGCGGTTGAAATAGTCCGATATAAATGGCTTAATATCTTCTTTTCGATCACTTAATGCGGGGACATTTATACAAACCGATGCAAAGAAGTAATATAAATCCTTAGAAAGCTGCCCTTTCTCGATCAAATCAATCGGGTCTTTTCCCACGCTTGCTATAAAAACGTGACTCTCCAGATGTTCCTTGAACAGATTCAGGATTCTTTCCTGGCCTTCAAGGGAAAGGTATTCCACACGCTCACAAAAAATCGTGACCTGTTCATTTTTATCGATTTGCTGCTTCAGCTGGTCGATCAACGCTTGTTCATCATTCCGGCAAATCAGTGTAATGAAATGATCATTTTCAGGGTTCAAATCATGATGGATCCCTTCTGCAATCATGTCCTTTCCCGTCCCGGACTCCCCATAAAGCAAAACAGGCATCCTCGTTTTGGCAGCCATCTTGGCCCGTTCGATCACCCCTGCCATAAGTGGAGAAACAGCTGTAATGATATCGAATGTAAGGGGTTGACCATACCGCCGCAATGGTTGATAGGCCATCAATTCCCTCTCGGTAATATCCTTCGATATCTCGACTGCCCCAATCAATTCACCGTCTTTCTTAATCGGCAGGATATCGGAAATCGTCACAATTTCCTGACCGACACGATTCCAGAAATTCATTTTGTAGTTTTTGATTGGCTCACATGTTTTCAGGACCCGATAGAGATGGCTGTCATTAATTTTAGCGATCATTTCTTGCTCGAATTGATCTTCCTCAAGCGAATGAATCCCTTTTAGTTCCCGCATTTTCGCATTATAGATCACGGTTTTCCCCTGAGCATCCACGGCGTGTATCCCTGCTGAAATATTGTCCGTGATATATTTATAAATCTCGTGTAAATTTTGCTGTTTCATTGGAACACCCCTTTTGAATTTTTGTAAATTTTCGGAAAAGTTATTGTAATATGCCAAAAAATGTTGCATTATATATATATTAACAATAACATAAGTGCACAATTATTTGGCACCCGTGATTATAAGGAGGATATTAAATTGATTCCATACACAACTGAACAACTAACTGACTTTTCAAAAAAGGAAAACCAACAAGCTTACAATGAGGCCCTTCAAAAGGTTCAAAGTGAACTTGGAAAAGATTATCCATTAGTTATTGGTGGGGAACGCATCACTACTCATGATAAAATCACTTCTTACAATCCGGCTAAAAAAACCGAAGTCGTGGGCACAGTATCTAAGGCAAACAAAGAACTGGCCGAAAAAGCGATGCAAGTTGCCGACCAGACATTCAAGACTTGGAGCAAAGTAAAACCGGAAGTACGGGCTGACATTCTATTTAAAGCAGCTGCCATTACAAGACGCCGTCGTCATGAAATGTCTGCAGTCATGACCCTTGAAGCGGGTAAACCATGGGTTGAGGCAGATGCTGACACAGCGGAAGCCATTGACTTCATGGAATATTATGCGCGTCAAATGCTCGAATTGAAAGACGGAAAACCAGTAAAGAGCCTTCCAGGCGAATATAATAAATTTGGCTATATCCCACTTGGTGTCGGTGTCATCATTTCACCATGGAACTTCCCATTTGCCATCATGGCCGGGACGGCCGTGGCAGCCGTGGTTACAGGGAACACCATCTTACTGAAACCGGCATCCACAACACCAATCATTGCGTATAAATTCATTGAAATTCTTGAAGAAGCCGGCCTTCCAGCTGGTGTCGTGAACTACATCCCAGGACCTGGTGGTGAGGTTGGCGATTACTTAGTCGATCACCCACGCACTCGCTTCATTAGCTTCACCGGTTCACGCGATGTCGGTTTGCGCATTAACCAACGCGCGGCAGCCGTAAACGAAGGACAAATTTGGATTAAGCGCGTCATTGCCGAAATGGGCGGGAAAGATACAATCGTCGTCGACAAAGAGGCAGACCTTGAATTGGCTGCACAATCGATCGTTAAATCCGCTTTCGGATTCAGTGGCCAAAAATGTTCCGCTTGCTCACGTGCCATCATCGTCGAGGATGTGTACGATACCGTATTGGATCGTGTAGTAGAATTGACAAAAGAATTAACGGTGGGAGACCCAACTGACCATAACAACTTCATGGCTACCGTCATTGATGAAAATGCCTTCAAAAAGGTGACAAGCTACTTTGACGTCGCTAAAGAAGAAGGACGCATCCTTACGGGTGGAGAAGCGGATGATTCAACAGGTTACTTCATTCAACCAACTGTTGTCGCAGATGTGGCACCAAGAGCACGCTTGATGCAAGAAGAAATCTTCGGTCCAATCGTCGCCGTTTCCAAAGCAAAAGACTTTGACGAAGCGCTAGAAATTGCCAATAACACAGAATACGGCTTGACGGGTGCCGTCATTTCAACAAACCGTGACCATATCGAACAGGCGCGCGAAGAGTTCTTCGTGGGGAATTTATACTTTAACCGAGGCTGTACAGGTGCTATCGTTGGGTACCAACCATTCGGAGGGTACAATATGTCTGGAACCTGTTCAAAAGCGGGCGGTCCTGACTTCTTGACCTTGCATATGCAATCCAAATCGGTATCTGAAAAGTTATAAGAGCCTCTAGTAGAATTCGAGTTTCTTCCTATTATATAGATAAAGAAAAAGTCGTAACTCGTATAAAAAGGAACTGCCCCATTATTGCGGGCGGTTCCTTTTTACGTGAGTCATATAATTCGAGTTTCTTCTATTATATATACCCAAATCCATAGAGTACCTATAACTAAGCCACTCTTTTGGATAGGGGTGTCCATTTAACGTAATACAGCATTCCAACCAAGATGGCCACTATACCAAAAATCAGGGAAATCCCCTTGAAGAAATGACCCCCAACCGTCGGTGAACTCCAAATCAAACCGCTCATGAGTAGCAATAAAGTGCCCAGCCCCGTTAGAAAGAAAGCCGATTTTTTCCGACTTCCTTCACTTACTGTAAGGCCCGTTAGCGTGACTAAGTATAATAGTGTCATCATCATAAGTGCCGGGAACAACGGCCTGAACTTGGCCGCGTACACAAGATGGTCCAGACTGGAAATATCCTCCGGGCCTTCAACTTGTGTGTGTACTAGCTCCGAAAAAGGCGTTGTATACTCCCACTCCCATGGATTATCCAAGATTTCACTTCCTTCATACCACGCACAAAACGTGAAAATCAAAAAGAACAGCATCGCCATTATAGCCTGTAATACACCCTTCATCGACAACTCCCCTTCCCTCTCACATGGTCATATACATATAAACCAATAAGAACCAAATCAATGCATATCCAAAATCAAGCAAATAGACTTTCCTTTTCTCTTTTTGTAAATAGCTTTCCATTCCATCTATAATCGAACTGATACCCGCTAATAGGAAAATCAGCTTTAAGTAAAAGAACTCTTTTCCGTTGATGATTGCCATCACTAAAAGGATGATCATCGCTACCGCAATCATCGTATGAAGGATCATATTCGCTTTTGTTCTTTTCGCATTTCCTCTCTTTATAAAAAATATCCCCATTTGAACCTCCGCCTACATGGTTAATAACATTCTTATTTTTTATTAAAAGGTAAATAACTCCTCATCCAGTTTAACATAAACATCCAAATTATATGATATTCCCCATCGTTCACCTGTACATAAATGTACTTCCCCGAATACCATAAGGTAACTTCTTGTAAGGGGCGTTCGGACTATGGGTACAAGCGGAGAAGACCTCCTTATCACGGGAGCTTGGTTATTGGGGATCGGCACGGTTGTTGAAGCCATCGGGCAAACCCAGCAAACATTGACAGGCACGGATTTGGGCAAGGATTTGATTATTAAGGGGAATGGAATCGAGGCGGTCGGCAATTCACTTCAGGCAATCGCTAGGACAAAATTGTTCAACCCCGAGGAGTATCCGCTTTCGCAACTATATTATATTTTCGGCGAATGGGTTGAAGCCGCGGGAAATACGGCAAATTCTGTAGGTATCAGTATTGAACTGAGTGGTGAAGAGGAAGAAGGCTTAAAAATCGATACACTCGGTAGTGGCATCCAAGGCCTCGGTGCTGCTTTCGAGGCAGTCGCAGCATACATTGCCGAAGAATCGTCATTCAAGTCTCTCGATATTACAGGAAATAGCCTCGTGTCATTAGGCTCATTCCTCGACGCCATCGGTAATCTTTTCATTTTACAGGATAACAGGGAGATTGGTGAAATGATCCTATTAATCGGTGCCTGGCTCCAAGTTATCGGTGCCTTTATCTTGATTCGTGCCGTCACGATGGAGGTGGAAGCGGATAATGCCCCCGAAAATGGAGGCGATAATCCTTATTCGTATCACCACTATCATTTTGCCCATCCCTAAAGGGATTCAACAGGAGCAACCAATTCCACTTTCAATCTATCGGGATCCTCGAAGAATACAGCATAATGGTCCTTCCCACCAGCGAACGGATGCCTGTCGGGATAAAGAATGCGCATTCCCTGCTGTTTTAATTTATGTGTCATCTCATCCACTTCCTGGCGTGAGCTTGCATGAAAGGCTAGATGATTAAGCCCCACTCTTCCCCTATGAAAGGGAATTTCGAGAAAACGCTTCTCTGCTTGGACAAACACCACATACAGATCATCGATTCTCCAGCTCCTCCCCCCATCCCATTCCTGGAAAGGACGATACCCTAGCTCCTCCAAAAACCAACTCCAAAATGTCACGGTTCTTTTCAAGTCGGAGACATTGATCTCGATATGATGAATGAAGCCTTTTGACATATGCGCACCTCCATTTGTTATATATCGAAAACCGGTTCATTTTGATATACTACCAGTAACTGGTTTATTTTAGCATAAATGAAAGGAATAGATGCTTGCAACAGGTTTAAAGCAGCCGTGAATAAGGAGGAGAACAACATGAAAGACCAACCTAAACACTTCTTTGATAACCAATGGGACGATAGCCATCGTTCATGGCCATTGCCACGATTACCCTGGACGATGAAACAGACATGGAATGATCTGTTGTTTGCCCATTATCCAATAAAGATCGACGTCTTGCGAAAGTTAGTACCTACCGTGCTGCCGATAGATTCTTTTGACGGCATGGGGTGGATAGGCGTCGTTCCGTTTCATATGACGGACATTCGTCTAAGAGGGCTACCTCCCGTACCAGGCACGGATCGGTTTCCTGAACTCAACGTCCGGACTTATGTCACAGTGGATGGAAAACCGGGGGTGTACTTCTTTAGCCTGGATGCATCCAATATGCTTGCGGTCAAGACTGCCCAAACTGTCTACCATTTGCCATATAAATTTGCCGATATGAATGTGCAGCGCAGCGGCGATGTCATCGATTATAAAAGCAAGAGAAGAAGTGGCAGTCAAATATTCGAGTGTACATACAAACCAACCTCAGAACCGTATCTTGCCGAAAAAGGTTCTTTCGATGAATGGCTTACAGAGCGTTATTGCTTATATACACTAAACAATAGAGGAGTGCCGCTTCGTTGCGATATCCTGCATAAACCCTGGCCACTCCAGCATGCTGAAGCGGATATCAGACAGAACACGATGCTGACCAACCAAGGCATTCATGTTGAAAACGACAAGCCCATCTTGCATTTTGCAAAAACATTGGAAGTCCGGATGTGGCCATTGGTCCGTGCGACCGACTAAATGATCGGATATAGCCATTATATCGGTCAATGTTGAGCGTTTATCGGTCAAAATTGGAATATATCGGTCAAAATCTACATTTTATCGGTCAACGTAGCATTCCTACAAATGGAGGGGTCATGATGAAAAAATGGATAGGGATGTTGGCATGCAGTTTATTCCTTGTCTCTTGTAATGCTCAAGAATCAATCATTGAGATTGAGTGGGTCGATTTCGTTAAAATCAATAGCAAACAGTATGAAGGGGTCCATTCCGCTATCCTTGCCGACTCCACTTCTATCGGGGAAAAGATAGGAGAAGTGAAGTTCAGAGTCGCGGATCATGTATCCGATGTCGATTACAAGACGAAAGAAGGTGACGCCGCATTCTGGGAAAAGGGTACGGAGGTCTTTTCCGTACAAGGCAAGCCTGAATTTGCTGCTATTCAGTCAAAAGACGAAATCAATGGGTATGCAATCTATCATGAAGTTACGGAGAATCAAACATTTCGGGGCAAATACGAAGACATCGATGAAGAATCGATCAATCGAATAGATATATATAAAGAGGATAAAGATAATCATCCCGTACTCACCCATTCATTATCGGATAAACATGAGATACAAGCTATGACCCTGATACTTAACGAAGGAAAGACGAACGCCCGCTTTAATCCGAATACCAGCCAAGGAGACCCGGCTAGCTATCAACTCGCATTCTATACCGAAGAACCGATCGCCTATACGTTCCCCTTATTTTTCGATGGGGAACAATGGTATTGGATACCATGGGATACCGTTCTTTTATCAGATAATGTTGAGAGATTCATAACGGAAAAATAGAAGACTTATAAACCTGAAAAACTCCCCTTCTTCAAGGGGAGTCTCGGTCAAAAGATTTATTTGATGTAAATATCATGCAATTGAATGATATGATTCTTATCTTTCTTCTGGTCATCAGAATCGACCACCAATTCTCCTTTATAAAGCGTCTTTCCAGTCTTCGGATTGGCAATCAGCAATTCACCTTTGGTAATGGCAAAGATGCGTCCATCCTTTATCTCAGTGAAATCAACAGATCCCGGTTTGTAGTCATTGATTACTTTCTGTTTATCGATATCAAAGGTGAGGATACGATTCATCCCTTCCTCCCATCCTGTCACGTAGAGAGTCTCATCATCATAGAAAAAGTCACTTTCCACAGATTCAAAGGTGATATTCTCTTCATTTGGAATCTTGATTTTTTCCAGTTTCTTTGTGTCGTAATGATAAGCGAATAGTGAACTTTCACCCCTTTTTTCCTTGAATCCTTCCTCTTCACTATACCTACCTTTTACTAACGCCAGTAAGAACACATGACTTACCATCCCTCTATCGACTTTTGACGGCATAGAGAAATGTCCTTCATTGGATGAATCAAACGTTTCGGATAAAAGCGTTTCATCGCTCACGATTTTTTGACCGGCTAAATCAATGGTGTAGTGGTGTATCTCAACCGTATCTTTTTCATCCTTCGTAATCACATCATTTTGAGTGATGACCTGTAATTTGGATTGAGCGAATTGAATATCCCTTACTATGATATCATCATATTTTTCTTGTTCTGGCACATCTATTTCATACGACTTTTCATCTTTGTTTTTCTTTTCTAAACTATCAATATTGAAGTACGAGCTAAATTTTCTATTCTCATAATCCACATTCATGGTTACGAACGTCAGGTTATCTCGATCTTCATAATACGTTTCGATATATTCTTTATCCCTCATGAAGGAACGATACTCATTCACCAACCGTTTATAGTTAGGATCATAGAAATCAAAAATTTTTTCAAAATAAGACTGTTCTTTTGCATATTTCAATTTATTGGATTCAACACGAAAATGTTCACTTAGGCTGCCCTCTTCATAATATCCTTCCAAGGCAACCGATTGTAATTCCTTTTCATTACCTTCTATCGTTTTAAATGTAAGTTTGGGAAGGTTTGAAGCGTAAGAAGTTACTTGAGCATAATACGTTCCGATACTAAATAGACTAACGACGATGATGAGGATGCTGCTGATATATCGTTTCACCCTGTTCACTCTCCTTATATTAGTTGGTGGGACTTTATACGGTTACACGTTTCTTTAACAACCAAGAGCCAAGCCAGATGGAGACGGCTGTAATGATAATCCCCAAAGCGATTAAACTACCGAAGATTTCTGACGGATAAAGAGAGATACCGTTAGAACCATTCTGCCAAATAGGCGATAGGAACAATGCGCCCGCTAGTACGGAATAACTAATGCCTAGCACAATCCCTTTGATCCGGTAACTTCTTTCCAACATGATGGCTGTAAATAAGACAAACAGGATCATCAGCCCGATTCCATAGGAAATGATAAATTGAGTGAACGAGCCAGGAATGATGAGCGCTAATACTCGGTTGGATTCAAGGATGGTCATCACACTCATTTTTGCGGTTAAGAACACTTCCGGCATCATGGAATTGAACAGGGCATTCTCCATCGGTAGGATGATCAATTGTAAGGCAATCAGTCCTAATACCATCAAGAAAATCGCTGTAGCTTTGGATAAATAGAGAGATAATCTCGTAGTCGGCAGCATCAACAGGCGATAAATAAAAGTATTTTTCCCGAACCAATCACGGTACCAAATGAGAAAGATGTAGAATATAAGGGCAACGGCACACAACGCAATCGGTCCTAAAAACCAGAGCGACCCTGAAACCAAGTTAAAGTTCACTCCGCCATAAACTTCTAAATAAGTAGCTTCGGTCAATTTTTCTTCTAACATGGTTTGATCAGTTTTATTTAAGAATCCTTGTACTTTAATGATCACGCCTGCAAATTGCGAAAGGATCGTGATCAACAACAATGAAAAATAGATTTTGCTAAAACGGTTGATTTCGAAATTGACTAGCTTCATATAACGCATCATCCTTGATACACCTCTCTCATTACATCGACTACTGATTTCCCTTCCTCTTCACGCATATCTTCTGTATTGAACTCTTTCACTACATTTCCGTTTCCAAGTAAGATGACCTTATCGATTAAATGTTCAATATCACCGATTTCATGGGTCGTGATGATGACTCCCCTGTCCTCGATCAAATGACTGGCAAAGACGTCGGCAATTTGTTCCCGGCTAAACATATCGATGCCGGAAAATGGTTCATCCATTAGCACGTAATCCACATCAAGCGACAGACCCAGCATCAAGTTGACTTTTGCCGTGTTCCCTTTTGATAAATCTGAAATCCTTGTGTTTTCCTCCAGTTTGAAAAAATCCAGCAACTCATTGGCTCTTGACTGATTCCATGTAGTATAGAAATCGTTCATGAAGACCATAGCCTGCTTGATCGTCATTTGCGGAAGCATAATCGGAGCGTCCGGAATGAAGGTGATCTTTTCATAACTGTTTGTATTGAGCTTTTCATGATCAATCAAAATTTCCCCACGATACGGCGTCAATCCCATAATCGCCTTTAACGTCGTGGTTTTCCCTACACCGTTTATCCCGATCAGGCAGGTGATTTCCCCTTTGTTCGCGGTAAAAGACATCCCATCCAAGATTTTCTTTCGACCGTACTTCTTAGAGATTTGCTTCACTTCGATCATTTCTCTTCCCCCTCTTTTGCATATTTATCTTTCACGATCTGAAGTAGCTCATCAACCGGTACATGAATGGGACGAATGGCTTCTACAAAAGAATCGACCGCAGCAAGAATAAGCTCTTGTCGGACAGCATGTAACATCTCTTCATCCGTAGTGATTCGACTTGGGAAATTTCTTTCTGTATGAATCAAACCTTGTTCCTCCATTTCTTTATACGCCTTTTGGGCCGTATTCGGATTAATATTCAATGTTGCCGCCAATTCCCGACGCGAAGGGATTTCCTGTCCCGCAACTAACTCCCCAATGGCCATCTGTTCTTTGAAATGCCTCACCACTTGCAAATAAACCGGCTCACGGGCATTAAACGAAACGTTCATTAAACCACCCCTATATTTAATAAAAGATCTGATAATCACACTTGGACTCAAGTGTATGTATTAAGTGGTTCATACACCTTATGTATGTACTATACCCGTAATACACTTCAGCTGTCAATATCGTTTTAAAAAATATTTCCATTTTATGATGAAGACGATTCCTCCAAAAATACTCTATAGATAAATGGAAGGCGATTGACAAATCACTACTATGTGATACTATATACTAGTAGTAAGTATTACTAAATAGCGTATAAAATCCAACAACAAACATATGGGGTGAATTCTTTTGGAGAATCTGACAGAAATGCTGAAAGGGGTGCTTGAAGGTTGTGTGCTTGAAATCATCAGCCGAGGCGAAACGTATGGCTACGAAATTACACAGCAACTACAAAAACTCGGCTTCGTTGATGTAGTGGAAGGCACGGTTTACACGATTACGATGAGGCTTGAAAAGAACAATCTGGTAGACATCGAGAAAAAGCCATCCACGATGGGACCACCAAGGAAATTTTACACCCTCAATGCAGCGGGTCAAGAAAAGCTTCAAGTTTTCTGGACAAAATGGGCATTCATTTCAAGTAAACTGAATGAACTTAAAAACTTACCGATTGAAAGGGGAGACGCAAAATGAGTTTTTTTGAAAAAATAATGGGAAGTTTTGATGAAAAGAGAGAATGGAAAGCGATGGAGGCGCGTGCGAAGGCTCTTCCTAGTGAATACCATAACGCTTACAAAGCGATCCAAAAGTATATGTGGACTGCTGGAGACAGCCCCACCGATTGGGAGGGTACCAATCGTATTTTTTCCGGTATTCTCGACCTTTTCGAGGAAGGTGCAGCGGAAAGCAAAAAAGTCACCGACCTGACAGGTGAGGACGTGGCTGCCTTCTGTGACGAACTAGTGAAGGATGAGCAAACTTGGAAGGATAAGTATCGCAAGAAATTGAACGATACCATCGGACGTATTGAATGAATCTATTTGAAGGATAAGAAGTAAACAATTTTAAAGAGCCTTGCTACGCAGAATGTAGAAGGCTCTTATTTTTTCAAAAAAAGTCAACAAACCCAATGGGCCTGCTGACTTTCCGTTCAGCTTGGATCATTTTCATCCAATGAGAGTGTGACGACTTTTGTATAGTCTCCTTTTGCCACCTCTTCCGGAGTAGCGCTTTCATCCAGCTCCTCTTGCGTTGTGATTCCATCGGCTACGATTGGTTCTTCTTCATGATTTTCGCGCTTTTTCATGGGCTATCCCCCTTTCATTGATAGAATATCCAGGAGTGGCTTTTTCATTCTTGAATCAGTTTGCATAAAAAAATGCCCGCTTCATTTTACTGAGACGGGCATCTTTCTTTAAGTACGCTTAATGGAATTTCCCAGTTAATCTAAAACTAATTTCTGCAACAACCGTTGAAAGGACAAACGTTCCTGTATAAACAACTAGAGAAATGACAACGATTCGCCACCCTAATTGTTTGAATTCCTTTAAATCTTTCCCGAAGGATAGACCCGCATATGCCAAAATGGGAGTGGCCAGCGCCATGAAATTCACATGTTCCGTTACCTTGATGATTTCTGCATTTCCGGGAAAAATGGGCGTTGTAATCAGCAGCGCTAACATCGAAACCCAAATGACGATGGGTAGTTTTATAGGGATGACTTTAGCCAAAAAGAACCCTACGATCGTAACGGCAACAATGATCAACATGCCTGGTAGTGCATCTATAGGTGAAACATCGTATCCAATCCAATTTCCCATCAGGGCTATTATTCCAATGATTATAAAAGTCAATATCTTATCTTTCATATAACCTCTCCCCTTTAAGTCCTGCACTGCCTTATTTTTCAATCACTTTTGACTTACGCCCCAAAACGGGTTCTAATTTTTTGTATAAAAAGTTTGTAAAAGGAAGGGAGAAGAATACACATATGTATGTCCCTAAGATTGTTGTAATTAAGTTAGCCGCACCGGCAAATACAGCAATATCCTTTGCGGATTCCGGGAATATTACCGCTAGCGCTCCAGACATCGCAGCCATCATGCTACCTGATCCCACTCCTGCACCCATGGCAAGGGAAATCGGATGGAACCAACCAGTTTGAGCCAAAAAGCTCGCTAACACGGAAAGGTATAATGCTCCAAACAAAGTCCCGCACACATATACGCCCAGTGCTCCCCTGCCTTCAGGTGAATCCGATCCATATTTTTCAGCGATGATGGCTAAGTTTGGTTCTCTATCAATCGAAAAAGTGGCACCGACTGCTTCTCTTTTCATGCCAAGTAACAATGCAATCGGTAAACCTAATAGGATTGTCCCTGCGAAATGCCCCAATTCCTGCAAACCTAAAGCAAGGCCGGCATCAAATATCTGTGGCAAGGATGGTCCCATTAACATGCCTAATTTGGCTACAAAAAGCATGAATGAAATCCCTAAAATATTGGCCGCTACATTCATTTCCTTCGGTTTTAAGACTTTCAAAGAAGGTAAACTAATGACCGCACCGATGATCAATGCATACAACATGGGAAATAAGGCAATGGCCCCAATACCGATATTAAAGGTTTTTACACCGATGAATTCTGTTATACACACTAATATCAAAACAAAAAAATGAATTTTCCAACTACGCAGAGAATTTTCTTGCACATTCATCACTCCTTTTTTGTCTACGATTGGTACGGACTTCAAAAAGGAAAGCCCGTACGATCCATGTTTGCGATGTTATTTATTGAATTTTCTCAGTCGTATGTAAAGCTATGCCCACGATAAGTGAAATCCCCTGAATCATCGCTTTCTCATCTGGCAGAAACACGTCGCTATGTAACTTCATAGGGTCATCCGGGTTTTCCGCTACACCTAAGAAGACAAACGTACCCGGAACTTTTTCTAAATAGAAAGCGAAGTCTTCACTTGCCATACTTGGTTTACTCAACCATTGAACGGACTCTTCCCCAAATAAGTCCGCCGCAATCGCAGCAGCATGTTCATTGAATGTTGAATCATTTATGGTAACAGGGTAGCCCACTGAAAAGTTAAAATTGATTTCCACTTCTAGTTTAAGAGCCGAAGCCACACCTTCAACGATCCGCTGAATACTGTCAGCCACTTTCTTACGGGTATCGGCATTAAGAGTACGCACCGTTCCTCTAAAACTAGCTTTTTCAGGGATGATATTATAGCCATCTCCTGCTTCTATCGTTCCGATTGTCAGAACGACGGAGTCAACCGGATCCGTTTCCCTGCTGACTATCGTTTGGAGGGCCGTTACGATATGAGCAGCCCCGACGATTGCATCCACCCCTTGATGAGGTGCTGCCCCATGGCCTTGTTTGCCTTTTAGCATAACATCAAAGGAATCCATGCTTGCCATGATGGCTCCATTTCTAAATCCATATGTTCCAGTAGCTAACTCAGGCCAAACATGAAAAGCAAAGGCATGGTCAACTGCAGGATTACTAAGAACTCCTTCATCGACCATTACGCCTCCCCCGCCCTTCATCTCTTCAGCGGGTTGAAAAATGAATTTTATCGTACCGGAAATATGTTGCTTATTTTGGGATAAAACATGGGCGGCAGCCAGTAACATCGCGGTATGCATATCATGTCCGCACGCATGCATCACACCGGGATTTTGAGATTGATAGGGCACACCCGTTTTCTCCTGAATCGGTAACGCATCAATGTCGGCCCGTAACGCAAGTACTGGCCCCTCTTTATCGCCATGAAGAAGACCCACAACTCCCGTTTTCGCTACTCCTGTAGTCACTTCGATTCCAAGCCCTTTCAAATAATCCGCAATCATTTCAGCGGTTTTTGTCTCTTCAAATCCAAGTTCAGGATTTTCATGGATCATTCTTCTTATTCTCACAGCTTCTTCATAGATCCCTGATGCCTTCTCCACGATTTCAGCTGCCGTCAAAGAACTTGTAACGCTTTTTATACTCACAATACTCATCCCCTATACTACTTTGTACATACTATTAAAATAATAATAATTGCCACAATTATATTTAAATTACATATTTAACCTCAATATCCACCAGTACTTTTATACTACCATTTCAAATATAACCTGTACATATCAGAAAATACCAATAATTCTGCATATTCATAGAATTATGGTCTTCTAAATAGAGTTACTTTAGGCAATGAAAGAGCTGATTTTATTGAGTTCACAAGGTTAATAGGATGGGACATCAGTTTATATCTTCTAACTAATTTTATTTTAATTTTTAGAAAAATTTCTTTTTTACAATATTATTTTTTCTAAAAAGCGAATTAGAAATGTTATATCTATATAAAAAATAAGCCCTCGCCCTTACTTTCTTGGGATCGACGACTTATCATATACTCAAGCTACGGCTCTTTGGATGGAAAAAGGCCTCATATTCTTCCTCGCTTATCTCTTTATCGGGCGTTCCAACGTCAGTATTTCATCTTCCATGGAAGAAAACTGTTGTTCCACGACATGTTTAACATCTTGGACGGCCGCGTTATAGAAATGAGGAGCAAGTGTTTCCTTGACGAAATCCAATACTCTTTCCGCGGCAAATTCCGTGATTTCCTCATCTCTTTCTTGCGAGAAGAAATACTGGATATCGGAAATCATTAATTGCTGTTGGTCTTTTGTAAGTTTTATAAACAAAATCGAACACCCCTTCATGGATAGTACATGTAATTATAAATGGTGATGGTCCCCATTTATAGCCTGTTTTTTCATAAAAGAATATGTACAGCACAAAAGTAAAAAAAACGACCAACAAAGCAAAAAGCTTCGTTGGCCGTTTCCGTTTAATTACCCTTTTACAGCTAATTCTGCTAGGCGCTGTGCAGAAGCTTTCACTTCTTCCAACCCTGCAGAAATGATTTCTTGTGCTTTATCAGGCATTGCATTGTGACCTTCGATGATGACTTCATCAATGATTTTCATGCCGAATACGCCACCGAATACATTGCGCATGTAGTTCACTGCCATTTCCATTGGAGCCGCTTCCGGAGTTGAGTAAATTCCGCCGCGAGCGTTTAGGAAGATCGCTTTTTTGTCAGTCATTAATTGAACCATATTCCCATTTGCATCATATTTGAATGCGAATCCTGCCGCATACACATAATCGATGAATGTTTGCAATTTAGCCGGGATTGTTAAGTTCCATAATGGGAACGCGAATACCACTACGTCAGCTGCAGTGATTGCATCCATTGCTTTTTGTTTAGCAGCCAAAAGACGTGATTCAATATCCGTTAACTCTCCGCCTGTTTGCACTTTGCCGAATGCGTTGAAAATTTCTTGACCGAAGTATGGTGTATCTTCTTCAAACACATCATAAGTTGTTACATTTACATCTTTACCTTCTAATGAAGCCATGAACGTTTCGTACATTTTGCTTGAGATACCTTCTGTTGCCGGACGGTTGTTTGCTTTCACTACTAATACATTCATTATATAAAATCTCCTCGTATTAAAATATTATGATTTAAGTTATCTTTAATTCAAGATATTTATATCTTACAAGAAAGCATGCATATTTGTCAACACACTTGTTTGGAAATTGTTTGAACTTTTATCCAGATTATTGATAATTAGATCATTATCCTCATTCTCTTTCTTTTAAGTGTTCCGCAAATCTTAATAAATAACCGTCAGGATCCATGATTAAAAAACTCTTTTTGCCCGAGTAAAAGATCATCTGCCCGATACCAATTCTCCTGAATCTCCATCTTAATGGGATACTGATGTTCCATTATACGCCGGTATAACTCATCGATATCCCTGACTTGTATTTGAAAATTAATCCCTCTTCCAAATGGGTAAATCAATTCTCCTGTCTTCCAGTGTTCATTCGTTTCTTCCAACATCATTTGGCAATCTTCTAGGGAAATCATCGCGAATTTATCCTCTGGACGTTGGTAGTCCATCTTGAATGGGAGAATGTTCAAATAAAATGATAGACTATGGTTTAAATCTGACACCGACAACTCAGGTACACATGCTTGTCGTTTTATCACTGTTTCCCACCTCCATTTGGTTCTTATAAAAGATTCCTTATAATTTCATGTGAGAAAACGACCATTGCATTTATCACTTTTCATAAGCCCCACCCTGGCGGTCATAGATACCTAACCCTGTAAAATCACAGCTATCCCCTTTTGATTTTTGTTCTACACGAATCGTTTTGCCGACTGTTTTGAAAGTAGCTTTACAATCTTTACTGTTAAAAGAGGCTTTCGTTGTGGATGTTACTTTTGCTTTTCCATAATAATTATTGAATTTCCAAGGCATATCTGCCCCTGAAAGGTTCCCTGTTGGATCGTAACGATACCCTGTTTGTGACACAAAGTAAATGTAGTGATCTGTTTTTTTATACAAATATAAATCAGTTATTACGCCACTTCCTGAATAATAAGAGTTGTAATAACTACCTATCCAGCGTTCATTTGGTTTTACTTCCTCTGCATAGTCCATTGAGACATAGGCTTTTTTCCCTTTGTATATGACTTCGTAGAAGCCCTTATTGTAGTTAACAGTTCGCATATTCGCGGTTTGATTTTTCTTTAGCTTGCCTACTATTTTGGAGGATGTGGATGGTTTTTCCCTAACATTCAATACGCTTGTTGTTGATTTAACTTTGAGCGTATACGTCTTTCCCTTTGCTTGAACATCATCACTATGCGATACTCCAAAAACCATCACAAAACATAACACAATTCCAACTATGCATTTATTCATAATTAATCCTCCTAATCCATTAATATCCAATTTAGTATATCAATATAATCTGAAACTTTCACCTGTTTATTTAAATGAAAAGGATTAACTCTATATAATCTTTAAAGTTTGAGGTAAGAGTAAAGGAACAGTTCACAAAAATGAACGAAAAACAAAAAACCGGGCAGAATCGCCCGGCCTTACTGGTTACACGGTTTCTATAATCTTGTTGACCAACGTGTTGGCTGGCCGATTCAGTCCTAAGTTTCCGCGTAAGGTATCTTCTGTGTATTCGGTACGGAATATGCCACGTTTTTGCAATTCAGGGATGACATGATCGACGAAGTCTTCAAGGCCGCCCGGTAAATAAGGAGGCATGATGTTGAATCCGTCCGCCGCTCCATTTTCGAACCATTCTTGCAATTGGTCTGCGATTTGTTCCGGTGTTCCTTTGATTTCACGATGGCCTCTGGCGCCGGCTGTTCGTTGATATAGCTGGCGTATGGTCAGGTTTTCACGTTCAGCCAGATCCTTCAATAATGTAAAACGGCTTTTCCCTCCATTGATTTGTTCTAGTTCCGGCAGGTCTGGCAGTGGTCCATCAACGGGATACCCGCTTAAATCCACACTGATCATCGCTGACAAAAGTGCAACGCCAGCTTCCTCTGGGATAAGTTCCTCAAATACTTGTTTTTTCTCGTTCGCTTCTTCTTCTGTTGCCCCAATGATTGGGAAGACACCCGGCATGATTTTTAGTTCCTCAGGGGAACGGCCATATTTCGCCATCCTTCCTTTCACATCCGCATAGAAGCTTTGCGCTTCTTCGATTGTTTGCCACGCTGTGAAAATCACTTCCGCCGTTCGTGCCGCCAGCTCTTTTCCAGCTTCGGATGATCCCGCTTGAACCACGACGGGATGACCTTGGACCGGACGGGAAATATTCAGTGGTCCTTCTACGGAGAACCATTCACCCTTATGGTTGATGGCATGGATTTTCGAGCCATCGGCGAATTGCGCAGAATCCTTATCCATGATCAACGCCTCATCTTCCCAGCTATCCCAAAGCTTTTCTACAACGTCCACAAATTCCTCGGCCCTCTCATAACGCTTTTCATGTTGAAGATGATGATCGGAATTAAAGTTCCGTGCTTCGGCATCCGTATTGGATGTGACGACGTTCCACCCTGCACGGCCATTGCTTAAGTGGTCGAGCGATGCAAACTTACGGGCTACATGATAGGGTTCGTTGTACGTCGTGGACACCGTGCCGACTAGCCCGATTTTTTCCGTAACCGCTGAAAGTGCTGATAATAGAGTGAACGGTTCAAAACTAATTCCCGCTCTTTGGACGTTTTTAGAACCGTTATGTTGCAACGCATTACCATCCGCCACAAACAGCATATCGAATTTGCCGCGCTCTGCTGTTTGGGCCAGTCTTTTTAGAAAATCAAAATTCAATATATTATGAGTTTCAGCCTCGGGATGGCGCCAACCGGCCACGTGGTGTCCAGGAATCATGAAAAAAGCGCCTAATTTCATTTCTTTTTTATTCGTACTCATCTAATCTCCTTCTTTCTACTATTCTATTTTCAACACTTATATATGAGCGCCCGCCACTTTTTCAAGGAGAGTGTTTTTCGGACGTTGTAATCCCAAATTTTCACGCAATGTGCTGCCTGAATACTCCGTTTTGTATATGTTCCGCCTTTGCAATTCAGGAATGACTTGATCGACAAAATCATCTAACCCGCCCGGTAAATAGGGAGGCATGACATTAAATCCGTCTGCCGCTCCATTTTCAAACCATTCTTGAAGTTGGTCAGCAATTTGCACGGGTGTCCCTTTAATTTCACGATGCCCGCGAGCACCTGCAATATGTTGATATAGCTGACGGATTGTATACCCTTCACGGTTCGCCACATCCTTCAATAACTGAAAGCGGCTTTTTGTTCCATTGACTTCTTCTAAATCAGGAAGTTCAGGCAAGGGACCATCCAATGGGTAACCACTCAAATCGACATTGACCATCTTCGATAAAAGAGACACACCGGCTCCTTCTGGAATCAGATCGACCAATGCTTGTTTCTTCTCATTTGCTTCCTCTTCCGTATTCCCGATGACGGGAAATACTCCAGGCATGATTTTCAGTTCCTCAGGGGCACGACCATATTTCGCCATCCTCCCTTTTACATCCGCATAGAATGCTTGTGCTTCCTCTAATGTTTGCCAAGCAGTGAAAATCACTTCGGCCGTTCGCGCCGCCAGTTCTTTTCCGGCTTCGGAAGATCCGGCTTGAACTACAACCGGATGACCTTGAACAGGACGGGAAATATTCAGTGGTCCTGCAACGGAGAACCATTCCCCTTTATGATTGACGGCATGGATCTTTAAACCATCTGCAAATTGCGCCGATTCCTTATCCATGACAAGCGCCTCATCTTCCCAGCTATCCCAAAGCTTTTGAGCGACATTCACAAACTCTTCAGCACGCTCATACCGCTTTTCATGAAGGGGATGTGCGTCGAGATTAAAGTTGCGAGCTTCTGAATCAGAGCCTGATGTGACGACATTCCATCCTGCTCGCCCATTGCTCAGATGGTCCAAAGAAGCAAACTTACGGGCGACATGGTAAGGTTCGTTATACGTCGTCGATACGGTACCAACCAGCCCGATGTTTTTCGTTACTGCTGAAAGCGCCGATAACAAGGTAAATGGTTCAAAGCGTGTATTTACGGTTTGCCCTAATACTTGTTCATCCTGCGTGTTGAGTGATACATGATCGGCAAGGAACAGTAAATCGAATTTTCCGCGCTCTGCCGTTTGGGCCAGCTTTTTTATAAAATCAAAGTTCATGATATCCCTTACCTCTGCTTCTGGATGACGCCAAGCTGCCACGTGATGACCTGGAATCATGAAGAAGGCACCTAACTTCATTTCTCGTTTATTATTCGTCATCAAACCACCCCTTCTACCTTCGATTATTGATTGACTTTCCAAGCCGAGAATCGTTTTTCCAGAGACACTAAAACATAATTCAATAACAATCCAAGCAAAGAAATCGTTATGATTCCGGCGTACATTTCAGCGATTTGGAAATTCATCTGCGCATAATTGATCAAGTAACCTAAGCCTTCTTTGGCTCCTACCATTTCAGCTGCAATTAACACGAGAATCGATGCCGTCCCTGCCATCCGTATTCCGGTAAAAATAGTCGGAATAGAGGCCGGCAAAATAACCTTATAGAATAGTTTCTGGGAGGATAATCCCATTGATTTAGCTGACTTGATGAGCAACGGATCGACATTTTGAACGGCGTTGATGGTATTTAAAAGAATCGGAAACGTACAAGCGAACAGGACAATCGCTATTTTGGATACTTCCCCAATCCCAAGCAATAGGATAAAAACAGGCAATAAGGCCAACGCGGCTGTATTGCGGAATAACTCCAATACTGGGTTCAAAAAATCTTTGGCCAAAGGAAACCAGCCGATGATCAGACCTAAAGGTATCGCAATCAATAGGGCCAACCCAAACCCAATGAACGAACGGAAGAAGCTTGCCTTGAAATGGGCGAATAATTCTCCTGATGTCACCAATCCCCACCATCCTGCAACCACTGCCGAGAAAGGGGGGAAGAATACGGAATCCACCAATCCAATTCGCGGTGCAATCTCCCAAATGGCTAGTAACAGGACGATCACGGCTGTCTGCTTCACAAGTTTTTGAAGCCAGGTAAACGATAAACGGATAGGCCGCTTTCTTTCAATAGGTACAGCAATAGCTTTTTCTAAACTGGACATCTATGAACCACTCCTTTTTTTATGAATTAAATGGAAGCTGCTTGATAGACCTTTTCATGAAGAAGGCTCCATATATGATGTCGTGCTTTTACAAAGTCTTCATGTGATCGAATGTCCACTTCGTTCAAACGTGAATCCAAGGGGATATCCACCATGTACTTGACCGTTCCTGGATTTGTGGACATTACTGCGACTCGCTGCCCTAAGTACACAGCTTCATCGATGCCATGCGTGATGAAGATGATCGTTTTCTTGGTCTTCTCCCAAATCCGTACCAATTCACTCTGCAAGGTTTCTCGCGTCTGCGCATCCAATGCGGCAAACGGCTCATCCATCAGTAGCACATCCGGATTATAAGCTAGACTCCTAGCGATGGCGACGCGCTGCTTCATCCCACCTGACAATTCATGAGGAAAACGATCTTCAAACCCCTCCAACCCGACCAAAGATAAGTAATATTGCGTCCGTTCATGTCGTTCTTTCTTCGGAACTCCCTTAGCTTCGAGACCAAAATCGACATTGCCTCGCGCTGTCTTCCAAGGAAACAAAGCATATTGCTGAAACACGATTCCGCGGTCCAATCCAGGTCCCGTAATTTCCTTTCCATCAAGGAGGATACGGCCTGAAGTCGGTTTCGTTAAACCACCGAGCAGATCCAACAACGTGGATTTCCCGCACCCACTTGGACCGACCAGCGTTAAAAATTCACCATCTTTCACGGAGAAGTTCAAATCCCTTACCGCCGTGAACTCCTTCTTCGAGCCTTTTCCCTTTTCGGTATCCCGTACAGTAAACACCTTTGTCACTTGATCAAATCGGATTTTATCCGCCATATCCACACCCCATTCATTTAGTTTCAAGCTCTTTCGTATATGGATTAAACTCATTGGTGTATACGTCTTCCAACTTCACTTGGCTCTTTTTGATCTCGCCATTATCTTCTAGCCAATCCGTCCATACTTGGAATTCGGATTCTTTTATATAGCCTCCTTTTGCGGCAACACCCGGACTTTTCCAGTATTGAACCGTTTTTGAATCTTCTTTTCGACCTCGTTTCTCTATGATTGATTCAAAACGGGCAATCACTTCTTCACGTGGTGTTGTACGTGCCCATTCAATTGCCTTTGCGGTTCCCTCTACAAATTTTTTCACCGTTTTTGGATTTTCCTTTAGAAATTTTTCTGTAAAGACGATGCTTCCTGCCGTAAAGGTTCCAAATAGATCATAATCACTGAATACTTTACTGATGCCTCCATTATCCAGTGCCCTGTCACGTGCCGCCCCATTCAAGGCCACGACATCGATTTGTTTTTGCCGTAATGTTTGCTCCGCATTACTCGGGGGCACCACCACTAAGGTAACCTGTTTGATTTCATCATCCGAAAGACCATTTTGTTTCAAATATTCTTTTAAAGCCAATTCAAGATGGGCACCAAGCGTATTCACTCCGACTTTTTTTCCGATTAAATCACGTGCTTCTTTTATTGGGCTACCCTCTAACGTGTAATACCCAACAAAGGTTTTTTCATCACTCCCATAATAGCCAAGTACCGCTTTAATCGGAGCGCCGCTTGATTTCAATTTGATGATGGCTCCATTAAAGGCCCCACCAAAATCCGTTTGACCCGTCGCGGCCGTTTGAATATCCTGCGGTCCGCCATTCACATTTCCCACCCAATCCAACTTAATCGAATCCAAATAACCTAAATCCTCCGCCAGTTCTGGGTATGTAACCACCCCTGCCGATCCCTGATACTTCAGTTCTGCTTTTTCATAACCATCCTGGTTTTTCTCCACTGCCTTCCCTGAAGAACAACCAACTATCACAAGTAATGCACCAATCCATACTAAAAATAAGGCCTGTCGAGTCATTTTCATTTTTTACTCTCCTCTATTAATGAGGCTCATTAAACACAAAAGACCCTCGATTAATTTACCAATTAAACGAAGGCCTCCAGAAGTCTAGTCAGCCACACTATTCAATTATGATTCAGGGACCATATGAACATCCCTTTGAAGATTCTCCCCATTAGCGCTCCTTGCATTGGATCAATATGTATATAACTGAAACGTAAATCCCCCCTTTCTTAAACAAAAGAGGCCCCCATTTTCACCATGTGGTGAACGTAGGGGCCTCCGGTTAACCAGTAAGCCAATTCATTTAATTCCAATAAAGTTTATAGGTTTAATATATTTACTTTTTCAAAAAATGTCAATCATTTTCTGAAAGTTCTTTCTTTTTACCCATATTTTATGTAAAGATAATTCGCTATTTAATTTAGATTAGACAGGATACAGAATGGTGCAGCATTCATTCACCAACAGGAATCACTGTGGGCACGTCACTTCTTCAACAATCGATTCCCCCTCACTCTGATCACGATCTGACCACTTCCACTTTTCCTGCAATCGGATTCTCCCATCAGGTAGGAACTCAGGTGTGGAAAAGCATTGCCCGCCTCTGATCTCCTGCTGAACATTTACATGGTTATACCTAAACTGGATGCAGCCATTTTCCTGTACAATCCCGATCATGGTCCCTTTTAGGATGTCCCCTCCGCTATAGGTGGCGAAAAGAATATTCCCTTCTTGATGATAGTCAAAAATGGTTTTTGAAGAAACCTCTCCGTTTGCTGTATTATCAGTCGATACAAAAGTACGTCCATCGTAATTAATCATAGATAAAGGCTCCTTTTTGTTTGTCCTCTTGACCTGTGTACTGCCAGACCCAAATAAATATTGCTCTCCTAATCAATCAATATTTATATCGATATAAAATTGTTTAATCAACGTTCATTTCCTTACAAGCCCATCTATCCCCTCTAGCATTGTGTTAAAATTTGGTTATAAAGGATAGAAAGAGGTTTGTACATGAATAAGATGATGTTTTACTTTTGGATAATGGGTATCGCCATTATTGCTTTTTTTACAGGGGAAATTGCTACGGTCATGATGCTCTACTTAATCTTGATTGCCCTACATGCCATCCATTCAACACTTAAAGATTTTTATGATGATTGGAAAAGTAAGCAGTAAATGATGTTCGAATGTTTGATTTCTTTTCTCTTATTTGTTGCTCTTGTGAATTTAATTCCTCAATTTTTCACTATGAAGTTAGCAAATACATATAAGAATAAAGCTTAACTAGTTGGATGGGTAACTTTTTTAAAGTTACTCATTTCTTGAAAATATCAACAATCTTCATACATAGCCAAGATTAATATATTGGTAAATTGGTAAGCGACCATGATGGTTCACTCACTCTTCACCCTCAAAGTTCAAATAGGTTACGTCTTCTTTTTTAACCACCGTAAATACTTCGTTATCCTTTGCATATAATACGGTATCGCCATAACTATACTCTCCGTGATTAAAGGAAATGCCGAATTTATTATTGCTTGGGTAGCCATATATGTAACAAACGACTTCCCCCTCTTTCATGAACACGATTTGATTCATGCCCTCGTTGACCGTTTCCTTAATTCTATCCCACTTATATCCGACCGTCTCATACACATCTTCTTTTGTATAATACGCGGGAAATGAATAGACTTTATCCCATTCAAATGGAGTAAACTCCGTCAAGTTCACAGGTTCGTCCGGTATCTCCATCGTCAGGATCTTATCTTCGAGCAGCTTTGCATTTGTATCCCAAATCTCCTTTTTAAATGGATTCGCCCATATGAAGACAATGAGAATCGTCAAGAACACCGAAGCTATCATATACCTTTTCTTATTATTCATATAACCTCCTCCTTAAATTGTTTTTTAAAAGTAATCCGGGATTTCAAAAGGATTTCTATCATTTTCTTTTGAGTAGTACATACATATGCTATCCTTATATTTTTGCTTAGCAGGTGGCAACTCAATAAATTTCAACTTGTTATAGAATTCCATTCCGATATCGCTATACAGGAAAAAATCCGTGCACTTTTCATTTCGCTCTAACTCCTGTATGGCTTGTTGAATCAGGGCAGACGCATAGCCTCTTTTCCTTAGGGTAAAGGGGGTGGCAATTGATCCAATTCCTCTACTGGTGCTACCTTCTGATGAAGGTAGTTCGTATACGATAAGAGAACTTATTACCTCTTTTGTTTCTGGATTTTCCAAAACATACCATGTGCCCTTCTTGTACTTACTAGATTGGTTACACATCGTTATATATTCGTCAGAAGGCATGTTTTCTCCCCAAACATCGTACCCCATCAGATACACTGACTCCATGTCCTCACTTGTTGCTTTTCTGATCTTCAGCATATACCGACTCCTTGTTTTTACTTGGTCCCAACCGGATTTTCATGTAAAAATGGCTTAAAGGAGGTTACGGATATGGAACTACATTTGCCTAAACGTATCCTAATATCTTTAACAATTGGCATCTTCCACTCTATGACTTAATGAACTTGAAGTTTCGGCAAACAGCTATTTTTGTTTTGAAGAAGATTTTCCTATCCTAGAGTCATAGATTCCCCGTTGTTATTTCTTCCTTTTCTTCAAAATATTGTGCTTTAGAAGGGATGAATATGGTCAGGCAAA
Source organism: Peribacillus sp. NPDC097264 (assembly GCF_050277925.1). Lineage (NCBI taxonomy): Bacteria > Bacillati > Bacillota > Bacilli > Caryophanales > Bacillaceae > Peribacillus > Peribacillus sp. NPDC097264. The sequence goes on from NZ_JBNNSR010000006.1 coordinate 221,816, forward strand.
GGGCCCCGGCCAGTACAATTCCTAATAGGCCAAAGCCGATACAAACCATTTGCAACGAAAACCAGTCGGCCATTAACCCGAGTAACAACGTCAAAATAATTTGTACGATGCCTTGAACCATTTCTGCCATGCTGCCAAATCTCCCCATAATCGCAACCGGTACATTGTTTTGGAAAAAGGTGGCGTATCCCGCGTTCGCAAATGACATCACAAAGCCTAAAAACACGAAAGCTGACGTCGCCGTTATAAAGTCCACGGATGCATAAAATAACAGGTATCCGATTGTTGACAGGAACAATCCCCCTCCTACAAAGTATCGAAGTGGCAGTTTCTTGGAAACCGCAGTCGCAACGGCCGCACCTCCCAATGCCCCAGCACCCGTGAGACTTGTAATGAAGCCATATTCCTTATCCGTCAATTCCAAGTGCTGTTTAATGAAGGTGACTTCTTGTGAATCCAAGGCATAACCGATGAGCACGGCCCCTTGAAACAAGATGTATACCGTTATGAAGAACTTAGCTCCCTTCGTGAATTCCCTGACCACTTTCCAATCGCTCAGGAGCGTTTTCAAGGAAACGGGGGCTCTTTCCGCTTTTCCTAAATCTCCGTCCACATCCGGAAGAAGGTAGATGAAAAAAGCACAAACGAAGAACGTTATGGCATTGATCACAATACATAAATCGGTCCCTACCGACATAATGAGGATTCCTGAAATGGCGGGTCCCAATAAGAACGCACCTGAACTGGTCAAACTCATGATGGAGTTAAAACGCTTTCGCTGTTCAGGAGGAACGAGCTTCGTTATGTAGACCGATGAACTTGGACCAAAAAAGGCGCCCACAATATTGATCAATAAAAGCACCGCATAGATAGACCATAATGACCCTATAAAAGGAATCAAGAATATCAAGATCCCTCTTACGACATCAATGGACATCATCAACCGGCGTTTATTGACCCGATCAATGACACTCCCCGACCAGGTATTCGTGATCAAAGTCGCTAATGGCCTGATCATATACAGTCCAGCCACCGCTGCCGCTGAACCGGTCAAGTTCAAGATGGAAACATTAAGGGCAATTAAGTAAATCCAGTTTCCTAGATACGAAACCCCTATTCCTGATAGTAATAGAATGGGGTTCTTCCAACTCTTCATTCACTCACCCCTTTACTATCGAAGAATTGTTATCCAGTGACTCTATAAAAGTATGTAGCGTTCGTGAATATAATTCAGGCTGGTCTCTATGTACCAAATGTCCCGCGAATGGAATGATGGAAACATGGATATCCGAATTCAATTGCTTATAGGTTACGGCCGCTGAAATTTCGTTTTTCTCTGCTTCGCCAACCATACACAAAGCTGGAACAGCAAGGTTAGAAACATCGCCCGTTTCGTCGAACGGATAAAAATCGTCTCCTTGAAAAGAGCGGAGTAACGCTTTCCAGTCATTGTTTCCATGCATTCCATCCAAAATCGAAACCACTTCTTCATTTTCAAATAGTTGTTCGTGATGCGCTGCTTCCTGTTTCGAAAGTTCCTTCCAATTATCCGGCTCAATGGGGAAAATTCCGGAGAAGGTTAAGGATGACACTTGCTCGGGATATTTCTTAGCAAACAATAAAGCGGCTATGCCACCAAGGGAAACTCCGGCAATATGGCACTTTTCAATCCGCAATGCCTTTAATGTGTCATGGATGTCGTCTGCGCAATGACTGAAATAATGATCAATTGGACCCTCCGATTGACCATGCCCCCTTAAATCAGGACGAATCACTTTGAAATTCCTCTCTGAAAAATAATCGCTTTGTTCCTCATACTCCGTTAATCCCGTCATACCGCCTGAATGAATCAATACAAGCGGGAACCCTTCTCCTGAAATGCTTGTATGTAAAATCATCCCCATCTCTCCAATCATTCTATAAGTTTTCATTTATTATACTATTAATCATACATATTTTTACATAACATTCAGATAAAAAGGGTGGGGTAGCAAACCCCTATAATCACGCCTCCCAAAGTCCTAAATCAATAAAGCCAAGAGTTTTGCGCTATGTTTTTTATATTTAATCTTTTGTTGTTCCTTGCTTCTTTTTACGGTTTCGATAAATGGCTAGAGTAGAAATGCAAACTATATAGATAATAAAAAGAAAGAAAAGAACCACTTCCTCTACCTCCATGACAAGAAAAGGATTAAACGTGTCTATAATGGAAGTGGGCACATCAAAGCCTATGAGCATATCTATTCCTAACGAAAACAAAATCAAGCATACAAATATCAAAATAGAGATTCCTAATACTTTCAAGCCTTAACACGCTCCCCATAGATTTTGGTCCCACCGATTTATCAGTTCACTTTCAATCCTTCATCCTTCCCTTTCCTATTCTTGATAAAAGCAATGAGCAGAAGGAAAAGAGGAATAACCAACTGAAAAGGAAGATGGATATACAAAGGAGCAACCTCTAGTCCTTTATATACATGTTCTGAAAAGTTGCTGGCAATTAATATCGATAGTAGTAAGACGATGAACCCCATTGGATAAACCAATACAGAAGATTCTTTGATCTGGAACAAATTAGTGGTACCTTCCACAGATGCATAGAAAAAAACACCTAGCTTAAAGAAGCCTGCAAAAACGGAGGATAGCATAAAAGTAACATCCAATCTTTCTAAAAACCCAGCTAGCTCTATGGTCTGGATAGTAGAAAGAAGGGGAAACTGCGTGCGTGAAAGTAGACTCACACCGAGTACACTGATATTTATTGTCATGATTAGTGCCAGAATCACGCCACTTAACCCTAGTCCGTATAATCCTGTTTTCATCACCTTTTCGGGCTTGTTCAAAAAGGGAAAAATCATGGTGAATACAATAATTTCACCGAATGGAAAGTATAGAGTAGTAAAAGCGGTTTTTAGGACTGGCCTTAATCCTTCTTCCAATACAGGTTGCAAGTTAGAAATATGCATACTTCCAGAAATACTAATTAGTATGAAGCCGCTGATGCCGAGTAAAGCGATAATAATAAAAATCAATTCTCCAGTTCGGGCCAGGACCTCGATCCCTTTTCTAATTGTATACACGACGACTATGATCATCAGTGCATTCATAATAAATAATGGACTTTCTGGAAAGAAGACCGTGATCAAAAGTTCCCCAAAATCCCTCAGGACTCTAGCCGAAATATAAAGAAAGTAAAGGATGTAAAAGAAAGCCAATATTTTCCCTACAAAGCTACCTAGTATTTTTTGCAGATATTCGGTCAAAGGAATATCTGGATAGTACGAAAAAAGAGCATAATATATCAAAAATAAGCATAACCCGCCTGACAGTCCAATTAGTATAGCCAGCCAAGCATTCTGTTTCGCTTCAACCGCGAGGGGGACCAATATCGCACTGCCAAGTTCAAACAAGACAATAAGCACGAACAGCTGATGTGTACTGATCTTTGCCTTTTCCAATAAAATTCACATCCCATTTTAGACTTTACATATCTGAAAGATACGAATTTTTTCTTAACCCACTCCGCCTGATAAAAGCTTCTACCTCAACCTTTACGGTCAATTTCGGGAAGTAAGCTTCATTCCACTCACTTTTCATACCTTCCCATTGCTTTGGGTCGGACCGATGAACCACTTCGCCAAATCCGAAAATATCCGTTTTATTTAGTTGAGTCTTCTTAACTGTCTTTTCTAGCTCCTTTTTGATTTCTTTTCTCACTACTTTTTCCAATTCCAAAATTATAGAAGGATCATTTAGATTGATGGGTGTCCTTACTTCGCGAATATCTCCTTCCGCCCGGATTCGTACCGTAATGACAGGGAGGTCCTTCTTCGTGTCAGCAGTGACTTTAACTTTTTGACGGATAACATTATAGACAAGGCTATTTTTATTCCCTCTCCAATCCAGTTCAACATCGGTTTCTTTAATTCTGTCCAGTATCCAAACAACACCTCGGGAGGTTTCGCCCTGATACCAATCAATTAACTTCCCGTCTCTAAAAATGGCTAGCCCGTGCGCTTCCAGTGTTGTATCGAGCTCCGACTTTTGAACATTCGTCATATCTTTGCCCTGTTTGACCTTCCCTTTCATTCGAAAGCCGCTGAGGACCGGTTCCCTTCCATCGGCAGTAAGTACAGAAATGAATTCCTGAATGGAAACCTCCAAATGCTCTCCTTTCGTTAATTCAGTAATTTTTAATGTGCCGTTCACTTTCTCTGCAGGAATTTCATCTATGGCCGTCAAGGTTTTAAGCAAATCCCCCGCTTTTGTATCATGGGCAATCACAAGTTTTAATGTGGCTCTAATTTCTGGATCCCTTTCAAAAGCATCTAAAATGGTTGAAATTCCTTCTTCCTTTGCCAGTTCTTCACTGATGACTAGTAGATTTGCATGAGCATGATAGAGCCTACGAGAGACTTTGGATGTTGCGTTGAAATGAGCCTCCAGCGTACTATGCCCCTTAGCACTGTATACGGAAACAGCAGGACTTTGTCCGCCCCCACCGCCCTGGAGCCCTCCTGCTACGTTACCTGGATTGATTATTTGTATCGTCTTGGTATAGGTTCCATCATCATTCTTATCAATCGCCATAGCAGAAATGATGGCTAGGTCGTTTAACTCCTTCTGGTTCCAACACCCTGATAGGAAAATGGGGATTATCATCATCATATAAAGAAAAATCGATTTATGGTTCATTGCGACCACCTTTTCTTACGGTAGAATTCACCATGTTACGAGGTCCTGGGGGCTTAGGTTTCTGAGTTTCACCTTGTCCAGTATTAGTAGATTCGCTCATTAATCTTGGTTTCTTTTTGTAAGCCCAAAGTGGCCTACGGAAAATCGTATCTCCGACTTCATCCTTTATGAATGGGGCCAACGGAGACATATAAGGGACACCGAATGAGCGCAGGCTGCATAAGTGAACAATTAGGACGATAAAGGCAAGGGTGATTCCATAGAAACCGAATACCGCGGCACTTAACATGTATACAAATCTGATCATACGTGCAGATATAGCCACTTCATACGAAGGTGTTGCGAAACTGGCAATGGCTGTTATCGAAACGACAATGACCATTGCCGGTGAGACTATGCCTGCCTGTACAGCTGCCTGCCCAATGACAAGCGCCCCTACGATAGAGATAGTCGAACCTATCGCTTTAGGCATGCGTAGGCCTGCTTCTCTTAAAATTTCAAAGGTTATTTCCATGATGAGCGCTTCGAGAAATGCCGGAAATGGGACCGATTCACGTTGTGCCGCAATGATTATGACCAACTTTGTTGGAATCATCTCCTGATGGGAGGTGGTAGCAGCGATATAGACTGCTGGTCCTACAAGAGAAATAAAGAAGATGGCGATACGTAAAAAGCGAATCGCCGTAGAAATGTCAAACCGTTCATAATAATCTTCAACCGATTGAAAAAAATCAATAAATAAGGCGGGAACAAGCAATACGAAGGGCGTCCCATTAACAAATATGGCAATTTTCCCTTCAAGTAGATTACCTGCAATCTTATCTGGCCGGTCTGTATGGTTGATGGTCGGAAACGTCGTTTTTGTCTCATCTTCAATTAACTGTTCGATATATCCAGATTCAAGAATGCCATCGATGTTAATCCTTTTTAATCGGGTACGCACTTCTTCAATGATTTCCTTTTTTGCAATACCATTTATGTACAATAACGATACATCCGTTTTCGTTGTTTTACCTATCTTCATGGACTCACTCCACAAATCTGGAGTATTAATTATTCTACGAACCATTGCTATATTAGTCTCAATGGATTCCGTAAAGGACTCTTTTGAACCACGAATAGCAATACTTGTAGTCGATTCCTGAATGGAACGTCTCTCTCCACCCTGCGTGCTGGCACTGAGAGCTTCCCTTACCCCATCTATAAAAATGATGGTGTTGCCTGACATCAAGTCCGTGAATAAAGAATCCCAATCAACAACTTCTTTAATCTCTCCAAGAGCAATAACCTCTTCGCCAATAAACTGTAAAGCCTCTTTAGGAATGGACTTTTCGTGTAACACAGGATTATTAAGAATGGACTCTATTAAGAAATCATGTAAAGTTTGAGTGTCAATTAAACCTTTAATATATACAATGGCAATTTTCACCTTGAAATTTTTTTCAGATAATGATCGAATCACGATATCCGAACTGTTCCCCGTTTTCTTCTTCAAAACTTCAAGATTCGCTTTCAATGTCATCTCCAAATAGTCTTTTAATTTAGCACTAGAAGGATCTTGACCGTTATTCTTTTCATCATTTCCCGAATCAGGCTTTCCTTTTATAAATGAAAACATGGCACCGACCTTCCTTTTCTTTTCCTATTCTGTTCGTGAATGTACCCATTTATGCAAGGCTCTCCCCGGTAAGAAGGACAAACTTTTGTCTCCCGCTACCCATGGAAATTCAACCCTATTTACTATTTATGAAATAAAAAAGCACCTCAAAACCGCTAGGTTTTGAGGTGCTTTTAGGTATACGTATCAAATTAAAATCTTCAATATAAGGTTTGGATTAATAAGTTGTCCAACCGCCATCAGCTGTAACGACTTGTCCATTGATGAAGCTAGCATCTTCGGATCCTAAGAAGATAGCCAATTTAGCAATTTCTTCTGCTTGGCCGACACGCGGGTTAAGGGCCATTCCCAACCCTTGACGAGCTACACCCACTTCAGAAACGCTAGTCATCGATGAAGTGATGTTCGTCAAGACAGCACCTGGTGCGATGCCATTGCAACGAATGTTTTTGTCAGCGAACATGAATGCCGTGTTTTTAGTTAAACCGACCACCGCATGTTTAGAAGCTGTGTAAGCTGCACCTGCACGTCCGCCATGAAGGCCGCCCGCAGAAATGTTATTCACGATGACACCATGTCCTTGCTCTAGGAATAGTTTCGTCGCGATGCGCATGGATTTCATAACAGCTGTCGTGTTTACAGCAAAGATCATATCCCAACGGTCATCTGAAATTTCGTTGACAGGCTCCATGCCGTCCATGATGCCAGCATTATTCACTAAAATATCCAGTTTACCGTATGTTTTTACCGTTTCATCGAATAAGCGCTCTAAATCTTCAGCCTTCGTTACATTCGTATCGATAGCGAATGCCGTTCCGCCTTCAGCCACGATCGCTTCAGCAACAGCTTTAGCACCTTCTAAGTTCATATCCGAAACCACTACTTTCGCCCCTTCAGTTGCATAACCTTCCGCAATGGCTTTCCCCATACCTGACGCTGCACCTGTGACGATTGCTACTTTATCTTGTAATTTCATTAAATACTCCCCCTTACACACCATTTTTATTGAACACTTGTTCAATAAAAATTATAATGAAAAGAATGAATATGTACAATCGACAAAAATGGTAGAATGTGTTCATAAATAGACAGATTTAGGATGATGTGTCCGTTAAAGGAGAAATACAATGAAAAAAGATTTACGGGTGATCAAAACAAAGAAGAATTTGCAAACGGCCTTATTGACCTTACTTGAGGAAAAACCACTGGAAAAAATCTCGATTGCGGAACTTTGCAGAGAAGCAAACGTGAACCGGGGGACATTTTATTTACATTTTCAGGATGTACCGGAGTTGTTTGAAATGTACTTTGAAGAAATCACGATTGATTTGAAGAAAGCCTATTATGAGCCCTTTCATTTAACAAACAATCATATTGCGAATTTAGAACCACATATGGTCCGCATCTTTCATCATGTAAAGTCGTTCGATACCTTTTATTCCATTGTTTTCAACAGAAAAGCGCCACTGATGTATTACTATACGTTATTTGACATCATCCGCGTTTATTTAAAGGATTCCATCGAGGATAACATCCTGAATGCAGAGGACTTTCATTCGGATTATACGGCAAGTTATCAGGCCAACGCCATCTTGGGGATGGTCATCGAATGGGTATCAAGGGGATTCAAGGAAACGCCTGAATATTTAAGCGAACAATTACTTCGTATGAACAAGAACATTCGATAAATGGAAGAATTACCTGTAACTTTACGAGATGATTTCACACAATAGAAAACCCAGTAACCATGAATTCAGTTACTGGGTTTCTTTTGCTAAAAACAAGATTTGCCGTTGCTGAAATTATCCTATTCGAACTGGATTTGAATCGAAACGACTTCGGAGCGTGTACCAATCCTAATCGGTGGCCCCCAAAAACCAAAACCGGATGTCACAATCGAATGCATCTGACCCTTCTGCAAGTAGCCCCGATCATTTTCATAAATGGCATCAGTAATGAGGTTGCCCGGGAAGACCTGCCCGCCATGAGTATGACCTGACAACATCAAGTCAACGCCTGCCTGCTGTGCTTTATCAAGTTCATATGGTTGATGATCCAGTAATATACTAGGTCTTGTACGGTTCACACCATTCATCAGTGAGTCTAACGGTCGTCTGTCGTGATCGATTCGGTCTTTGCGCCCGACGAGCGTGAATTGCCCTTGAACGTCTACGATTTCATCATAGAGGATCGTGATTCCGCCATGTTCCAAAGCTTCGATTAGTTCCTTTATCGTACCATCATGCCTATCGTGATTTCCAAGCGATGCATAGACTCCGTACGAGGCATGGAGCTTGGATAATGTCTGATCGATTTTTTGATCAAGGAAAGGCTGAATATCATCATCGAAGAGATCGCCTGGCAACAGGATTATATCTGGGTGGAGCGCGTTCATTTCCTTAACCAAACGCTCCGCGTGATTTTTACCTGACAGCAGACCAAAGTGTGTATCTGCCGCCATCGCAATATGAAGGCTATCAAGAGTCGAGGAGCCTTTTTCCATCTTGATATCATAGTTGCGAACAACGGGGCTGTATGCGTTATATGTCCCGTATATTAGAAAAAAAATAACCAAGCCTATCGTGACGATGCCCGCCCATTTATGTGTTATGTGCCTTGGTAGCCGAGTGAGGCGCAAGAGGATAACCGTAATATGGGCAAGGGGAACGAGCAGTAACAGCAAATAAAAGCATGCCATCCAATAAGCACCCACAATATTTATGAAGGTGAGCCCAGACATGCGGCCGACAATAAGTGAACTGGCTGCCAGCACGAGGACGAGGCTATAAAGTATCTTGAAACGTCGGCTTGATGATTCCGGACGGAGCCAGCGATATCCCCGCCACCCGATATAATAGACGAGACCGCCATAAAGCAGCAAGGCGATGATCAGAATGAGGATGAGCATATGGATTCTCCTAACGTTCTATTTTTCAATCTCCTTTTTTTCTTTTATTATCTCTGCAAATGAAGCTAATTTCCACTTTCATTATAATTGTAAGAATCATACATCAAATGGCTACAAAATTCCTTTTAAATGTTTTTAACTAGATTGCGAGAAGCGTACGCTTGGTGAGATGAAATCTCATTATTAAAGATTCAAAGTAGAAAACCCATACCAATTGTCATGGGTTTTCTATAGTACATTACTTATTTAGATGGCCCTCAAGTAATAGTCAATCTTTGACTTCATCCCCATTCATGCAAAAAACTTCATTACGGGCTCAAGCGTTTTACCATATTCAGTGAGTGAATACTCTACTTTCGGTGGGACTTGTGGGTACACAACCCGTTCGATTATATCTTGGTCCTCAAGCTTAAATATGGACAGCTTTAAAAGAAGCAGGATTAGGGGCATCTTTACAACATTATAATCCACTAATCGATGACAAAGTGAAAGAAGAATGGGATATACCAATCAACTGGAAATTAATTACCCAAATGCCGTTTGGTAATCCGATTTCTCTACCGGTGAAAAGGTATTTAGGCAAGTGACTTACCCCTATGTCATAAATTATAAACAGGAAACAACAAATGATTATGAGTTTTTCAAAATCAACCAAGAACTTTAACACAGCCTATATTATTTATAAAATTTGAAGCGATCTTCAACTGGTTTAATTTTAAGCTAAAGCTGTGGTAGATACATAAAGGGTACCTCGCTTAAAGTAACGGGTTCTCTTTTTTGATAATCATTGATAAGTTTTGGTGGGAAATTTTGGAGATTTAATGTATGGTATTAGTATTCACCAAGCGAATGATAACGAAAATTGTTAGCGGAGAAACAAAGCCGTTCATTTAAAGTGGGAATGAAAGGGGATTAAAAGTATGTTACTAAAAAACATTTTGAATTTTTACAATTTATTGTTGTCTTTAGGAGCTTTTTATATGGGTGTGTCAATGCTTTTAGGAAGAGGAGTTTTCGATACATTCCCACCTGAGTGGATAGGTAAATTGCCATTTAATAGTTGGGCGAGCCTAGCTTCATTTGGAATGATTATTTTTGGAATGGGAAATGCCTTTGCTTCCATTTGGGGATTTATAAAGAAAGAAAAAATAATATTTATAATGACCTTCACTATGGGTGCTTTGCTTTTCTTCTGTACCATTATATCAACTAGGTTGGTGGGAGAATGGTACTTACCAACAGGACAATTTCTGATATTAAGCATCATCCAAATATTACTTGGATTAGTTGGCTTCGTTATTTCTTACTTCACTAACAGAGCTTTGGTCGAAGAATAAATCAATAGGCTTTATTAAAGGTTTTTATGTGCTTTTTTAAATCAACCAATAACTTAAACATAGCCATAATATAAAAGGGAAATCCGTAAATATAAAAGTCTGATACGATTTGACAGGTATCAGACTTTTACTTGCGACTTCAATCCAACGGAATCTCAATCACTTGATCGTAAAAGGTAGTGATGGAATACCCCTCAATCTCTATCCCGATGGGGGCAAAAGGTTCCTTTCGATCATCCGTTGATAGCTCGATTTGATGATTGGTCGAGAAGAATCTCGGTTGCTCCAATTCGTTCAAACGGTGAAAGTTCTCGCTTGCTTTATACGTATGCCCCTCTTTATCTCTGTAATAGCCATCCCTCCTATTACCTGATGATCCTTGCCCATCTTTATCATAAAAATGAAAATGAAGCGTTTCATATTTCCGTTTGGGTTGAAGCTCTTCGGTCATCACGACTTCAGTAGGCTTACCGACCTTTATCGAATCGATGGAAATCCCACTCCCCAAATATTCAAATGTTTGTGGGAGCTCTTTTGAAGGGTCAATCGCGAAACGGGCTGAATCCTCTACAAAGAATGAAGCAGGACCCATATGAACACGGATTTCCTTAGGTTGATTGAAATATAGGGATTCAAATGTTGCCTCCGTTGAATTCCAGCCAGCTGCGCTTCCTCCCCCACCACCGCTACCCATTATTGGATAAACAAATGTTCCGTCACTTTCGATACTGGCCATTTGAAGGTACTCCATGTTTTTCTCATCATTATCGTTCCGGTAGCGATAGGATAAGATTGTCGCCGTCGGGGCGATCGTCACTTTATCAAATATAACGGGATTGCCTTCGATCTTCTTTTCCTTTTTAATCGCATATACGAGGGCTGGATGCTTCTTCACAGGAATGTCAAAATGCCATTTCCCTTCAATGAACTCATTGCTTCCCCCAGGAATCCCTTCAGAACCTTCTCCTTCTGATGATTGATTTATCATTTTCTCAAGCTTAGTAAGCTCCAGTTGAATCGTTCCTTCCTCAGCGGACATCGGTAACGCGCCAAGTTCGCCTTTATACACATAATCCTTTTCCGAATAGAGGGCCGAACTACTATTGATGGGTGAAAACGTAGAATCATCTTTCTTGTCCCAATCTCGATCTTGATTAGCGATTTTCAGCCCTTCAGTGAAATTGATGCCATATTTGTTCTCCTTCTTTCTATCTTCCACTTCATAATAAATCAGCGTCTGGATGTCATCGGCCACCACATTCGTAATGGTCACCTTCACCCCATTACTTTCAGCCACAAGGTTCAACTTCTCTCCAAGCCCCTGCTCGATATAGCTTTCCACCTGCTCAGTTTGCTTGTTGGTTGAATCCTTCCACCAATCCATCATACTTCCAAAGCCATTCGTCGCTACCGCCGTCCCCATGAATACCAGTAAGAATAACGCGGCGGCCATCCCCATCATCACCCGAAGTCGATGGTTGGGTATAAACGTGCGCCTGCCTTTTTGCGTGGTGGAAACCCTAGCGCGAACCCCAGTCATGAAATCCTCCGGAACTACTATGCTATCGTTTCCTGACTCAAGGCTCGCAATCACCTGTTTCAACCCGTTCATTTCCTTTCGGCAGCCTTCGCATTCCTGTATGTGTTCTTCCATCTCTATTGTTCTCATCTCATCTAGAACGCCTTCCAGATAATCCAGTAAATCGGCTTGTATATCTTTACACTTCATCTGCGTCACCGCCTTCGATTATTTTTCTCAGCATCAAAAGTCCTCTATATATTCTGGATTTAACGGTCCCGACCGGTAGTTTAAAAATGGTGGCGATTTCCTTTTGCGAATAGCCTTGAAGGTACCGTAACATGATCATTTCCCGATACTTTTCATCCAGGCGGTCCAGGTCATCCAACATTTCCAACTCATCCTGAAAGTGAGAAGCCGCCCCCATATCTTGTGAGAATTCCATTTCACTAGGCTTCCTTTTCCGATAAATGGCCCGGCACTCATTGATGAATATCGAAGTGACCCATGATTCAAACGATCGGTCTTCCTTCAACTGGCCGATCTTGGCATGCACCTTCATGATTGTATTGTGAAAAACATCCTCCACATCCTGATGGTTCTTCAGATACGACCACCCCAGTTTATAAAACTTTGATTGTCTAGTAGTAAACCAATCTATCACAGCGCTCATATCTTGTTTCTTAATTTTCTCCAATACCTTATTTTCCGAAATCGATGTGATCACAAATGCTAGTCTCTCCTTTCCAATTTCCCCTTTTATAAGTAGAGCATCTAAATATGGATAAAGTTCCCTCATTCATAATTTTTTTTCAACCTTGCCTCCATTTTATAGTAAAATAGTTCAATAATAAGGAAATAAGTAGGAGGTAAAGAGATGTTTATACATAAGATTGATGAAGAAGTTTCTTTGAAGATGCTAGAAATGAAGGATGCCAAGAAAATTTTCCAGCTAACGGACCTATCAAGAAATTATTTACGAGAATGGCTGCCATGGTTGGATAGGACAACCAAGATTGAGGATACACAAGCCTATATTCAACACTGCTTGAACGGGTTTGCTGATAATGCGAGCATGACAACGGTCATTTTATATCAGGGGGAAATTGCCGGGGTAGCCGGGTACAACCAGCTGAACTGGGCAAACAAAACAGCCTATATCGGATATTGGCTGGGAGAAGAATTTCAAGGGAATGGAGTGATGACCAAAGTGGCCAAGGCATTGACTGACTATGCTTTCAACGAGTTGCACCTGAATAAGGTGGAAATCAGGGCAGCGGTCGCGAATAAAAAAAGCCGGAGCATTCCCGAGCGATTGGGGTACGTAAATGAAGGCTGTATCAGACAAGCCGAATGGTTATATGACCATTATGTGGATCATATCGTGTATGGGATGTTGGCCGAAGAGTGGGAGAAGAAGAGGGTGTAAGTCACGTTATATCAGGAGGGGAAAATGGTGAATAGTACGAGTGAGAAACGACACATGAGGAAAATCAGGACTTTTATTTATCTGTCGATGGCCTTGCTTTTTTCGATGATTTTTATTTTGGTTAGTATGTTCCTTTTATATTTTCCTATGGTAAGTCTATTAGATTTTGCCTATTTCCCACCAAAACTCGCTCTTGGATCTTTCTTGGCAGCGCTTGTATTTTCTATTTTGGCCATAAAAAATCCCTTTGGTAAGATCTTGATAGCCGTGAACGTAGTTTTCGTGCTCTTCATGATTTTTCAGGGAGTATAGTGGAGAAAAGCCTTCAATCGGCTTTCTTCCACTTTCTTTAATGAACTGGAAAAACAGCTGGAAATGGGAGAAAGGAGTGTATTCCCGTTCTCAATAACGCATCACCCTTTAAACCCTTGTCATATAACAGGGGCAGACAGGGAATCGAAGCATTTTTTTGTTTATCGTCCCCTATATAGAAGGAAAAAACAGCGATGATATTTGTAACCGTTTTCCTGTTAATCCGTTGGGAATTATATGTTTAAACGCCCTCCACGATGGCTAAAGTATTAGTAGATTACTATTTTGGAGGAGGAGATTTTTTTGAATATCTATGAACAGCAAAAAAACGGACAACCGGGACAAACACAGTCCAAACAGCCTGGAATTGAATCAGAGATGAATCCGCTTCCGGTTCAGCCAACGGACTACATAGGAAGCGGTAAGTTAAAAGATCAAGTCGCCTTGATTACAGGTGGAGATAGCGGCATCGGACGTGCGGTCGCCATCGCGTATGCAAAAGAAGGTGCCCATGTGGTCGTGAATTATTTGGACGAACACAGTGATGCAGAAGAAACGAAAAAGCTGATTGAAGCGGAAGGCGTGCGATGCCTACTACTTCCTGCTGATGTTTCCGTGGAATCGAATTGTAAGGAATTAGTTCAAAAAACATTGGAAGAATTCGGTAAACTAGATATCCTGGTCAATAACGCAGCCGTACAATATCCGACCGAGAAAATCGAAGATATTACGGGCGAGCAATGGGACAAAACGTTCCGCACCAATATCTACTCCGTATTTTACATGAGCAAATATGCGGTTCCTCACATGAAACAAGGCAATTCGGTCATCAACACGACATCCATCAACCCTTATAGAGGACACGCGACATTGATGGATTACACTGCTACAAAAGGTGCAATCGTCGGATTCACTCGAAGCCTCGCACAGAATGTGGCAAGTAAAGGAATCCGTGTCAACATGGTAGCGCCAGGCCCAATCTGGACTCCACTTATTCCAGCGACATTCGATGAAAAATCCGTAGCTGAATTCGGCACCGAGGCACCACTCGGCCGCCCAGGTCAACCAGCCGACCACGCCGGAGCCTACGTTTTACTCGCATCGAATGAAGGTGCCTACATTACAGGACAATGCATTCATATCAATGGCGGAATTACGATGTCATCTTAATCCCAGGATTCAAAAACGACCGGGGCACAAAGCCTTCGGTCGTTTTTTCAAGGAGCACTTTTAATTAACTATTTTTTTCTCGATTTCATGAATATAAGCATTCAAAATACCAATTTGCTCCTCTAATTTTTTCTTATGCTGAAACAAAATCTCTTTAGTATTTATATCTTCATGTTCTAATTGTATGGATGACATGCTTGCTCTTATCTCTTCAATCGACATGCCTAGATTTCGGAAACATCTTATTAAATTAAGGATTTCTATGTCTTTATCATCGAATGTACGATGGGCTTGTTTATTTCTTTTAATAGGAGGAAGTACGTTTATTTTTTCATAATATCTGATAGTGCTAGAAGGTATTTGAGCTAATTGGCTAGCTTCTTGAATGGAATACAAAATGCTTCCTCCTTGACTTAAAGTATGGTTTAACCTTTAAGGTAAATACTATCAAACAAAAAGGAGAATGTATAATGAAAAATATCTTAGTAGTAGTCACTAATGTTTCTAAATATCCAAATCAGGAACGTGCAACAGGATTATGGTTGGGAGAAGCCGTTCACTTCGTGGACGAGGTGGAAAAGGAAGGCTATAAAATCGATTACGTTAGTCCTAAAGGTGGGTTTACACCGATTGATCCACACAGCTTGGAAGCCGATCAAATGACTGAATTGGATTGGAACTATTATTCAAACAATGAATTCTTAACGAAACTAGGCACTACTTTATCGGCAGATGAGATTAACCCTAAAGATTATGATGCCATTTATTATACAGGTGGGCACGGGGTAATGTGGGATTTCCCTGAAGATGAAAAGTTACAAAGTATCGCTAGTGCAATCCATGAAAATGGCGGGATCGTCTCAGCTGTATGCCATGGTTCTGTAGGCTTATTAAATATTAAAAATGCGGCAGGTAACTATTTAATTGCTGACAAAAAGGTTGCAGGCTTTGCAAATACGGAAGAAATCGCACTTGGACTAGACAAAGCGGTTCCATTCTTAACAGAAGATGAGCTTGTCAATAGAGGAGCCAATTACGTGAAGGGCGATGACTGGGCAGCATTTGCTGTAGCTGATAATCGCGTTGTCACTGGACAAAATCCAGCATCAGGCGCGGCCGTTGCGAAAAAGGTCATAGAACTATTAAAATCCGCACAATAATAGTAGGGTATTCGAATCCAACTGCCTCACGTCCCTGTGTCAGCCACTATTCTGACAACTGACATAGATGTATTCGCATTTTCTATAAAAGAAGAAGTAACCAGATGGAACACGGTTGCTTCTTCTTTTTTTATTGGATGTAGAGATTGCTTGTTCAAGGTTGTTTGTCCAAATTAAATTACATTTACCTTCTAAATAAATCCTTCGTTTTTAAGAGCTTGAACGCCTTTTAAGTAGTTCTCCTTAGGGCGGGATACATGCTATTTTGTTTGATCTCAACTCAGCCCTACTATTAAAGCACACACACTACTCTGCATTTTAACAAACATGACTTTTTTCGAAAATCTTCGAGATATTGCACTCATATTTATAGTATGATAAATATGGTTATTTTTGTATGTTTAGTTAAATTATATAAAGTACGACCAAAACGAAGGCTAATGCTCGCCTTTGGTATTTACACAAGAAATGGACAAGTAGTACCTTTTTTACCTAATTCGGTATTTACCCAAACACTGTACTAGTCTGATAACTGAAACAAAGAAAACAGCTTGGCTGATTTTATGCATGTTTATGCATCCATACTTTTTATTTTTGTTCTTAATAACGACCATAAATTTAATACGTTCGTTATTTTTACTATATTAATATAATAAAAGGTGAATTTTCAGTGATTATTACGCATTATGGGGGGTTTTTGGCGATATTGGACTCATCAACAAGGATTTGGTCTCTTTTGTTGATGAGTTTTTTGCTATTTTTCGATAATCCTTCTCCATATCGGCCCATTTCGATGGTTTATCGGTCAAGTTGCAGCTTTTATCGGTCAATTTCAGTATTTTATCGGTCAAATCCCACTATTTATCGGTCAAACGCCGCCCCTACCAAAGCTCCATCAACACAGAAAAACCCCCGGATGCAGATGCACCCGGGGGTAGGTCGTCATTTAGTTTTAACGATTTGCGACATGATTTCGTACGAACGAACACGTGCTTCGTGATCGTAAATATGTGAGCAGACCATGATCTCGTCCACTTGCGTTTCATCCAAAAATGCTTGTAGTTCATGGCTGATTTTAGTAGAATCGCCGATGAATGTGTACTCCAACATCTGATTGACGGCGGCTTTTTCGTATGGACTCCAGTACGTATCCAGGTTATCGACAGGCGGTTTCAGCAGTTCCTGCCCTCCCCTGATCACGTTTAGGAAGAACAATTTCAGGGATGTTGCTAAGCGTTCGGCTTCTTCAGTAGTATCGGCTGCCACTACATTCACGCAGGCGATTGCATAGGGTTCCTTTAACTGTTCAGATGGTTGGAAGGAATCTTTATAGAGCTTTAGCGCGTCCTTTAAATACGATGGAGCAAAGTGGCTCGCAAACGCATATGGCAAGCCCATCATGCCGGCAAGTCTTGCACTGAATAGACTCGATCCGAGTATCCATAGAGGGACATTCGTGCCTTCTCCAGGAAACGCCCGGACTGGACCGGATTTATTCGTGCTTAAATAGTTTTGCAGCTCGACTATATTGGAAGGAAAGTCTTCCCCGGAGCCACCGACATTCCGTCGTAGGGCCCGTGCTGTTATTTGATCCGTTCCCGGTGCTCGTCCCAAGCCTAAATCAATTCTCCCCGGATAAAGTGATTCCAGCGTTCCGAATTGTTCCGCGACCACTAGCGGTACATGGTTCGGTAGCATGATTCCTCCAGAACCGACTCTGATTTTGGTTGTACCGCCGGCGATATAACCGATTAATAGCGAAGTGGCCGAACTTGCGACACCTGGGCTATTATGGTGCTCTGCCAACCAATATCGTTCGTAGCCAAAGTCCTCTACTTTTCTAGCCAGAGCGAGTCCATTGTGAAAGGAATCCGCAGGCACTTTTCCTTGTAAAACCGTCACTAAATCCAAAACGGATAAAGAAAGGTCTTGAAGTTGTTTATTCGTGTTTTTCATGTGTGTTATCCCTTCTTCCAACAATTTCATTTCAACATATCTAAATATGTAGATATGATATGGTAAAAAAATAGGCAGAGTTTCCGCGAAATTCTACCTATAACTCTTTTTTGATGAACTCCCCTAATTCCTTGATGACTTGCTCATTACGGCGATAATAGGTCCACTTACCAATCCGTTTGGATTCCAAGAGCCCTGCCTTTTGCATCATATCAAGGTAACTGGAGATGACCGATTGTGCGAGACCCGATTTTTCCTGGATACTCCCGACGCACACGCCATCATTGAACTGTCCATCATGTTGTTGATGAATAAAGTTTTCTTCAGGATTTTTTAACCACTGTAAGATTAACTGTCTTTTTTCATTAGATAATGCTTTAAAAATGAGTAAATGATCCATGGGTTCATTATATCTATTTAAGTAGATATGTCAATCAGGCGGATTGGCCCACTTTTTTGCCCGCTTATCGATCTCTTGTATATACTTGTTCTTTCCTTCTATGTATTCAGCCCTCTCATTCGGGAACACCTTCGCTAACCTTTTCTTGAGTTGGCTGTACTTATGCGCTTCTTCTGGATGGGCAATCATATAATCCCTGAATCGTACGTGACGGATAATTTCTTCATTGCCGCGTTGAAAGACATGAACATGATGAGTCCTCTTGTCCCCACCTTTCACGAAAAAACGTCGATGGGCGATTCCATACTCACCCATGGCTTCATACCCGATCCTATCCATATCCGCATTATACTCATCCACTCGATTCAACCACTTCACTTCAACCACCATATCGATGACCGGTTTGGCATGAATTGTAGGGATGGCTGTACTCCCAATATGATGGATGTTCAAAATATCGTTCACAAAGATCTTTAGTAACTTTTCGCATTCATCCTGAAACATGTGCGGCCACTTCTCCTGATGAGAGACAACCTCCACTTTCCTCATACGAACCACCTTCTTCTTACACGATTTCTCTTAATCGATTTATTACCGCACTCACCTCTTTCGCTCCGCTTCATTCATTCACACTAGCACTATACTCTTATGTTATATATTCTTGACCGACCGATAAAAACCCTTTCTATTATCCAATATAAGGAATTATCTGAATGACACCCACCCCACTTTTATCCTATACACAAATCATCATGGTTGTTTTTACCAATTCCGTGATATAGTTTAGTAATCATAACCAATCGACTGGGGGAGTCATTGTGGCAAAAAATACATCAGAGAAAGCAGTGTGGTGGCGCTTTTCCTTACTGTTCATCCTATTTTCTTCACTGTGGTTCTTTCTTTTCTATTGGATCAACAGGAAGATACATGATACGGGAGATGTCCTGTTTTACGGAACGCCCGCTAGTTCCTATTGGGTATATTTCATCTGTGCAGTCGTATATGGCCTCACAACGTGGGGGATCTATTTTACGATGAAACAAGGCATCCATGAAAAATCCTTTCAGTCATTCAAAAAGGGTGCTCAATTTATTATGACATTAGCAGGATTGCCCCTCCTTCTTTCTTTGCCCTTTCTTTATTTAGGCGTGACACATGCCCTCGTGGTAAGTGACGAAAAGATTCAGTTTGCATCGTTCTGGAGTTTGAAAGAAACCGAGTATTCCTGGGAAGATGATGTACGAGGCGTTGTCATCGACTATTCCATTACCACCACCACGAAGATTCCCCACAAACGTCATTTTAACGGTAGGTACATCATCCATTTTAATGATGGGAAGAAAATCGATATGTGGGAAGGGGTTTTGGAAGGAAACCTTCCTGCGATCAAGAAGATAGATGAAATGATTCAAAAGAAGCAAATCCCTTTTGCGGTTCAACGAAAGCCATCTGCAGAAGAAATAGACGAATTCTTTAACAATAAAGACACTGAATTCATCAATGACCTTTATTCAAGGTGAAATTTTACATATTTTAAAAAGCCCGAATTGATTAATGGGAGTCAATTCGGGCTCACACCAGGTAAGTTTCCGCGTCAGTAGCCACCTTCATGCAAATCTTTAACAGAAGCTTAAATAAACGATTCCTCTAAAAAGGAATCGTCCGGCCTTCTCTTATTGACAAATGATCGTCACTTATAATCACGTGACCAATTAATAACGGGATCCTGAATACTCGGTTCATAATAAATTCCTGTGTACTCCTTCTCCTTGCCCGTTATTCTATTGGTCCGTGTCACAGTGTATTCTCCTTTATCGTAATTCTTCGTCCGATAAAATTTACGCACCTTAAATCCTTTATCTGGACCAATCAGTGTACTTTCCCCTCCGTACTCCCTCGGCTCATTTAAGCTTTCGGCCACAACACTTTCAATATCTAGAGGTGCTCCCTCAATCTTTACATCCGTATGATACACCCCATTCATTTTCTTCTTCACTTCTCCTGACGGCACGGATGCCACTTCAACCGTCTTATCCGTATGTTCCGAAAAGGATTTCGTGACGTTATATGTATACAAAACATGCATGGGACTGCTCTTCACCTTTTTTGCTAGCGGAGGAGTCACGGATATCATAATAACAATGGCTACAAGCAGGGTCAGTACAATAATAATTTTTCTTTTCCTTTTCATAATTTCTCCTTCTTTATACGCTCTGGTTTATTAGGACCCACTACCAAAGTAGCAAACACTAAAACCACAAGAAAAAGTATACACCCCAAGCTCGTGTTATTTTCTGTAAAAAACGCATTCGGGACAAGCTGTGCACCTATCAGGATATTCAAGATATAGGTCGATAAAAACCCGGCGTAAGCGATGCAACGCAAATAGGATCCATATAACACCCTTTTTTGTATCGTTTTGTTATGTTTTCTAAGCAGTAATAACTGTTGAAGCTGCATGGCAAATCCGCATGTGAATGCGATGACCAAAATCCCGGCAATCAGATAATCCATCCCCTCACTCATGATGCACCTCCCCCTACTTCGTTTTCTTTGCTCCCTTTCTTATCACTATTATCTGCCCATAGCCACATCATAAAGATATAAAATGTAACGTAAAACAACGAATCAAATAAGTTTTCCATCCAATGGAATTCGTGCTCCTCTTTATAATCCCAATATACCTTCATAGCAAAAATGCCAATAAAGAACAGGGTGAATTTCAAGTAAGCATGTTTTCTTATATAAGCCATCCAATTCTCCTATCCATCACAATCTGTGACCCCATTATATACGATTCGAACATTAAAAAGTTTCTAAATAAGGAATAAAATTGAATGATAACACAAAAAAAAGACCGCCTAACCGGCAGTCCCTTCATCATTTTACATCCGTAAATCCGTATTCTTCAAAAATCTTCATGGCCTCTTCCGTTTGAAGATAATCATAGAATAACTGGGCTTCTTTTGGATGTGAACTATCCTTGATCACACCTGCTGGATAGATGATCGGGTCATGTAAATCTTCCCCAGCCGTTGTGACGATATCCACTTTCGATGAAGTCAGCGCATCCGTTTTATACACCATGCCTGCATCGACATTCTCCGTTTCCACATATGTAAGCACTTGGCGAACATCTTTGGCATAGATTACGTTCTTTTCAACCTCTTCCCAAAGGCCGCTGTTTTTCAGCGTTTGCAACGCATACTGACCTGCGGGAACGGATTCAGGAGTACCAATTGATAGTTTCGTAGCTTTCGTAACATCTTTCAACGTTTTGATTCCTTTATCCGATTCCTTTGAAACCACCAACACAAGCTCATTGCCGACTAGGTCGGTGCCTTGTTTGTCATCGATAAGCCCCTCATCGACTAACGTATCGAATTTATCTTCTGCCGCTGAGAAAAACAGGTCGACAGGCGCTCCTTTGGAAATTTGTTGTTGTAGTGCTCCTGACGCTCCAAAATTAAAGTTCACATTCACATCTGGCGTTTCTTTTTCAAAGCTTGCTTTAATGTCGTTCAAGGCATCCTGCAAACTTGCAGCTGCCGAAATGGTCAAATCGACTTGCTTCGTTGCTTCCTTTTTTTTCGTTTCGGTGTTTTCATCCGATGAACATCCAGCCCCGATTACCATGACAAATAGAATCGAGATGATAAGATGGAATTTCTTCAAAATCAATCCCCCTTTCTATCTAGTTATAAGTAGATATAACTAGTTATAACTCATTATAATAAGAAACACGATGAAATGTAATACTTACTTTTCCCTTCTCGGAATTTATTTATATAAGCCACTAGGATACAATAAAGTTGGAGGGATGCACATCATGTCGAAAGAGCTATCCTATACGATTGAAGAAGTATCACAATTATTAAAGGTATCCAAACTAACGATCTATGATTTGGTTAAAAAAGGCGAGCTCCCTGTCTTCCGGGTCGGCAGGCAGATGAGAATGGATGCAAAAGACTTGGACGACTACATTCAAGGTCATAAGTCCCCATCCACCACAGCTCCGGTTACCGAAAATCAAAAAGCGCAATCGAAGGAACCGCATAACCTTGTCATAAGCGGACAAGATATGGTGCTAGATATTCTTGGTCAATATATCGAAAAGGATTCACCTTATAAAACGTTACGGTCCAACACCGGCAGTTTGAACGGACTGATCTCGATGTACAACGGGAAAGCGGATATCGCCAGTATGCATATGTTTGACGGAGATACAGGAGAATATAACCTTCCTTACATAAAGAAAATTTTGGTTGGATATCCCTATATGTTAATCAACCTTGTTTCAAGGAAAGCAGGTTTTTACGTCCAAAAGGGCAACCCGCTCCATCTTCACACATGGTCTGACTTGAATCAGGACTTGACGATCATCAATCGGGAAAGAGGGTCCGGCGCCCGTATCCTGCTTGATGAGCAGCTTAGACTCCATCAGATATCCGCTCAAAGCCTTAAGGGCTATGAACAGGAAGAAACCAATCATCTGAGTGTAGCCTCGGCTGTCTCGGCAGGGTTGGCGGATGTTGGAATCGGGATTGAAAAGGCGGCCAAAATCGTCGGGGTGGACTTCGTTCCATTAATAACCGAACGGTACGATTTGGTCATTCTAAAGACGCCAAAAACTGACCAGCTCTTAACGGTTGTTAAGGAGATATTAACATCGAAACCCTTTCAGTCCGAAATCAACGCATTGGGTGATTACGACATATCCAGGACGGGTTCGGTCATTTGTGAAACATTTTAAACGGGGAGGACTCTTTGAGGAGCCTACCCGTTTGGCATGCCTTCCAATCATTAATAATTTTCCCTCTGTAAAAGCAGGCTTGATGACGAAGGATAGTGAATATAGTAGGAAACACTATTTCTTTTATAGGAGGCTTTGAACGTGAATGTTCTAGGAAAATACAAAGAATTCCCCCATGCTCTTCAAGCATTGACTAAATTAGATCAAGATTTACAAAAGGAGGGACACAGCTTATTCGATCAGTTATCCCTATTCTTACAAGATGATGATTATTCCTACGATGTCACGCCCTATGATGTCATCCCATTCGCAAGCATTGGGGCTGATGGGATCCACTATGGATTCCTCACCGATTTTGGCAGGGTGCAACATTTAGACGAGGCCTTCATTGTTTGCGTGAGCCCCATGAATTTCGGAAATCACGTAAAAATCATAGCTAGAAATCTTGCAGAATTCATAGATGTAATTCTGACCTTGAATGATGCCTCGGTGATCGAAAACCTATTAGGTTATTCAAAAAAAGAAGAATATCAGGAATTTTCGGATTGGGTCACTAAAGAAGCAACCGCGGATCCGGAGTTTTCAGCGCAAAGTGCCTACGTCTGCAACAGGATCCAACAAGAACTCAACCGTAAACCCCTTGATGATTTATACGAATATGTCGAAGTCACTGTACGTGATCAAAGAAAAAAAGTGGCCTCCCTCCCTACTTTTGATACATTAGGGGTTGTAAGCGATGACCGTCCTAATCAGGAGACGTTTTCCATGAACAGAGATTCAACGATCAATCTAAAAGACTTGGGGAAATTTTTTGATAGAAGTGATGAGGCAACCAAATTAGCAACCATCCGAAACTTGCAATACTTCTACCTCATACAGGAAGACGATGAATTGAAAGAATGTGTAAAAACCGAAATGCTTAAGATGGGTTTGACGGATGAAGTGAACAGGATGGACATGACATGATAAGTGAGGCGTTCCCATAGTGTTAATAATGGATGAACTATATGGAACCTGCTTCTACCTTATCAGAAACTATTAAAACGATGAACGAAAGCGCTAAACGGAAAGCCAAAAAAGGAATGTACGTGAAGATCATTTCAAACTGACCATCGTCTCCCCCTCTGATTCAAATCAATAGAAAAAGCATGTTTTGAAACCGATCAAAACATGCCCTTCTATCATTTATTGTTCTTTCAAAATAGGCTACCTACCGGTTAACCCATGAAAAAACTCTGGATGGAAACCAAGAAAACAAAGAAAGCAATCCCAATGCTCAGGTGCCCCTTAAAGCCCTTTTTGTCTTTTTGAAGTTCGGCTATCCCTGTCACCAATATAAGCGCCCCTAAGAAAAACATATAATACGGCATTAACTCGGTTTCCGTTTTTAGACTATAAGCGGCTAGACTAATAACAATGGCTGCTAAGATGATTTTAACTACTTTCAAGAAAACATTTCCCCCTACTAAGTTCTGTACCATTTCTTATTAATCATATCATTTATCATCTTTTCATTTATGAGGACAAGGAACGTTTATTATGAACGGAAGTACCGTTCTAGCTCACAATAAAAAGGCCGCCTCAACACCTACTGTAACCCATGTTCCCTGTGGCTTTTTATGTTTAGGATTATTGGCCATTCTTATTACTTTTTTTGGCACGCATTCAACGTTCATATGGAGTTTAAGTACACACTCGTATTCATTTATGCTTGCCAGGTATTCTAGCATGGGGCGCTTATCAATTAATAGTTGGAGAATGAAAAGGCGTTCGTGCTAGACGAACGCCTTTTCTGCTAGGAATTTATACGTATTTAAACGGCTATCAAGACTGAATTGATTGCAGTTAATCATGGCTTCATCAAAGCCATACAAATCCATATGTGTCTGGATTTGGTCGAGTACTTCCTCTGCCGTACCAGCTAATAATAAATGACGGTTTTGCTCTAAAATCATTTTATCCATCTCCGTTAACGGATAATCATTTGCTTCTTCAGGCGATAATGTCGGATCTAAGCGACCTCGCATTAAATTCAGGCGCGAAATTTGAATCGGCATCGATAAATATTGTGCTTCTTCCGTTGTTTCGGCAACACTTGCGGCATAGGTCACAAGAATTTTTGGCTCCGGCATGTAATAGGACGGGCGGAAGGCAGATTTATAAATGTCGAGGATTCGCTTTGATAGCTGTCCTTGGAAAAACTGCGCAAACGAATACCCCACACCCATTTCACCTGCTTGCCTGGCGCTTTGTCCAGTTGAGCCGAGTAGCCACGCTTCAGGCAGTTGGATTTTTGAAGGTGCTGCGACAACGGCATCGTATACGGCATCGCCAGTTGGTTTTTCGTTGATGATGCGTAAAATCGTTTCTAGTTTGTCATATTGCTCATCTACATATGGACGTTTTCCACTTGCAAGAGCCACCATAGCAGCCATATCTCCACCTGGTGCGCGACCCACACCTAGGTCAATGCGACCAGGGCTGAGTGCAGATAATGTTTTGAACACCTCGGCAATTTTATACGGTGAATAATGCATCATCATGACACCACCTGTACCAATTCGCATACGGTTTGTAATAGCAGCTAAATGGGCAGCACTAATTTCAGGAGCAGAGCTTGCAATTGACGTTGTATTGTGATGCTCCGCCAGCCACATGCGTTCATAGCCGAGTGCATCCCCAAGCTTGGCGATTTCGATACTTCCAGCATGTGCCTCTGTTGATGTACCGCCCTTCGCTACAGGCATTTGATCTAAAATACTAAGTTTCATACGGATCACCCTTTCTTCATTCGTTCTATTTCATTTTAACGTTTGTTGCGCATTATTACAGTTTGCTGCTCTTATGTAATGAAGAAGCAAAAATGAATCGGAAGTTTCCATATCATATACTCCCCAAGTCAAGGACAAACTGAAAAAAGGGGTTAAGCAACTAGAAGATGGTTCCTGTATTGTACAGGAACCATCTTTTTAGCTGTATGAACAAAACTCTACCTCTAAAGGGTCACTACCTGAGTAACCCGTTCAGAAACAGATCCTGGACCTCAAAGGCAAACACCATAAGATCCTTCGGGTAAAGGAAGGCAAAACGCAAAAAATTCGCGACATGTATATCGCGAATTGCATCAAAGAGGTCTTTGCGTACGCCAAAAACGTCCAGAGTCCCTATTTATTCCGTCTAGGAAGCGGTGAACACCCCCTCCCCTACCCCTTACACAGGCTTACAGACAGCTAAACAAGGCCGCAGAGTTTGCGGGCGTGGAACATGTCGGCAACCATACGTTACGGAAAACGTTTACTGGTTTTATAAGGCCACAAAGGATATTGCCATGTTGCAGCGAATCCTCCATCATTCCCACCCTTCCGTCACCCTGCGTTATATCCATTCCGGAAAAAGAAACGAATAACGTCTTGAAAACATTTAGTGTCATTCAATAATTATTGCTTACTTATTAGAAATTGTTTCAAAATCAACTCGTCCAGCCTTTGACTACATGTCAGTGTTTCCCTATGATTTAGACCTTTTTGAACCCCTGTTTTAATAAGGATATTCCTAAGATGTTTTATTTTGAGTTCTAACTCTCTATATAATTTAATTTCGCACAAAGTAAGTGACTCCTTTACAGATCAGTGGTACCCCATTCAAAAAGTATATTACATTTATGGAATTATATAAACTTGTGAAATAAAGTATTTGTTATGGATTATCTAAACTACGCCAGAGTTCGTTGAAACTGCGAAATGAAAAATCAAGAGTGATATATTCAATGCTATTTCAAAATAAACAGCTAGTTCACATAAACCTTCATTATCGGTTTTACCGTTTTTATAGTTCCTGATAATGAATTATCTTTTGACATATACAGCATATTTTTGTGGATTGCTGAAGCCTAATTTATTCCCTAATTGAATAGAAGCAGTATTATCAATATTACAATCCCAACGTGGTTGAATATTTTGGGATAGACAATAGTCAATAAATTGTTCAGCAACTAAATTGGCTAATCCTTTCCCTCTATAATTTGAATCGGTTATTATATCTATTTCTGCATAATCCACTGATTTGAATATTGACACACCTTCACTAATAATCTGATTATTTTCCTTTATACAAAACCCAAAACCATTTTGAAGAAAATTAGAAGTGGAATCCCAATATTCATCATAGTACTGTTTATCAAATTCTAAGCAATTTTCAATATGAACTTGATTTATTTTTTCTATATTGTAGTTATTATGCGATATTCTTTTTCTTTTTTGTTGAGCATTCAGGTCAAAGCAGAAAGTAAATCGTTCAATTCTTCTTATTCTTTCACCTAATGTTTTTTCTCTTTCACCTAATGTTTTTTCTATAACTTGGCACCAAGATTCTGTATTAGAAAACAGTGTAAATCGTCTACCTTTAACGACCGATTCTACAAAAATACTAACTAAATTCCCGGAAAAATATTCGTCCGTTGAGGTACCTGTAACATAATATAATCCCGAATTAGTTTTAATGAGAAGAGATTCAAGGTTATTAGAATTTGAATATACAGTTCCATTAATTATGTTATCTAATATACTAAAAACAAATATTGGTGCTTCTTTTATTTTCTCTTTCACTACATGAAAATCTTCTTTAGATACTACAATCATTTAACTTCCCCTCATTATTATTCCTTTGGCCATCTAGTTATTTATATTGCCTGTTCCAGCCCATTTATAATACCTCTAACTAAAAGAACAAACGAATGGGTGGTGGATAGCCTGCTTCGGGTAAAAAATAAGCAACGAACGTGAAAAAAGTGATCAATACAGAAAAGAATAGGATGCATAGCGAGATGGCACCATATGATTTTTTCGCTAGTAAATAGGCGCTGATCAATAAACTGACAAACCCAATCAGCAAGCCAGTAGCAGCACCTATATAGACATGCAGGTTAGAAAGAATTCCGGTGAAAAAGCCGATGAAAAATATGGATTCAAGTATGATGGCTAGCGCCAGTATAACTCTTAATTTCGGCTCTGGTATTTCCGTAGTTTTTATTTTAACCGCTCCCTTCCCTTGGCCATTCCGCCTATTCCCTCCGAAGGAATAGCCAATTATTTCAAAACCACTTCCTAAATGTAACCACAATTGTATAATATAGAGAAGACATAAAATTCCACTTGAGGGGAGGGCACATTATGGTTGGCACAATAACCGTTGTCATGATATTCTCTATTCCTATTATCGCGATCGTGACAAACCATTTTCAGGAACAAGCGAAAATTAAGCATAAAATGCTTAAAGACGAAATAGAACTCGAAAAACTCAAACACGAAAACTATCTGATAGAAACAGAGAAGTTGAGGATTGAACTCGATCAAATGAAGCTTCATTCTCCTGCCGATGAATCCAAAACTCTCTAATCTTTTTCCGCTTAGAAACAGAGGTCAACATGGACGTTCATTTCTTCCACCACGATACACTTCAACCTCCGCTTTTTTCATGAAACGGTCCCATTACTTTTGATAATAAATACCACTTCTATAGGCACAAGGAAGGTCATATCTTAGTTAAAAACCACCAGGGAAAATTCACCCTATAAAAAATGAATTATTTTACAAACTTTTAAGGCTTTTGTAGTTATATTATAGTAGAATTATCACGAGGTGGGAAAGCATCATGAGCAAATCAAATTATAAAAAAGTATTTATTTCTCTTTTATGTCTAACTGTGGTTTTGGGCTTGTCCGGATTGGCTATTAAACTGTTGAAAAATAAGCATACAGTTTCCGCTTATTCCATAGATGAAAATTATCCGGATGCGGATATTCAAACGGATGTTAACGATTATACAAAAGGTGGATTTTCAGTAAGCAGGCCGATATTCCATCAAGAGTCAATCGATGAGCAGCTAGAATCCTATATTCATAAAGAAATAAAGGAGTATCAAAAGAAATGGAAGGCTGTCGATGGAGAAGCTTCTTCTGAGTTGAACATCACTTATGAAATCCTTCATTTCAGCAAACAGACCATCACGATTTCCTTCGATAAATATCAACAAATTGCAGGTAAAAAACAATCGGAATATAACATTTTCACATATGATATTCCCTCTCAAGAAATCCTCTCTTTAGATGACATTTTTTATTCTGATACTGATTATTTATCGGTCTTATCCGACATTGCCTTTGAAGAGTTAAGTGATAAGAAAGACAAAACACTTACCGAAGACATGATCAAGAAAATGACAGATCCGAAAATGGACAATTTTGATTCATTTTCCGTATTGAAAAACACGCTGGTTTTCTATATGAAACCGAAAAAAGACGGAGATTCATCCACCATACAATCCATCGCTATCAAAAAAGAGTTATTCAAAGATAGCTTGCTAGATACATATCAAAACAAGAACATGAATCAAGATCGCGTGAAGGAAAGGCAGCCCAAGCATATTGTCGCCAAGCTTCCTCCAAAGAATGATTGGATCGATCCATCCCAAAAGGTGATCGCCCTCACATTCGATGACGGACCTCATCCGGACAATACGACGGCCATCCTGAAGTCCTTGAACAAACATCAAGCACATGCGACCTTCTTCGTATTAGGAAGCCGTGTCGAGCACTATCCAGAGGTCTTGCAAAAAATGATTGCACAAGGAAATGAAATCGGGAACCATTCCTGGGATCATCCGCAACTGACACGCCTAAACAAGAAAAAGATCAAGAGTCAAATTAACAAAACACAACTTGCCGTCCTAAAAGCCAGTGGTTACGAGCCATCCCTTATCCGTCCGCCATATGGTGCAATAAACGATAAGGTTCGCAAACATATAGGCGATATGGATGTCGCACTCTGGGAAATAGACCCGGAAGACTGGAAGCTCCGGAACAAGAAGAAAGTGGTCCGCAAAGTCATGAACAAAGCGGAAGACGGGAAGATCATCCTCATGCACGACATTTACAAAACCAGCGCCCAAGCGGCTGACGAAATCATAAAACAGCTGGACCAGCAAGGCTACCAACTCGTTACCGTGTCCGAACTTGAAAAAGTGAAACAAGACCGTAAACGATATGGAATCAAAGTAAAAGAATAAATGTGAAGAGCCTGTTTTGTCATCAAAACAGGCTCTTTTCCATTCCTAATCCGTTAAAAAAGGCCTGTGATTATATCTCACAGGCCCGCTTTTCTATATAATCAACCAAGATCCACATTGTGATAAACTTGTTGAACGTCTTCTAAGTCCTCTAATGCATCAATCATTTTTTCGAATTGCTCTTGTGCATCAGCAGGAAGTGTTAGGTCATTTTGTGCAAGCATGGTAAGCTCGGCAACCGTGAACTCCGTGATGCCTACATCTTTGAATGCTCGTTGTACAGCATGGAATTGATCAGTTTCCGCATACACGATAACCGAATCTTCTTCATCGATGATATCACGAA
The DNA here is from genome assembly GCF_050277925.1 of Peribacillus sp. NPDC097264. NCBI lineage: Bacteria > Bacillati > Bacillota > Bacilli > Caryophanales > Bacillaceae > Peribacillus > Peribacillus sp. NPDC097264. The sequence continues at coordinate 252,481 of NZ_JBNNSR010000006.1, forward strand.
CATCAACGTCCGCTTCCATCAATAATTCTAGTACTTCTTCGGAATTCTTTCCTTCTATCCCGAAAACGGCCGTGGCATCGAACATATAGGCAACAGATCCGCTGACCCCCATGTTTCCTCCATTTTTACCGAAAGCGGCACGTACATCAGAAGCAGTACGGTTAACGTTGTTTGTCAGTGCGTCCACAATCACCATGGATCCATTAGGTCCGAAGCCTTCATAGCGAAGTTCATCATAGTTCTCTTCAGAACCACCTTTTGCCTTCTCGATTGCACGGTCAATGATCGCTCTTGGTACATTGTACGTTTTCGCACGTTCCAATACGACACGTAAAGCCTGATTCGATTCCGGATCAGGTTCACCTTGTTTGGCTACCACATAAATTTCACGTCCGAATTTTGCATAAATACGGCTAGTATTTGCATCTTTAGACGCTTTTTTTTCCTTGATATTATTCCACTTACGACCCATTATATTCCACTCTCTTTCATCATTGGATAAACAAAAATCGATTGATATGGTAAATTCCATTACCATTTTTCCATAGATCCACGAGTGAATCTACAAATTATATTCTAGTAAAAATATCACATACCGTCACTCGCTTATATTATACATCAATTGCATTAATTTGAAAAAGTCCTACACACTATGAATTTTCCACTAGAAAAAGTATCAGGTCTGCCTTCTGTTTCTTATCCCTACAGTAATCATGGCCAGAATCAGGAAGACCGTCCCTATACTCACGCCGATAAGCATGGGGTATTCCGAAACACTCCTTAACGCTAACCCCAAAAAAATGCTGGAACTGAATAAAAGCAAACAGATCGAGGTGTAATTTTTCAAAAGAATCGCCCCTTTTCCACTATTATACAATAAGACAAACCGGCAGAAGACGTAGTATAGTAAAAAAAAGAAAGTCGAGGTGCGTCATGACCGAAATTATTATCGGAATACCTGGAGTGTGGAAGAACCGCACGGAATTGATTCAGGCGGTGGCTACGCAAAGCGATGGATACCTGTTGGCTGGACACGTTTTGCATAACAAAGAAAAGAATATTACATTTCCTATCGAAGTGTATGAGTATGAACCTCATTTGAAAGAGGCCTTCGATTATGCCAGTAAAGGGGCATTTCCTGAAAGTCTGTTGACCGAAATCGATCATCATACCTTCACGGTCTATATCATTGCGGAAGTATCTGACTTTGAGGCCGTCATAAACCTGATTGATGCTGGGTCGGCCTTGCTTAAAGCTGGCGGCATGGCTGTGAAAATCGAAACGTCGGGCATGGCTCATACGAAGGAAGCCTGGCAAACTTTACAGAAGAACCCGGATATCATCCCGGTTTATGCCCACTTTGTCACCATCATCGGCGAGGACGACCACTATGGTTCATTCGGAATGAAGGCTTTTGGCCTCCCAGATGTCGTCACGCCAAACACGATGAGCCCAAAAGATGCGGTGACATTACTGAGCACCTTCAACTTTTATAACCTTGGGGAAAGACCTACCTTCACAAATGGCCAGGATTTCCGGATAAAATCGGATGCCCCCACCTTTACATTGACTAGCCGTCAAGACTTCAGGTACGAGGAAGACCATCCTTTTTACAACCCGTATGGATTGTGGAGTTTAGAAAAATAAATGTGTTATACCATATAACGATCAGGAAGCCACTTATACAGAATAGGTGGCTTTTTCATAAATTTTTCTCCATGTTCCTTCAAGGTGATTCCCCGTCTAATCTCTGCTTTTCACTTTACTTCCAACCTATTAAATTCAGGTCCTAAAATACATACTAAGGAAAATTTCCTACTATATTGACAGAAACTCTTCTTATAATGATATAATTTTATTTTGTAAATGTTTAATTAAGCAAGATAAAAAGTATAGGAGATAATTAAATGAACCAACCATTATTAAAACAAAATAAACAACCATCATTTCCAAATGAACAAAGGAAACCTTTAATTAATATTGAAAGGAAATTCAGACCCGAAATCGAGGGGTTACGTGTTATTGCTGCACTACTAGTAGCGGTGTATCATATATGGCTTAACCGTGTTTCTGGAGGGGTGGATGTATTCTTTGTCATTTCAGGTTTTCTAATTACAACTTCCATTATCTCCACAATAAACCGAACAGGTAAATTTAGTTTTCGGGCATATATTACAAAATTAGCAAAAAGATTGCTTCCTTCCGTATTTTGCATTCTCGGAATTGTTCTGATTTTAAGTTGGTTTTTACTACCAGATTCAATTTTAAGTAAAACTATACGCGAAGTATTTGCCTCCATGTTTTTCTATCAAAATTGGCAACTCGCTTTTTCTAGCACAGATTATTTAGATGCCAGTCAAATGAAATCACCCGTTGAACACTTTTGGGCTTTGTCTATACAAGGACAGTTTTATCTGATTTGGTTTTTAGTGTTTACTTTAATTTTATTTATAATAAAAAAATATAAATTAACTAAAGTTAAAACATTAATTAATACGATTTTAGGAGTATTATTTGTTTCTTCCTTTATATACTCTATATATTTAACCGCTGTCGATCAACCTTGGGCTTATTTCATAACAATGACACGTGTATGGGAATTTTCTTTAGGTAGTTTGCTCTGTGTCAATTTATCATCAATTAAGATAAACAAATATATTGCTACAATTATAGGTTGGTTAGGACTAATCGGTTTAGTTTTAACTGGAATAGTTTTCAACGTTTCTGAAATGTTTCCAGGGTATGTTGCCATCTGGCCAATGACTTGCGCCTTATTCATTGTTCTGTCTGGTACACGTGAGACAAAATACGGTATCAAACGCTTTTTAGGTTCACCTCTAATGGTGAAGCTAGGAGGGATATCTTTTGGAATCTATTTGTGGCATTGGGTAATATTGGAATTTTATCGTTATAATGTCCAAGAAACTCCAGGGGTAGTCGTTGGACTTCTAATTATTATTTCTTCTGTCGCGCTTTCATTTTTAATGACACGATATATTGAAGCACCCCTTCGAAGCTCGTCTAACAATAAATATGCATTTTCAAGACTTGCGATACTCGGTAGTATAAATATACTCTTAATTGGTTCTCTTTTGACACAAATGTATATAGACCAATCTAAGCCCCAAAAGGTAATGGATACAAAGAATTATCCAGGAGCCTTAGCTGTAAATAACCCTGATGATGTCCCTGACGAAGACCCATTACCTGCCCTTTCCGATGTATTTAATGATCTACCGAAAGCACATTTGGATGGCAGTAACCAAGGGTTAAAGGAAAGTGACCTAAAAGTCGGAGAATACGGCGAAACTGAAAATTACGATGCTACAATCGCGCTGGTGGGTAGTTCCCATTCGGAACATTGGTTAGGTGCCCTATTAAAAGCAACGAAAAATGAGAATTATCGTATATTAAATATCACTCGTTCAGGTACACGATTCTCAACAGGTTACTCGGATGACGATTTGAAAGGCATCTGGGTCAATAATGCTTTAAACTATCTAAAAAATGAAGATGTGGATCTAATCGTATCCCAAGCTACGGCTGCTGATACGTCTAACGAAAAAATACAACAACAAATGATTGATCAGCTACAGTTTGTTAAAGATGAATATGACATTGAAGTATTGGCTATTCGTGATAGCCCAAGATATAGTTTTAATGTGTTGGAATCATTAGAAACAGCTGGACTTGAAGAAACCATAAAAAAAATGAATAAAACAGATAATCAGAAAGACGAAAGCTTTTGGAAGCAATTCGAAAGTGAGAACCAATCATTGAATAAAATGGATTTAACCAATTACTTTAAAATAGACGGTAAATATCAGCCTATTATAGGAAACATCGTCATTCATCGCGATGATAGACATTTAACGAATTCTTACTCTGAAAGTTTCGCGCCTATATTCAAAGAAAAAATCAACAGTATACTCAAGAATAATTGAAAAGAAATAGGGATAATAAACTGGAGATTTCAGTTTTTATCCCTATTTCTTTTTTTAATGGCCAATAGGAATTAGGGGCATAGTTTAAATTCCCAGCCACCTCCCTCAAATTCTTGTTTCGGAAGGAATACATATATGAATCATCAGATTCACCACAACTAACCTAATAATCCTTACTTATAAACCCATGCTTTTCCACTAATTGTTTTGTTTCAAGCATAGGAAATATATCACCTTCCTTCGGCATAAAAATCCCCCTCAGAATTCAGTAGTTTCCTTTACCGGTCTTCTAATTGTGCCGTGAAATGACGAACATGTTCACCCATTTCCTTATAGCGCGTCCAATGAAGATAATGATGGCCTTCTAAGACCACGAGTTCATTTAAAGGGTTCTCCCCCAATTGCTCTTGATAAAACGTTTCATTCGATTTACCATCTTCTGTTACCTTATCTCTTTTGGCAGCAAAGATCAGGAGCGGCATGTTTGAAGGGAAGGACATCTCCTTCGTCTTGTTCACATTCTCCTCTATCGCATTTGCTTCATCGACAATATTTCGGTTGTACACTTTCCAAGCCGTAATCGTTTTGGTCATGTCTAGATTTTCTTCTGAATATATACCCTCATCCGCAATCGGCAGGACATTTTCCGCGCTCACGTAAGAAGCTATTCGTGCCAATCCAGTGGGTGCAACATACTTCAAATAGGCAGGCATGCTAGGAGCAGGCTCCTCAAAATACTCCAATGCCTTCGGTAACGTGAAATCCACTCCGATAATGGCCTTGATCTCGTTTGGATATTCATGGGCATAGTACATGCTATAGATTCCGGATAGGGAGTGGGGCATCAATATGTATGGACCTTCTATCTTTGATTTTTTCAGGGCCGTTCGTATTTCCTCCACGACGTTTTCCACGGTCCTCTCCTTATTCGTCAGCTCACTCCAACCATAGCCAAATGGCTCCACTACGACGATTTTATTATCCTTTGCCATCTCGTCAATCAATGGTTCGTAATCCAAGACAGGCGCCGCCGTTCCTAAACCGCTTAATAGAACAATCGTATGCTCCCCCTCGCCTTTGGCATACACATGCATCTCCTTTCCATCCACTTCCACCATTTGCCCCCATACCGGGTGTTTCTTTTGTTCATAGGCCTTCATGACCGTATGGAAAGCGACCCAAGCCAAGGATATGGCCACAACAAATAATAGGATTGACCGCATGACCCTGAGCGTCCTATTTCTCTTTTTCATGTTCATCCCCTTTCCCTTCTATATAAATGACGCTCCAGGTTCGGAAAAGGATACAGGATAATTTGTTAAGTTATGGATGTTCTCGCCACACAGGGTAAATTCCGGCTCGATTTCCTCATGAATCATAGTCGTTCTGGTTATAGTAAAAAAGAATATAACGGAGGAGGTTTTATGCATGGAACGTTCTGAGGAATTTGTTAAGAAAATCAAGGAACAGCAAAAAAAAGAAGCGGATAATAAACGCCGTCAGGGGAACGGACACCCAGAGAAAAGGTTGCCGAACAAACAGCATTGATCAAAGAGCCAAACAAAAAGAGCCAGAGGAGATCATACATTGATCTCCTCTGGCTCTTTTTTCCTGTTTCAATATTGCTGATATCCGCCGCCTTGGCCCATGCCGCCATGCATCGGGTATGGATGAAAGGCTCCTCCATGTCCGCCCATGCCACCTGGCATCTGCATGGGAAAGCTATTCTGTCCGCCATAACCGTGGTGCATCGGAAATCCTCCTGGAAAGCCCATTCCCGGATGACCACCCATGCCACCAAACATCGGATACCCAACTGGTTGACCAAACCCTCCTGGAACACCATATCCTCCAACTCCCGGGAATCCCCCGAAGTTTCCATATCCGCCAAAGTTCTGTCTTGTGTAGTACATCTCTGTCACTCCTCATCTAGGTTACAGTCTAGAATATGATGAATAGACAGAAGCGTGCTCAAAAATTCCAGGCGTCATATTGTCTTTAATAACAGTTTCTTCAACAGCGGGGTAAAGTGCTCTGGCAATTCAGATACAGTGGGAACCATCAGCCTTTCTTTGCCATAGATGTTTTTCATCGTCAGTTCTTCGCTTTCCTCTATGCTTCCATCCGCTAGAAACATGCCAATGACATCGATTCCCTTTTTACGTGCTTCGGATACGGCAAGATGCGTATCGACGATCCCATTCTGGTCGTAATGTGCAGCAGCCGGTTCGCCATCGGAGAAGACGAGCAGAAAGCGATTCTTCTCCCGCCTTCTTTCCAATTCCTTAGTGGCGACGCGGATGCTGTAACCGTCCCGATTATCTTCCTCAGGTTCAAGCTGCATGATCTTCGCGCCGGCATTCTGGTAAAGAGAATCGGAATGGGAGTGAATCACATGAAAATAGTTCGGTTGGTACCCTTCTTTCACATCATTGGCGTCTTCCCAAAATCCGACGATTGAATGGGGGATTTTCAATTTCTTCAGCACTTCATGAAAGAGGACAATGCCACGCTTCGTTTCATCCATTTTATTGTGCATCGAGGCCGAGCAATCGACAAGAAGTGTGAACACGGCATCGATTTCCTTGGACTCCTGGTTCTTTTTATAAAAGACCCTCGGGTTTTCATCCAGTACGAGTGGCAGCAACTTCTTGGATAACCTTCCGAACGCCAAATCTCTTCTTGGTGCATTCTTCTTATTTTCAAGCGTCTTTTCGATGGTGCTGGAAAGCTTCCGCTTGAAAGGTTCGATGTCAGCCACGAACTCTCGATACCGTTTTTCCTCATCGATTGTTGACGCCCTCGCCTTTTTGGTTATCATGACGGCATCTTTATTATCCTCGCCAAACGGATAATCTCCGTTCTTCCCGGCATTCGTTTGCTTTTTCTCGAGTGTCTCCTGTTGCTTGTAGTCCTTTTCTTTACTTTCACCGGAAGAGCCTTGAATCGAGGCCAACGCCTGGTCAGCATCTTCCGCTTCCCGTGCACCGCCACCCAGCATGCTCGTTTTCGTCCCCTGCTCCAATTCAAACTGAAGGAAGGTGGAAGGGTTCTCGCCATTCTTATTCTCCCGGTGCCATGTCGAGAACTTTTCATCGATGAACTCGCTATTCTCTTCATCCACATCTTCTGTGTCATCATTCGCTAACTCATCGTTTCGCGTCAGTTCATCGAAAAGCGTGTTGGCTGTATACTGTTCCACATTCGCGACCGGGAAGATGAAATACTCATTCATGCTATCTTGATACTCTTCATTCAAACGGAAGACGATTTGTTCGCAAATTCTTGTGATATCACTCGTTTTCCTTGCTTCAAACACCATATAAATCAACGGTTTGATTTTTTCCAATGCCTCCACCTGGCGTCCGTTGGCTCGTGGAAAAATCGGATCCGGACGATCGGAATGAAGCAGTAAATAAATCAGGCAGAACAGTTCATCAAGTGCAAAGCTCCTCGTTACGTTCGCAGCCGATTGCGTTTCAAAGTATTGCGTAAGATACGCCTCGCGTATAGAAAACCACTTCTTTGTTCCCGGGCGCTCTTTTTTGATCAATTCTTCAAGTCGTACATCTTCGAATAAGGTAAACAGCTCTGCCGAAAACTTTGGAAGCCCGCTTTCCTCGATGACTTCCCGATAGGACTGTAAATCCTTCACGCTCGAATGATGAAGGGTCCCAATCGTCCTGAGAAGGACATCCGTCTTCAATCCTGCAGCCTTTACCTCTTGGTTGCCGTTTTCCCAAAAATGACTCGCCGTGACTTTACTGTTTACAGAATCAAGGAAAGATCCATAGTTGTATTCAAATTCCAGTTCTGGAATACCGGATAAAACCGTCGATAAATCCTGAAGCTGCAAAAAAAGCGCCGTATCAATAATTGAATCGTTGAATCGAATATACTTCATGCGGCATTCTCCTAGTTAGAATAATGTGTCGGCCAAGTTCTTCACAAATTCCCGCTCCCGTTCCTCATCAAGCTTATCCACGATTGAACGAAGAATCGCCCGCTTAGGTGGGATCAGTACACTTAAATCACACGCATCAAGCAGTGCCCGTATCGATGCTGCATCCTCAGCCACTTTCCCTTGATTCACGGCATGAATCAAATCACCCGATAGCTTGACGAACAGCTCAATGGTCCGTGCATCCTTCAGTTTCGTATTGGTTTCGATCAATTGCTTAAGCTGCTCTCCTTCAATATAGGGAACCTCAATCACGATGAACCGGTTTTTCAGCGCTTCATTCAACGGCACTGTACCGACATAGCCTTCATTGATGGCCGCAATCACATTGAAGTCCTCTTTTGCCGTGACGATTTCATTCGTAAATGGATTCGTGATCGTCCTTCTATAATCAAGCACCCCATTGATCAACGGCAACGTTTCAGGCTTCGCCATGTTGATTTCATCAATATAGAGGAAAGTTCCGTGATTCATCGCATTTGTCACGGGTCCCGGAACGAATTCAATCTCCTGTTTGCCCTCGTTAAAGGATAAAGTCTTGAAGCCCAACAAGCTCTCAGCATCCAAATCGACCGAACAGTTGACGCTGAACATCGGCTGGTTGAATAAATGGGATAACGTCTCCGCAAACTTCGTCTTCCCTGCCCCTGTGGGACCTTTTAACAAAATGTTTTTCCCCATGCTCAACGCTGAAATCGCATCGACCATCAAATCCATCTCGGGTGGCAAATATCCACCTTTGGAAATCAGCTCCTGAAATTGAACAGGTTTTTTCTTATTCATATGTAAAATATTCGCTATTTTTTCTGGCAACGTATTCATCACGATCTCACTCCACTCCTTTTTCCTCATTCTAAAGTTCTTTTCCAGTAAAGACAAACATCTGCATTTAATCAAAAAGGAGCCGTCAAAAAAGACAGCTCCTTTCATTCATAATCGTATCATTTCTAGCCTTACATTCTAATTCGTTACCGGTTGCCCTTTTATCAGGCTTACGATATAGCCGATTATCCCACCAACGATGGCAGGAATGACCCAACCTACCCCTACACTGAATAATGGCAGGTAGTCAGTCAAAAATTCAGTAACCGGGTTCTTTGGTATCCCGAAAGCAATGAGTCCATCATAAATCCCGAAAATCAAGGTAAGGAAAAGACTTCCCAAATACACTTCCGATCTCCCTTTGAAAAGGGGATGTAAAAATGTCAACGCGATGATGACGATGGCAACTGGATAGAGCGCCGTCAATACCGGCACCGTATACTCGATTAAGTTGCTTAGGCCGACATTGGCCACCGCTGCACTGAATGCAGAAAAAATGACCACAAAGATTTTATAGGATACAGATGGCCACAACTTGTTAAAGTAAGTAGAACATGCCGTAATCAGGCCGATGCTCGTCGTTAAACAAGCGGCAATCACAATCAGGCCTAATAACACTGCACCTCCAGAACCGAAAAAGTGGTTCGATACTTGGGCAAGAACGTCGCCGCCATTCCCTAACTGGCCAAGCAATTCCACACTAGTTGCCCCTACATATGTTAATGACGTATAAACGATCATTAACAGGAAGGCTGCAATCAAACCGGCTTTAGTACAGAACTTCAGAATTTCCTTCTTGGAAGTGATGCCCCTATCCTTGATGGTATTGATCACAATGATACCAAAAGCAAAGGATGCCAGGGTATCCATTGTTAAATAGCCCTCTTTGAATCCTTTAAAGAATGAATTGTCAGAATAGTCTGCTATAGGAGCTTGAATGTCCCCCATTGGGTTTATGATCGCCACAATGATCAGGATGGCAATGAAAATTAATAATAATGGAGTTAATATTTTTCCGACAATATCCAAAACTTTTGAGGGATTAATAGATAAGAGACAAGCAACGCCAAAGTAGATGATGGTGAAGACCAACAAAGGTAAAAAACCGACTCCATCTGGAAGGAATGGCTTAATTCCTATTTCATAAGATACGCTTCCGGTTCGCGGAAGAGCGAATAATGGTCCAAGCGATAGATAAAGAACGATTGTGAAAATCAAACCGAACATAGGATGCGCCCGGCTTACCAGTGACTGCACATCATTTTTACCTGAAATACCAAATGCCAGGATTCCGATAAAAGGCAATCCAACTCCGGTAAGGATGAATCCAAGGTTAGCCGACCATAAGTTGGTCCCAGAGGATTGACCAAGCATGGCAGGAAAAATCAAATTACCTGCCCCAAAAAACAAAGCAAATAGCATTAAACCTGTAACCAATGTAAAAGAAAGTGGTGCTTTCTGTGACATTACGAAACCTCCAATGTTCTAATTCTCCTAATCATTAGATAAGAGAAGTGCCTGCGATTCAAAGTACCGATTCGTACAAACCCACAACACAACACTCCTAACTATAAAATGCAGTGGTACGTTTGTCAAAAACTATTTTAGTAATTATTCCGAAAAATCATTTTAGTGCTTCTTATTATCTAAATAAAAATAGTTTCATGCATGATAGTGGGTCTTTCGATACAAGGAAAAAGAACTCTGAAGACTAAAATAACGTTATTTCAGTAGCCGATAATGTTTTTGTTTGGTTAACCAGAGCTGGCCTGATAAACGCAAAAGCAGGGCCATCCATTTGGGATGGCCCTGCTCATTCGTTCTTCCTATCTTATATGGAATTCAACGCTTCAGCAATTGGAGTTTCCCCTGCAATCAAATCAAAGGAACGGTTATAGGTATGTTCCTCGGTTAAGGCAGCCACAATTGTCTTGGCCACATCCTCCCGCGGGATCGTGCCCCTTTCCAGTTTCTCGGCAGCCGTCACCTGGCCTGTTCCCGGTTCGTTCACGAGACCGCCCGGCCGGATGATTGTATACGTTAAATCGCTATGCAACAGTGCTCGATCGGCATAGTGCTTGGCCACATAATACGGTTTAATGGCTTCGCTCCAGTTTTCCCGGTTGTTTGCCTGAAAAGCGCTGACCATGATAAACCGCTTCACCTGTAAATTTTCAGCCGCTTCGATTGTCTTGACTGCGCCGTCAAGATCTACCAATAAGGTTTGATCAGCCCCTGTGCTGCCCCCGGAACCTGCTGCAAACACGATGGCGTCGCACCCTTTCGCCGCTTCTGAAATTTCTTCCACCGTTCCCGTCAAGCTGACGACCACTGATTCGACTCCGATTTCTTCAAATGATTTCTTCTGTTCCTCTTTTCGAATCATGGCCCGGACACTATGTTCACTTTCTTTCAATAACGTAACTACCTTTTTCCCAATCTGCCCATTTGCTCCAACTACGAATACTTTCATATAAAATCAGCCCCCATACTGGATAATTGGTTTTCTCATCCAATTATTTCATGAACGGTGCGCAACAGCAAACAATCAGCATAACGCCAGGATGAAAATGGAATTTCCTTGCAATGTTCTTGAGATATTTTATAATAAAGGGAATTCGATAAGGAGGTGTAATGATGGCAATGAAACGTGTTTTGCCACCTTCTGCAGCGTCTCATGCAAAGCCTGATAGTGGAGGCGATACTTTGCATGGGGTGGAAATGAAGTAAACGAACATCGCCCATCTTTTATCATTTCTATTAAACAGGCTTTGCCCCTTATTTCATTCGGAACAAAAAATAAGGAGCTGGCAGAAATGACGTATGTAAAAGCAACAGCCGTTTTACCCGAGGCATTGATTCAGGAAATTCAAAAGTATGTGCAAGGGGAAACCATCTATATTCCCAAACCTGATCAAACGCATTATAAATGGGGAACACGTTCTGGATCCCGGAAATTAATTGATGAGCGAAATGCCTCGATTAAATATGCCTTTAAAACCGGGACCGCTATCCATCAATTAGCGGAGAAACACTTTCTCTCAACGGAAACCATAAAAAAAATCATTTATTCCAAATAGAGCTTGTCTCGCAGCACTGATGAAAGAGATCAGTGCTATTTCTATGCCAAATTTGTTTCCTAAACATTTTCCACCTTTCATTCAAAAAGCGGATTCTGTAAAATGAAAGCAACAGGAACATGAACAGGAGTTGGGAAATGAAACCCTTTATCAAAAGTGAACAATATAACTTCATCAAATTACAAACGCAGATACTGATAAATGGACACGCAACAGCCAACGATAAAGATGTCGTCCATACAGTCAAGTCCGTTGCAAAAGAAAGAGTGCTTAATTTATTCAATGAACTGGATGACAGGCACAAGCAACTTCTGGATCCCATCGACACCATCAAGGATCCTGCCCATGCTGAAGCCTTTCTCTTGGAACTCAAACCCTATGTCATCCCTTTTAAAGAAGTAACGGAACAAACGGTCAAGAAGTTATTTCCGAAGGCGAAGAAATTAAAGGCCCCCAAAATGGAGAACATCGATTTACGAGAGATATCCTACTTGGGATGGGACGATAAGGGCTCTGGAAAGAAATTCATCATCACCCCCTGGCATAATAAGCTGGTTGGACTGCATGGGACATTCAAACCTTCTCATAAAAAAGGGATCTGCGCGATATGCAGCCGCTTTGAGGAAGTCGGGATGTTCATGTCTGAAACAAAAGGGACCGTTCAAGGCACATTCATAAAAAAAGGAAACTATATTTGTAACGATAGTATGAAATGTAACCAGAATATCACCACATTGGATAAATTGGATGACTTCATTTCGCGGATCAAATAAAGTGATAAAGGCAACCCTTTGGTATGAAGGATTGCCTTTTGCATGTTCCTCTTGTTTCACGATCCCCTCGTATATTTCAGAGGGATCAACTCGCTGATTTTCGTTTTAACCGTTACCCCGTCCACCTCTATGATCACAAAACAATCCTCTGCATAATCCGAGATCAGTTCCCGGCACATCCCACAAGGACTGACCACCTTTAACTCTCTATTGATTTCATCGGAATAGGGATGCTTCACAGCCACGATCGTATCAAACTCTTTTTCCCCTTCCGATATCGCCTTTCCAATCGCAACGGCTTCAGCACACACCGTGATTCGGCCGACATATGCTTCCATATGTACCGCAGCTACAATTTTACCCGACTTTGTCTTCAACGCTGCCCCTACATGGTGCTTATCTTCCTCGTACAGCGCTTTGATCTTTTCCCTTGCAGCCTCGATTACTGGATAATCGGATTCTTGTAAAGGATAGGTCATCATACAGCATTCCCCTTTTCTAAAAAACGACTAGCTCTAGACACGCCTGACTTATCAATCCACACCGAACTGGCAGTTACGGCTAACAAACGATGCGGTCCATAGAAAATATTTAAGTGAAAGTCTTATTCGTTTTTAATTCAAATCATTTATGGTCAATTCCTTGCCTGGAGTAAAACTAACATACTCATAATTTTCTTCTCCGTTCACCATACTTCGATATCCCACCTCGGTAGTATCATAATCGATCGATTCGTCATTCAATAGCTCCTGTATCATCTTGCACTGCTGAACCATCTGTTCTTTTGTTACATCGCCTTTTTCCATTTCCAGCATAATGTGAAGGGGCTTTGGCGTTTTCATCTGCGGCGTCCATTCCTCGGTAACTTCGTTGTATACTTCCACATCGGTATCCACAGAATCGACTTGCGGGATTTTTTCCTGGAGGAGCGTTAGAATATACTGTTCTGCCTCCGCATTTAGCTTTTTGGATGCGTCTTTCTCTATCTTGGATTCATGGATTGTATCACTATACACTTCATATGGTTCGATGCCGGAGACATAGAACCGATAGGTGGTTTCAACTGCTTTTGAATTCTTTACCACTACATGGAACTCATACGTTTCATCGGTCCATCCATACCCTACCGACCGCTTGATTTCATAGTCCATGTCGGGATAAGTCTGTTCTAAAAATTCCTCCAGGCTCTCCTTAGCTTTATACTTACCAGTTTTATTTCCGCTCATTTGCATATAAGCGAACACTATGGCGGCAATTAATGAAATGGCAATCACACTGTATATCATTTTCTTTTTCATAATTAATGCTCCTCTCTTATTTTAAGAATGCAAAAGCCGATGATGATTCCGACAAAAGTTAACAGCAGGTGGACAATTAAGGAAGTCAGTGCTATTAGAAGAGCTTCCGAAAAACTTTGAGCATAAAACTCGCCGAACCAATCCGTCATATATAACAGGCAATTCCATATGAAATTCGGTATACCCGCAAGCAGGATGGCAATGAGGACTGATCGGTAAAACAGATACGTGACCGTACCTAAAATGGCGTAGGTCAGAATAAAGCCACTATTGTCATTCATAATGGTCGTACTCATTGCCAATATAAAGGCAATGGCTACAAAGAAAATCTGTATTGTCGTCAATTTCAAGGTTATATTCCGCATCATTTTTTTAGAAGCACCGCCGGGTATTACTTCCGCGGGCAATGGAATCTGTGATTGTTCTGCTATCTGCCGACATTCTTGGCAACTTTGCAAATGCTCCTCAACAAACTGTTGAGTTTCCCGTTGCAATAATTCCTCTTCGTATAAAGGTAGTAAATCTTGTGTCACCGAACATCTTGTGTTCATAAAGTCTCCTCCATTGTTTTTTGAATCCTCAATTTCAGACGGTGAAAGGATACTCGCGCATAATTTTCAGATTTACCGATTAATGCGCCAATATCTGCAAAACTCAGCTCCCCGTATATACGCAGTAGTACAATCTCTCTCGCTGAATCCTCCAACTTTGAAATATGATACAAAAGATTTTTCGTATCCTCCTTAATTTCTGCTAGCTCTTCTAATGAATGGATTTCGGTTTCGGGCACCATGGAAAGTTTTTTCATTAAGTCAAGCTGATATTTGTTTTTGCGGTAATACTTCTTCAATAGATTATTTGCAATCGAAAACATCCAAGTTGATAAGGTGGAATCGCCATTATATGATGCGATGTTTTTACACGCCTCATAAAAGGTGTCGTGGCAAAGATCTTGAGCAGTTGCCTGATTTCCTGTCTTGGCATAAAAAAACGCATAAATTTTTGGTTGGATTTCTTCGTATTCTTCTTCAAGCTTCTTCATAACGCCCTCTCTCTCTTGCCTTTCCTAGTATTAATACCTCGGTTACATGTTTCGTTACAACTTTTTTTAAAAATCACCATATTTTAGGTTAATTTTGTAATTTTACTATATAGTTAAGCGAAAAATAGTTAACAGCCTTATAGATGAGTAGACTAAATGACCTTATAAAACCTGTACATTAAGATTAAAGAAAAAAAACCTAAAAAAAAGAAGTGCTAGAAACAGCACTTCTTACAGTTTATCGACAAAAGAACATCGCCTGTTTATTTAAAAGTCCCTTAAAGTAATCCAATCCATACTCTTTTGCCCGCGAAACATACTCAATCGTTTCTTTACGCTTCGGATATATAGATTTTACTTGATGATAATGCAAAGTGGATTGGAACGGAAGGTACGAGACTCCTGCGGGAAATGCGCGTCTAGGAGAGACACCGCAGGCGAAGTCGAGGAGGCTCCCCGACCGCCCGCGGAAAGCGAGTGCCTGAAGTGGAAATCAACGTCCACATTGTACAAACCATATATAAACAAACACATTTTTCATCAAGTGTGGCTACAGTCTAAAAGAAGTGCTAGAAACCGCATTTCTTACGCCAATACCGTGGCACCCATCAAGTAGCTGTTCACTTCCCTCGCTACTTCACGGCCTTCATTGATGGCCCAGACAATCAGGCTTTGCCCTCTTCTCGCATCTCCGGCAGCAAAAACGCCTTCGACATTCGTTCTATAATCACCATAGGCGGCATCGATCTTTTGATTGACAGTATCCACTCCGAATTGAGTGAGGAGCGGTTGCTCTGTTCCTTCGAATCCGATGGCAATGAAGACGAATTGGGCCGGCCATACTTTCTCCGTGCCCGGAATTTCTTTAAAGAGATAGATGCCATCTTCCCCTTTAATTTTTTCCATTTGGATCGTATGCAGTTCCTTTACGTTGCCTTGTTCATCGGCCACGATCTTTTTCGTTTGAATCGAGTATTGACGTGGATCGGAGCCAAATTTCGCTTCCGCTTCTTCGTACGCATACTCAAGTGAAAATACGTTTGGATAGGCTGGCCACATGTTATCCGACGTACGAGCAGTCGGCAGGATTGGGTGTTTCCCGAATTGCACGACACTGTTACATCCTTGGCGAAGGGCCGTCGCAACACAATCGGCGCCTGTATCGCCGCCACCGATGACGATGACATCCTTACCCTTCGTATTTAAAAACTTGCCATCTTCGAAGTTGGAGTCCAATAAGCTTTTCGTCGCCGTTGTTAAGTAATCCATCGCTAGGTGAATGCCTTTTGCTTCACGGCCTTCGATATCCAGTTCGCGTTGCTTCTGGGCACCTGTGCAGAGGATGACGGCATCGTATTGGTTTTGCAGTTCCTCTTTTGTGATGTCCTTCCCGACTTCCGTATTCAGGACGAAATCGATGCCTTCTTGATTCAATAAAGTGATCCGGCGTGCGACGACATCTTTCTCCAGCTTCATGTTCGGGATTCCATATGTCAATAAACCGCCGGCACGGTCAGAACGCTCATACACCGTTACCGAATGGCCTGCTTGGTTTAACTGATCGGCACTTGCCAATCCGGCAGGACCGGAACCGATGATGGCAATTTTCTTCCCGGTCCGCTGTTGTGGAATGCGCGGTGTGATCCAGCCATTTTCGAAGCCCTTGTCAATGATGGAGCGTTCGATGCTTTTGATGGCAACGGCCGGGTCGTTAATTGCTACCGTACACGACCCTTCGCAAGGAGCCGGGCAGACACGGCCCGTGAACTCAGGGAAGTTATTCGTCTTCATTAAACGCTCCAACGCTTCCTTCCATCTGCCACGGTACACTAAATCATTCCACTCCGGAATCAGATTGTTAATCGGACAACCCGTTGTGACCCGGTTCAATTCCATGCCCACATGACAGAAAGGGGTGGCACAGTCCATGCACCGTGCTCCCTGCCTGCTTAGTTTTTCGTCCGAGAAAGAAGTGGAGTATTCTCTCCAGTCCCTTAACCTTGTTAGAGGATTCCGTTCACTTGGCTTTTCACGCGGATATTCCATAAATCCTGTTGCTTTTCCCATTTGACTCTCCCCTTCCTTACAGCATCACAGCTTGTTTGGTGGATTTTTTACCTTGGATCGCATTGGCCTGAAACGCACCCATGAAGGCTTCTTCTTTCGATAGACCAGCTTGCTTATGTTCCTCGATGCTATTCATCATCCGCTTGTAATCCTTCGGAATGACTTTAACGAACCTTTTCACAAGATCGTTCCAGTTCTCCAGCACATAGGAGGCTTTCGCACTCTCTGTATAATGCAGGTGGTTCGAAATCAATTCTTTTACTTCATTACTATCTTTTATGTCGTCAAGCGTTTCGAATTCGATCATTTCTGGGTTACACAAGGCTTTGAATGCTTCCACTTCGTCTGCAAGTACATAGGCAATACCGCCTGACATACCGGCTGCAAAGTTTTTCCCGACATCCCCCAGAATCACGACACGACCGCCTGTCATATACTCGCAACCATGGTCGCCAATTCCCTCGACGACGACATGTACGCCGCTATTCCGGACCGCAAAACGCTCACCGGCACGTCCGTTGATGTATGCTTCCCCGCTAGTGGCACCATATAGGGCAATATTCCCGGCAATCACATTATCGCCCGCTTCCATCTGATTTCCAGGTGGAGATGTGACGACCAATTTCCCTCCTGATAATCCTTTACCGATATAGTCATTGACATCACCTGTCAAATACATCGACATCCCCTTTGGTATGAAGGCACCGAAGCTTTGACCGGCTGATCCCGTGAAGCGAAGGGTGATCGTATCTTCCGGCAGTCCTTCCTCACCATATCGTTTGGAAACTTCACTACCGACGATCGTTCCAACCACGCGATTCACGTTTGTGATTGGGAAACTTGCGTCCACTTGAGTTTGGTCCTCAAGGGCAGGCTGTACAGCAGGGAGGATTTCCCTGACATCCAAGGATTCTTCGATTTTATGATTTTGCGGATGCTGAAACGTACGGATTCCTTCCGGTTGGAAAAGAAGGGTCGATAAGTCCAGGTGTTTCGTTTTCCAATGAGCCTTGGCCCGCTCGCTCACCTGTAAAACATCCGTGCGGCCAACCATTTCGTCAACCGTTTTGAACCCTAGTTCAGCCATCGTTTCACGAACTTCCTCTGCAATGAAACGCATGAAATTCACGACATGATCCGGATCTCCGGCAAATTTGCTCCGTAGCTCAGGGTTTTGTGTAGCTACACCTACTGGACATGTATCCAAGTGGCACGCGCGCATCATCACACAACCAAGTACGACTAGTGGAGCGGTTGCGAAACCGAACTCTTCGGCACCAAGTATCGCCGCCATGACCACGTCACGGCCAGTCATCAGCTTTCCGTCCGTTTCAAGGACGACTCGACTACGTAGACCGTTCAGCATCAAGGTCTGATGGGCTTCGGCAAGACCAAGCTCCCACGGCAGTCCAGTATGCTTGATGCTCGTTTTAGGCGAGGCACCCGTTCCCCCATCATATCCGCTGATGACAATCACATCGGCAGCTCCTTTGGCAACACCTGCGGCAATCGTACCGACTCCCGCTTTCGATACCAGCTTGACGCTGATCCTTGCCTCGCGATTGGCATTTTTCAAGTCATGGATCAATTGCGCCAAATCTTCAATCGAATAAATATCATGATGTGGCGGTGGTGAAATCAGACCGACGCCTGGCGTGGATCCACGAACTTCGGCTACCCAAGGGTATACCTTATTCCCAGGCAACTGCCCACCTTCACCCGGTTTCGCTCCTTGTGCCATCTTAATTTGAAGCTCATCGGCATTCACGAGATAATGGCTTTTCACACCAAAACGACCGGATGCAATCTGCTTGATTCCACTGCGGCGGCTATCACCGTTTTCATCGATTTCATACCGATTCGGATGTTCCCCGCCTTCTCCACTATTACTTTTTCCGCCTAAACGGTTCATCGCAATCGCCAATGTTTCATGTGCTTCCTGACTTAACGACCCAAATGACATGGCCCCTGTTTTGAAGCGGCGCACGATGGATTCCACGGATTCCACTTCATCTATGGAGATACTTTGGTTCTTTTGGTTGAATGCGAATAAATTCCGCAAAAATCCAAGTCGCTCTTCATTCGCCAACTGGGAATATTGCTTAAATAGGCTGTAATCACCTTTTCGGCACGCCCATTGCAACGTATGAATCGTTTTCGGGTTGAACGCATGATGCTGACCATTTGCCCGATATTGAAAATCACTGCCCGCTTCAAGCGTCTGGTTGGAAAGATCGACGACAGCCCGTTGGTGACGGATCAATGCTTCTTCTGCAATGGTCTCCAATTCAATCCCACTAAGCTGTGACGCTGTACCACTGAAATAGCGTTCAATCACATTCGCACTAATTCCGACCGCTTCGAAAATTTGGGCACCACGGTAACTTTGGACCGTGGAAATTCCCATCTTCGACATGATCTTGACGATGCCTTCCGTCACGGCTTTCACATATTTGCTGACCGTTTTCTCGTAACTGATCGTTAAACTGCCGTCTGCGACTGCCTGCTTATACGTTTCAAAAGCAAGATACGGATAAATGGCATCCACCCCATATCCAATCAAAGCTGCAAAGTGATGGACCTCCCTTGCCTCTCCGGTTTCGACGATGATGCTGACCTTCGTCCGGTTCCCATGACGAATAAGCTCTTGGTGAAGGGCACTGGCCGCCAATAATGGAGGAATCGCAGCACGGTCTTCGCTCATGTTCTTATCGGATAAAATCAAGAGGCTGATGCCTTCCGTTATCGCTTGTTCCGCTTCCCGGCATATTCGATTTAATTCAAGTTCCAAATCTTCAGAAAATAAAGTCTCGATGACCCTACTTTTGAATTCCGGGTAGTTATTTTCTTTAAGCTGATTCATATGGCCTGGCGTCAATACCGGTGTATCCAGTTGAATGCGATGGCTATTCTTTTCATTCGGATTCAGTAAGTCGCCTTCTGCCCCTAGAAACGTCATCGTTGACGTAACTATTTGTTCACGAAGCGAATCGATTGGTGGGTTGGTCACCTGGGCAAAGGATTGCTTGAAGTAATTGAAAAGCGATTGCGGACCATCGGCCAATACCGCCAACGGAATATCGTTCCCCATCGAGCCAAGTGGATCTTTTCCTTCCTTAATGACCGGCAACAAATATTTTTGTACGTCTTCATACGTATAGCCGAACGCTTTCTGACTGAAAACCAAATCGGATAGAGGTTCCACATCGACCGGCTGATCTTCGTCCGTCAACTGCACAATCTGTTCGTCCAGCCACTTTTGATACGGTTGTTCGTTCGCCATTTCGGATTTGATTTCTTCATCCGAGATGATGCGGCCTTCCTCTAAATCAAGTAGAAGCATCCTGCCTGGGCTTAAACGCTCTTTATATAATACATTTTCCGGCTCGACTTCGATTACCCCGACTTCAGAGGAGAAAATGATGTAGTCATCTTTGGTCACATAATAACGGGCAGGTCTTAATCCGTTACGGTCTAGGATCGCCCCGATTTGTTTCCCATTCGTGAACGAAATCGCCGTCGGACCATCCCAAGGCTCCATCAACATGCTGTGGTATTCGTAAAAGGCTTTCTTTTCCTTGGTCATATGCGGATTTTCCGTCCATGGCTCAGGAATCAGCATCATCGCTGCATGCGCCGGCTTGCGGCCTGCCAGGACGAAGAATTCAAGGGCGTTATCCAAAATGGATGAGTCGCTTCCATCCGTATCCAAGATAGGCAGGACCTTTTGTAAATCATCCCCGAAAGCATCCGAAACGAACTGCTGTTCACGCGCTTTCATCCAGTTGACATTGCCCCGAAGCGTATTGATCTCCCCATTATGGATCAAGTAGCGGTTTGGATGGGCCCGTTCCCAGCTAGGGAATGTGTTGGTACTAAAGCGGGAATGCACTAAAGCGAAAGCGGACAAAAAATCTTCATGCTGCAAATCAAGATAAAATGCATCGACTTGTTCCGGTGTCAGCAATCCCTTGTAAACGATCGTCGCGCTGGAAAGACTCGCAAAATAAAAACGGTTTCCACGTTCCCTTGCCCAGTTTTCAGCCTGTTTCCTGATGATGAATAATTTGCGCTCGAAAGCCAAGTCTTCTGTAACGTCATCACTTGCCCCGATGAACACCTGTCGGATCGTCGGGCATGTTTCTTTGCCGACGTCCCCTAATTTCCCTGCATCCACAGGAACCGTTCTCCAGCCTAGAAGCGTTTGACCCTCTTGTTCGATTAATGAATTCAGACGCGCTTCAATCTCATTTCGTTCAGCATCATCGTTGGAAAAAAAGAGCATGCCCACACCATAGCGTCCTTTTGCCGGCAAATTCATTTCCGGGCAAGTCAGCTTGAAATACTTATCAGGAATTTGCACCATCAATCCTGCTCCATCCCCTGTTAGAGGATCGCTCCCTTGTCCACCGCGGTGGTCTAATTGGCACAGCATCTGCAGTCCTTGCTTGACGATATCATGTGTAGCTAGCCCCTTTAAATGAGCGTATAAACCGATCCCACATGCATCATGTTCAAATTCCGGACGGTAAAGACCTTGTGCTTTTGGTATTTGATTGTATGTCATACGTTTTCCCCCCTCTTATTTCTTACACCGTTATGTCACTTACATATTATTCTAGGTTTTCAAATCAATATAAACAATATATAATTAAGCCAAAATCTATCTCACTTTGAGATAGGTGGAAGGAGATGAGTAAATGGAACTACGTCAATTGCGTTATTTCGTCGAGGTTGCGGAGAGGGAACACGTCTCTGAAGCCGCCGAACACCTACATATTGCCCAATCGGCCATCAGCCGCCAGATTGCTAGACTGGAAGAAGAACTCGGCGTCACGTTATTCGAAAAAATCGGCCGGAACATCCAATTAACGCCCATCGGAAAAATATTTTTAGTTCATGCCAAAACGGCGATAAAGTCCATTGAATATGCCAAATATCAAATCGAGGAATTCCTGGATCCGGAGCATGGGATGATCAAAATCGGGTTCCCGACCAGCCTCTCCACCTATTTGTTGCCGACTGTCATTTCCGCTTTTAAAGATGAACAGCCGAACATCTCATTTCATTTGAAACAAGGCTCCTACTCCTACTTAATGGATGCCGTGAAAAACCGGGAAATCGGCTTGGCCTTCCTAGGGCCGGTCCCTACAAAAGATCCCGATATCGACGGCCATATCTTATTCACCGAAAACGTGTCTGCCCTACTTCCCATCACCCATCCGCTGGCTGAAAGAAAGAGCCTGCGCCTAAGCGACCTGCGGAATGATCCTTTTGTGCTGTTCCCCAAAGGTTACGTCTTGAACACCCTTGCCATCGAGGCTTGTAAGCAGGCCGGCTTTACGCCGAACATCGCTTCGGAAGGGGAAGACATGGATTCCATAAAAGGGCTTGTGTCCGCTGGAATCGGGGTCAGCCTCCTGCCTGATAGCACCTTCTATGAAATCGTTCCGAGGATGACCGTCAAAATTCCCATTGAAACGCCTTCAGTCAAACGGACAGTCGGTATCATCTCTCCAAGGAATCGAGAACTTGCCCCATCAGAAAAGGTATTTTACGAGTTTGTTAAAAAATTCTTTGCAAGGTTGGAGCAATACCAATGATATATTCTCAATAATGGGATAACTTCCGAAATGCCCACCTCTTGAATACTGTATCGAGACAATATGTTCAGGAGGTATTAACATGACACCCACACATTCACATCTTGCTTGGCATGAAACACTTGAGCTTCATGAATTGGTAGCTTCACAGTCCAATGCCCTTATGAAATTAAAAAAAGCCTATCCAGAAATAAAAGACCCGGTTTTAAAAACGCACTACAAACACATGATCCATTCGCTTACGCAAAACATCATGGAGTTGTTGCAGTTTTATCCGTTAACGCCTGATGCCAATCGGGAAGAGGACGATCGTATGGGAGAAATAATGCAAGGGGATGAAATAAGAGATGATGCATCGGCAATGGCTGCCGGGGATCTACTCGGGCTGGCCAAATCCTCCGTCAAGAATTATGCCACTGCCATAACTGAAACGGCCACCCCTTCACTACGGAAGGTCTTTAAAAAGCAATTAAATGGGGCCATCGATAATCACGCAAGAATTTTCAACTATCTATATGAAAGAGATCTCTATCCAGCATATGATTTCAACCAGCTTCTCCAAAACGACGTGAAAACGGCCAAAAAAGCTTTGTCCCAATTATGAACGAAAAAAGGTAAGTGGAAATCGACCGCCTCCACTTACCTTTTTATTTTCCCTAAACACCAGATAAGATAAATATGTAATATAACCCTTTATATGGTAGAATGATAAGCCGGAGGGGATTAAACCATGAGATTGTTTAAAATGATTTTCTTTTGTATCGGTCTTTCTCTATTCTTAAGTGCCTGTGCTTCAGAAAATGAGGAAACCGTAACTAAAGAACAAACCGAAAATACGACAGAGAACAAAACGGAAGAAAAAAAACAGCCTGACGAAAAAACCGAAGAGAATACGAAATCCGTCAAGCTAGACATACCGAATCAAGAAAGCTATAAAAAGCTTTCCGCACTACTTTCAAATCAGAATGATCCCAGTCTTGATCCTGAAGACTATCATAAAGTCATGACAGAACAAAAAGATATCAGGACCTTCATTGACAAAATGGATAAGATTGAAGTGAAAAAGAATAATGACGCAGCGGAACTACTAGATTACTCCATGGCCACCTTAGAAGAAACCACATATTTTTTTGAATTATTAAAGGAAGATCAGGAAAAAACCTATATTTCGATTGCGAAGCACCCTGAACTGTTACAGGAATTGAAAGATTCTCTTTCTATTAATTTCTAGTTTATCGTGTACATAATGAAAGCCTATCAAAACTATTTTGATAGGCTTTTTTGTCGTCATCCTATTAGAGGTTCAAGAAAAAAACGGCATGTCCCTTGTTAGTTATTTCAAACAAGGGGACATGCCGTTTCAGTTAACATTTTACTTTTTATATTTCTTCACAGTCACTTTCGTTGCTTTGCCTGTATTGCCCGCTTTATCTTTTGCTGTGACGGACAAGGTCGAACCTGCTTTTTTCTTGCTGATTTTCACGGTGAATTTCCCTTTTTTATCAGCTTTGGCCGATCCGATTTTCTTATCTTTGTACTTGACCGTAACCGTCGATCCCGCTTCCGCTTTACCGGTTACTTTTTTTGATTTGTCCGTTACTTTGTCGACTTTCGGTGCACTTGGTGCCGTTTTGTCCAACACAGTCACTTTCGCTGCTTTACTTTCCCGTTTCGCCGCGTCTGTAGCTGTTATGGAAAGTTTTGTCCCTGCTTTTTGTTTACTGATTTTTACTTTGTAATTCCCTTTGCTGTCTGCGTTGCCTTTGCCGATTACTTTTTTGGCGCTATTCTTGATGGAAATCGCGATTCCCGCCGTTGCTTTTCCCGTTACAAACGTATCTTTGTCACTTACTGTCTTCACAGTAGGTGCTTTAGGAGTTTCCCCCTTCTTCACAAACAGCTTGATTGAAGAGACAGCGACTTTAGAAGAATCCGAAATTACGACGTTTAGGCGTTGATCGGCCTTTTGAGCTGGAATGGCGACGCTGAACGTACCTTTGGCTGAAGTCACCGCTGTTCCGATTGTTTTGCTTCCGTTTTTCACTTCCACTTTTGAACCTGCTTTTGCCGTTCCTGTCAGCTTCGTTTGATTATCAAGGATCGGGTTCACTGCAGCTTTCAGGTCCACTTTACTAAGTGCACTAAAGCCATTCAGCCTTCCAAACCCTGAAACATAATCCCTGTCGACGGCTGGTGCTATCGGCTCTCCTTCATCTGTATAATCCTGATCCATTCCTTCATTGTCTTCTTCCTTGAAGGCAATGTAATCGGATGTTTCATGAAGGATGGTGCGTACGTCATTTATTTTCAATCCTGGATTACCGGATAGTAATAACGCGGCAACTGCTGCTACATGTGGTGTTGCCATCGATGTCCCATCCATTAACGTGACATTTCCGTTTGGCATAAGACTTGGGATCCCTGTTCCAGGTGCCACCAAATCAAGTGTCGGCCCAAAGTTGGAATAATCCGAAACGATATCATAGGCATTGGTTGCCCCGACGGATATTACATATTTAGAAGAAGCCGGATAAGAAAGCATGCTGGCTTCATTCCCGCTTGCGGCCACGATCACGACACCTTTGGATGCTGCGTAATTCAGGGCGTACTCGATGGTCCGGCTATAAGACCCGCCCAAACTTAAGTTAATGACCTTTGCTCCCTTGTCTGCCGCATAAATGATTCCGGCTGCAATTTTTTCCGTGTCCCCTGCTCCTGAAGAATCAAGGACCTTGACCGGAAGGATTTTGGCCAATGGATTGATTCCCTCCATGGAATATCCATTATTCGACTGGGCTGCGATGATGCCTGAAACATGTGTACCATGTCCATTATCATCAATTGCGTCCACTTTCTGATCGATGAAGTTCTTGCCTTGTCCCATATTGACTTTGTCTTTTAAATCCGCGAGCGTATTATCGACGCCTGTATCGATTACCGCAACCAATGTCTCTTTCAGATTGCGATTCTTAATAAGTTTCTGCAATTCGTCATTATGGATGTCAGCGCCTTTTTTACTTACTTCACGCCCGTCATTGTTCAAGGACCATTGATACGGTGATTGAATATCATTCGAAAGGGCTTTATACGTTTTAACCGGCTCGATATACTCTACATCCGAGAGGTTTTCAACCTGTGTAAGGGCTGTTGCACTCATCTTGCCCGTTCCCTTTAACTCCACCACATATGTATCATCGAGGATGACATCTTGTTTTTTGAAGGTCGAGAACGTTCCATAGCTTTGTACCTTGGTTTGAACCGAAGTCAATTTCTTACCCGGTTTCATCTTGACGATATACTTGCTCGTGATGCTTTTGGAAGCCGGTAGCTTATAACCCGCTTTGCTTGCGATATCGACAACACGCTCGCCTGCGAGGTTATTGATGCCGATCTTATCCGCAATGCCGTTCATTTCTTTTTTCAGTGAAGCTGGGACGGCATCGACCGTCACATCGAACAATTCTTTAATCGCTTGTTGCTGCTTATTTGAAATGACTGCCGTACTGCTTTCCCCATTTTCATTAAGGTCCGCAATAAGAGGTTGAAGGATTACTAGATTGTTGTATACATTGTCTCTTTTGCTCTTGCTGCCGACCATATCAAGGACCAAGAATGGTGCAGCCTTATAATACAAGGAAGATAGGGCGCGTCCTTCCTCTGACTTGGAAAGAACTCCATCTCTGAACTTGCGAATTTCACTCAATAGGTTTTTACCCGTAGATTTTCCTACAGCGCTTAACTCCACTGGGCATGAATCCATTCCAAGTTCGTCCGATGTTGCGGAAGGAGGCAATTTAACGGATTGTGCATGTATTTTGTAAGCCGTCTTATTCTCCGCTTCCGGTAATGATAGGCCCTCTTCATCCACTTCACCGAAATACTCTATTTTCACATAATAGCTTCCTTCCCAACCGAACGGGAAGTCGATGACGGCCTTTTCTTCAGGGCCACTAGTTGCCCGGTAGTTATCATACGTTTCATCTTTCTCTGCTTTTTCTAAAGTAGGATAGACTGAAATATTAAGATAATCGTCCGATTCTACATCGAACTCAACATGGGAAAACTGATTAGTATCATCTTTCGTTGGGGTGATCTGGAGCCAATGGGTCTCAGGCTTGTCAAAAGTGCCTTCAACCGTTTCTCCACTTTTAATGGAAGTTGCTTGTATGATTTTTGATGAATCTGTCGCAGCCTGAGATCTTTGTGGAATCAACATGCCAAAAACAAGTGAAAATATAAGTACACATACCGTAAATCGACTTACCTTTTTAACGTTCAATAGTTACCCTCCTAAAATTGCTAAAAATGCTTTACTATACCAAATTATCACACTGTTAAATATTATCAACCATTTTTTTGGCAATAACTTGAGAATGGTAGACTCCAAGGAATAAACAGGCATTTTGCACTAATACGTATCTTTGAATCTAGCTATTCTGCTTTTTATAAGAACAGGGTTTTCCTACTATTTCTTCCCCATTCACTTAGGATTCCGCCATATCCCCCATATGTGTCCGAATCTCGAATCTTGCTTCTTCCACTTTCTTCATCTGCGTTTTGGGAAGCCTTATTCTTAGGTACATAACCAACCATCATTAGCAAAAAAAAAAAAGAATCTTCAGCGAAGATCCCTTTTTTTCCGATTCAATTAAAACGCTCGATCATTGACCGATTCATTCTCTCTCTCTATTACAGGTTAGCTCTCAAAAGTTAGAAGAGTTACGTATTCTTCACCGATAAATGCATGACAAACTGTTCACCAATCGGACCGGTTTTTCTCTTACCTGTATCAGTAAAACCTACTTTTGCATACAGTCGCTGAGCAGGAACATTTTTATGATTAACAACTAAAACGATTTCATCACAGTAAGGAAATTCAGTTTTAACAAAATCACTTAGTAAGAGCATCGCTTGTTTAGCATAACCTTTTCCTTGCTTTGCATGGTTAACGGATAATGCAGTTAAGAGCATCGCTTTCGGATTATCCGAGTACGCCTTAACTCGTTCCGTTGAATGTAATAGAAAGAAGCCTACAGGCTCATCCTCACATAAAATAACAATACGATGTTGTCCTTCTTTCACCTCTAAAATCTTGCTTGGTAATGCTGTGAACTGCCCTTGTTCTTCAGGAAGTTCAAAGGAATGTAATACGTCCAAATATTCATTCGAAAAATGTTTTAACTCCACGTCATGAACTTTTTCCATAGTTATGGTTGCTCCTTGGTTTTTCATTACATATTACCATAAAAATACATATCATGATATGGTCCTAGTATTTATAAATCGACGAATGTCCCTTTCCAGGGCAACAAAAAAAGAGCTGCCCCGGCCAATATGCGGGGCAGCTCTTTTGATTGTTAGTTTGCGACGATGTTGACTAATTTGCCAGGTACGGCAATGACTTTGCGGATGGTTTTACCATCAATCTGTTCTTTGATGGCGTCTTCGCCCATCGCGATTTCTTCGAGTTTTTCTTTCGTCGTATCAGTCGGCACCATAAGTTTGGCTTTGACTTTTCCGTTGATTTGAATGACGATCTCCACTTCGTTATCGACGAGCTTCGCTTCGTCGAACGCAGGCCATGTTCCGTAAGCGATACTTTCAGAATGACCCAGTTTAGACCAAAGTTCTTCTGAGATATGTGGTGCAGCCGGTGCTAACAATTTCACGAAGCCTTCGATATATTCTTTCGGAAGTGCTTCCGCTTTGTAGGCATCGTTGATGAATACCATCAGCTGTGAAATCGCCGTATTGAATTTCAATTCTTCATAGTTCTCGGTCACTTTTTTGACAGTTTGGTGATACACTTTTTCAAGCTTGCCACTGTCGTCCGTTTCGACCAATTTATCCGTCATCGTACCGTCTTCATTGACAAGTAAGCGCCAGACGCGATCCAGGAATCGGCGTGAACCGTCCAATCCGTTTGTCGACCAGGCAATGGATGCATCCAATGGCCCCATGAACATTTCGTACATGCGAAGCGTATCCGCACCATGGCTTTCCACGATGTCATCAGGGTTCACGACATTCCCTTTTGATTTACTCATTTTTTCATTGTTCTCGCCAAGGATCATCCCTTGGTTGAATAAGTTTTGGAACGGTTCTTTCGTTGGTACGACACCGATGTCATACAAGAATTTATGCCAGAAGCGCGCGTACAATAAGTGAAGCACGGCATGCTCGGCACCACCGATATAAATGTCGACCGGCATCCATTCTTTCAATTTTTCCGGATCGGCAAGAGCTTCCGTATTGTCCGGATCGATATAACGAAGGAAGTACCAGCTACTACCTGCCCATTGTGGCATGGTATTTGTCTCACGACGGCCTTTACGTCCGTTTTCGTCAACTACATTCACCCAATCCGTGATGTTCGCAAGTGGTGATTCACCCGTTCCTGAAGGCTTGATGTCCGTTGCCTTAGGTAGAAGTAATGGAAGCTCTTCTTCCTTAAGTGCTGACATGGTGCCATCTTCCCAATGGATGATTGGAATTGGCTCACCCCAGTAACGTTGGCGGCTGAACAACCAGTCGCGAAGGCGGTACGTGATTTTTTTCGTACCGATTGCTTTTTCTTCCAACCATTTAATCATGGCCGTGATGCCTTCTTCTTTATTCATTCCATCCAGGAATCCGGAGTTCACATGAAGTCCGTCGCCCGTGTAGGCTTCATTCGTCACATCTCCACCAGCTACGACTTCTTTGATTGGCAAGTCGAATTTGACTGCGAATTCATAATCACGTTCATCATGAGCAGGAACCGCCATGATTGCACCCGTTCCATAGCTGATCAATACGTAATCGGCAATCCAGATCGGCATCTTTTCGCCATTGACCGGATTGATTGCATAAGCACCCGTGAACACGCCTGATTTATCTTTTGCAAGGTCCGTTCTTTCCAGGTCACTTTTATGTTTCACTTCGTCTAAATAAGCGTCAACGGCAGCACGTTGTTCGGATGTCGTGATCTTATCCACGAAAGGATGTTCTGGAGCAAGAACCGCATAGCTTGCACCGAATAATGTATCCGGACGTGTCGTGAACACCGTGAATGATTCATCGAATCCATCGATCGTGAACGTCACTTCAGCCCCTTCAGAACGGCCGATCCAGTTACGTTGCATATCCTTGATGTTTTCTGGCCAATCCACATCATCCAAATCGTCGATCAGACGGTCGGCATAAGCCGTGATGCGCAACATCCACTGCTTCATTGGACGGCGTTCGACCGGGTGTCCGCCACGTTCACTTTTCCCATCGATGACTTCTTCATTCGCTAAAACCGTACCAAGTGCCGGGCACCAGTTCACAGCGACTTCATCGATATAGGCAAGGCCTTTTTCGTATAATTTCAAGAAAATCCATTGTGTCCATTTATAATATTCCGGATCCGTCGTATTGATTTCACGATCCCAGTCATAAGAGAAACCAAGCGCCTTGATTTGGCGACGGAACGTGTTGATATTGTGTTCCGTGAATTCAGCCGGGTCATTCCCCGTATCGATTGCGTACTGCTCTGCCGGAAGACCGAATGCATCCCAGCCGATTGGATGGAGCACATTGTACCCTTGCGCCCGTTTCATCCGTGCCAGAATATCACTCGCCGTGTAACCTTCCGGATGTCCAACGTGAAGACCCGCTCCAGATGGATAGGGGAACATATCCAGCGCGTAGAATTTACGTTTGCCGCTATCTTCTCCCGTTTTAAACGTTTTGTTCGCTTCCCAATATTGCTGCCATTTCGTTTCTATGCTTCTATGTTCAAAACTCATTAGACTTCCTCCTATTTTCCGTATAAAAAAAACAATAAAAAACCCCTCATCCCAAATTGGGACGAGAGGATTATGTATATCTTCCCGCGGTACCACCCACATTGGCGACAACAAACAATCGCCCAGCTTAAAAGTTCCGTAACGTGGATTGGACGCCAGGCATTACTATCGCTTCACACCTGTGACTCCAAGACGAGTTCACAATCAATCCAGGTTGACTTGCACCATCCGTCAACTCTCTAAACTGGTTCTAATTGCTACTACTTCTCTTCATAGTCTTTATAAGAATATTTGATTTTATTTCATTCTAGTCAATTTTACCGACAATTGCAATAGCCGGTCACCAACATTATCTCCAGGTTTTTCATTATATATGCATCACCATTCAAAATCGTGCACATTGGAAAAGGGAGCTATGCTTCCATAGCCCCCACATACACCTTTAATGACGCAATAAAATCATATCATTCTTTATATCATTCAATTGCTGTTGCATCCTTTGAAGCATATCCCGTTGCTGGGCATCCGCACTTCCATACATTTTGTCCAAGTTCGTCAAAGCCTCTTCGATATAAAGCTGTGACTTCTGGAATTCCTCATCACTGTAATGGCCCAGCCTTGATGCTTCGTTATATTCATAATCTGCAAATCGGAGAGCCCCTTCGCATTGCTCCAATAACTGACCAACGGATTGTCTTGTTGCCATTTCAAACCCTCTCCTTCACGTTCATTTGGATGACATTACATCATCACAATTAGTTTGAACTAAGAACGGGAGGATTATCATTTTTTTTCACTTATCCCAGAACTTTACCCCTTGATGGGAAATGAATTGCTCCAGCCACTCCGCGAAACCCATATGAAGCGGCTTGCTTTCATCGAAATCATCGATATGACCTTTTACCATGATATAATCCTGCTTGCCTTTGGCCACGTCATTTCCATGGATCACGATATTATCTTGATAAATGCAGGCCACCTTATAACAGCCTTCATAATCTTCTTCATACGTGTAATTTATGATATCCTCGAGGCTGTATAGATCATTTTCGCCCCCGGATTCAACATGATCGAACAGGCGGCAGCCATTCGTTATCTTCAAAAATGCTTTATATTCATCTGGCAGCAGCAAACCGGTCTTTTCCTCAAAAGCGAGGATTTGTTCGTCCGAGGCAGGAGAATTGAAGGTACACGTTGCATTGAACACAGTCCCGTCATCATTGACTTCTAGCACCTGGTTATTTTCTGCTAATTTCTTTTTCATTTGATTTATGACTTCTTCTACTTGAACGGTCATATTCATCAGCTCCCGACTCAATTTAGATAAACGAACACACCTGTTTAACTATCTAAAATTAACCTTCAAGATACATTATACGCTTCTTTTTTAAGAAAAAGACCTATTCTCCGGAATGTTGTATAATATAGGTTGCGCTTTATTACACGTAGGAGGTTGCTGATATGGATCAAGCAAACCCGTTTATATATGCAACGGATAACAAACGATATCATACTTGGAATTACCATTTACGCCATCACTTTGGCCATAAAGTTTTCAAAGTTGCGCTTGACGGCGGTTTCGACTGTCCGAACCGTGATGGCACAGTCGCACATGGCGGCTGCACCTTCTGCAGTGCCGCAGGATCGGGGGATTTTGCAGGCGATCGCGTCGAACCGCTTGATGTCCAATTTAAGAAAGTCAGTGAAAAAATGCACCACAAATGGAAAGACGGCAAGTATATGGCCTATTTCCAAGCGTTCACGAACACGCACGCCCCTGTCGCAGAGCTTCGTGAAAAGTACGAAAGCGTCCTCACTCAGGATGGAGTGGTCGGGCTTTCCATCGCGACACGCCCGGACTGCCTGCCTGATGATGTAGTCGACTATCTAGCCGAACTGAATCAACGTACCTATCTTTGGGTCGAGCTTGGCCTGCAGACGGTCCATGATGAAACGGGGAACTTGATCAACCGGGCCCACGACTATGCTTGCTACAAGGAAGGCGTCGATAAACTGCGTAAACACGGGATCCGGGTCTGTACCCACATCATCAATGGCTTGCCTAACGAAGATTATGCAATGATGATGGAGACCGCACGTGAAGTCGCTAAACTGGATGTCCAGGGAATCAAGATCCACCTGCTTCACCTTTTGAAAGGAACGCCGATGGTCAAGCAATATGAAAAAGGAATGCTTGAATTTCTTGAACGGGACGATTATGTAAATCTCGTATGCGATCAGTTGGAAGTCATTCCCCCAGAAATGATCGTCCACCGCATTACCGGCGATGGCCCCATAGACTTGATGATCGGGCCGATGTGGAGCGTCAATAAATGGGATGTCCTGAACGCCATCGATGCCGAACTGAAACGCCGCAATAGCTGGCAGGGAAAACATTATCAATCAGAGGAGGTCCCATCACCATGAAGCTGAATCGCGTTTTGGATTTTGCGAAGCTACTTCTTGAGAGAGCCGTTCAACAAGGGGACATCGCCGTTGATGGAACGATGGGCAACGGCCATGATACCGTTTTTCTCGCCCAATTGGTCGGCGAAACCGGTCATGTCTATAGTTTTGACATTCAAGAGCAAGCCATTCACACTACCGCGAATAAATTGGAAACGGAACATTTACAAAAGCGTTGCACCCTCGTCCACGATGGACATGAACAGCTTGATACGTATATCACCGGGGAACATGCGGGAAAGATCACCGGGGCCATCTACAACCTTGGCTATCTACCTGGAGGCGATAAATCGATCATCACGCAAGCCGATACGACAATCGCTTCTCTGGAAAAACTGTTCGACATGATGGCGCCAGAGGGCATCATCGTCCTCGTCATCTATCACGGCCATCCAGGAGGAGAAACGGAACGGGATGCGTTGATGCACTATGTACAGAACCTGTCTCAACAAAAAGCCCATGTCCTGAAATACGACTTCATCAACCAAGTTCATTCTCCTCCGTTCCTCATTGCGATAGAAAAAAGGTAGAACTCCCACCACCGTTCAATAAACGGTGGTGTTTTTGTAAATCCGACCGTTTATTTTGTATTTTTAAACTTTTACCCATTATAATGAGAAAAAAATGGGTGCAGAAACATGGAACATTTATCGACTTCGTTACTGGCAGGGCAGATTTATTGACTGTGAAAATCAAACCGGATACAAGTGAATCATATGGCCAATTCGTCACCAGCCTGAATGCATTGACCGAAGATAAGAACACGATGGAAGAATTGAAGCCGTTCGAACATGCCTTTGACAAATTCCTCTAAAACAAAAGCTGCTGAAGTTTCTCAGCAGCTTTTTTCTTATTTAAACGACATAGCCCAATATCTTCAACCGGTTTTCAACGAAACTCAGTGCATATTGAAATACGTCATCCCGCTCCGGTTCATTGAAAATTTCATGATATAGTTTCGGCCATTCCTTGTATTGCTTTTCGCTGGCCAAGTTATAGTTGAACCACTCCCGGACCGCCTTTTTGTTGACGACCTTGTCATCTCCGCCCTGCATCATCAGTAAAGGCACGTCCTGAAACTCCGGAATCTCTTCAAAAGCATCCTTCATTGCCTGTACAAGCTCCCGATACCAGCGAACGGAAACTTTGGTAATGTACAATGTATCGTTCGTATCCGATTCACGGATTTCCGAATTTCTTGTCGCCATTTGGGGAGTTAACCCAGAATCCACCCGGAATTTTGGCATCACGATATTCATGCCGTGTGAAATGGCGGTTAAGTATTTGGGAGGATGCGTCATCAGGCCGAGGCATGGCGATGATAAAATGACCCCCGCGATGTCCCATTCTTCCTCCTGAAGCAGGCGGATCGCAATCAACCCACCCATACTATGTCCTAATAAAAAGACAGGAAGGGAATAATCGTATGCATCTTCAATCCAGCTTTTTACTTCTTCTAAATATTCGTCAAAGGAATCGATATGCCCCCGGAAGGCGCGTGTCGTCATTCCCTGCCCGGGTAGGTCGCCCATGACGACATGGTATCCGGCTGAAAGCCACATTTGTGTTAACCACTTGTAACGGCCATGATGCTCCATTGCCCCATGAATAATGACGATGACGCCTTTTGCATCTCCGTCCGTCTCCCATTTCCACATTCGAAATCCCCCTTTCACTTTTCTCTAGTTGTAAACGTTCCATGCAGAATGAAAAATAATCTATATGGTAAATTATAACCACATTCTCGGTTTTCGACAAAAATGAAACCTAATTAATTGTGCTCAATCAAATAGTAGCCAAGGCTATTTTGATACGGTATATTAAAATAATACAGCAAAATTATCCACTTCGGAAAGGAAATGATGAAAATTGATTATTTATCCATTCAAAAGCATGGAACCAGAAATTTCCGAAAGCGCCTATCTTGCTGAAAATGCCGTCGTGACAGGCGATGTCAAAATCGGTGATGAATCAACGATCTGGTTCAATACCGTCATTCGCGGCGATGTGGCACCCACCATCATCGGGAAAAGAGTAAGCGTACAAGATAACAGCGTACTTCATCAAAGTCCCAATAACCCACTGATAATCGAAGATGAAGTGACCATCGGCCACCAAGTCATTCTACATAGCTGCAAAATACGAAAGAGAGCCCTCATCGGCATGGGTTCGATCATCCTTGATGGAGCGGAAATCGGTGAAGGTGCCTTCATCGGCGCAGGGAGCCTTGTCCCCCAAGGAAAGGTTATCCCGCCGAACACCTTAGCCTTTGGAAGGCCAGCCAAAGTCGTTCGTGAAATTAATGAGGAAGATCGCCAGGATATGGATCGCATTGTCCGGGAATATGCTGAAAAAGGACAACTCTATAAACAGGCTGACCGAATAAAGTAACACCAATCGTATGATACAAAAAAACGCTTAGCTAAAAATAGGATTCCTTGAATTATTCCCTAGGAAGCCATATTTAATCCTATTTTTGCCCATCAAAAAAGGTGCCTTGCATTAAAGCAAGGCACCTTTTCTCATATGATTTACGCTTTAGCTTGTGTTTTTAAAGCTTCTGCTTTATCCGTACGCTCCCAAGGCAAATCAACATCTGTACGGCCGAAGTGACCATATGCAGCTGTTTGCTTGTAGATTGGGCGACGTAGGTCAAGCATCTTGATGATACCAGCTGGACGTAGGTCGAAATTCGCTTCTACCAATTCCACTAGCACCTCTTCACTTACTGTTCCCGTTCCAAATGTATCGATTGAGATGGATACAGGCTTAGCCACACCGATTGCGTAGGCCAATTGCACTTCCGCTTTGTCAGCCAGGCCAGCAGCTACGATGTTCTTCGCAACGTAACGAGCGGCATATGCAGCAGAACGGTCCACTTTTGTCGCATCTTTACCAGAGAAAGCACCGCCGCCGTGACGAGCGTATCCGCCGTACGTATCAACGATGATCTTACGGCCAGTAAGACCAGCATCCCCTTGAGGTCCGCCGATTACAAAACGGCCAGTCGGGTTGATGAAGTATTTTGTATCTTCATTGATTAAGTCAGCCGGTACGACCGCATTAATCACATGTTCTTTTAAGTCGGCTTGAATTTGTTCAAGTGTCACTTCAGGATCATGTTGTGTGGAGATGACGATTGTGTCTACACGTACAGGTAGGTTATTTTCATCATATTCAACCGTTACCTGCGTTTTTCCATCAGGACGTAAATAACTTAGCGTGCCATCTTTACGAACTTGAGAAAGACGGAATGATAGCTTATGAGCCAATGAAATGGGAAGTGGCATAAGCTCTTCCGTTTCATTGCACGCGAATCCGAACATAAGACCTTGGTCCCCTGCACCGATAGCATCGATTTCCTCATCGGACATCGTACCTTCACGTGCTTCCAATGCTTTATCAACACCCGCTGCAATATCAGCAGACTGCTCATCGATCGAGCTTAGCACGGCACAAGTCTCGGCATCGAAACCATATTTCGCACGAGTGTACCCGATACCTGCAATCGTATCGCGGACAATGCGTGAAATATCCACGTAAGCCGATGTTGTAATTTCTCCAGCAACAAGTACAAGACCTGTCGTTACACTTGTTTCACACGCAACGCGCGCATTTGCATCCTTAGCTAGGATTGCATCTAAAATGGAATCTGAAATCTGATCACAAATTTTATCCGGATGGCCTTCTGTCACAGATTCAGAAGTAAATAGACGTTTCTTTGACATCTTATTTCCTCCTTGGAAGTTAGTATGTTGTAGGCATGAGCCTGATCTTTTACGGAACTCGTTTCCCTTATTAGTTTCAATCATAGACACAGAATTAATGAATAAAAACACAAAAACCTTCCCTGGCAAATGAGGAAAGGTTTAAAAATTCTATCATCTATCCTTTCACTCTTATCGTTCAAGGGTTTTTTACCTTGCTCAGGTTAGCACCATCACCACTATTCCTTGAAGGTTCATCGCTTTATTTTCGGCGATTGACCTTGGAGTCAAGTTCAATATGGCAGGTTGCTGGGTTTCAAAGGGCCTGTCCCTCCACCAACTCGGGATAAGAGAATCCGTACAATTTAAGATACTATCGTATTTAGTCTGAATTTGTCAATGTTTTTCTAAATAGAACATTTTTCCCCAATGAAAAATAAAAAAACTTTTTATCTGGCACAGCCGGAATATAAATAGTATTCTTAAAGAGTGTAAACTAAGAAGATAAGACCATTGACTTACAATGGATAAATCAGACAAAATGAACATACCATCCGAACCCCTATATTCATCCCTTTTTCAGTTACATAAATGGTTGTTCACTTCTTTTCTTCCTATTATAAATGAAAAGGTACACTAATCCTAAAACGGGACTTCACAAAGACTTGTGGCAGCAATCGTTTTTCACATCCTAGATTCACTTCATCCAGATCGTCTCCCGATTCAACCAGATTCAAAAACATCCATCCAGGATGACTCACTGCAAGTATATGCCCGCACTATACATAAGGTTACACTCGAAGTGAGATAATTGATTAATGTGACTATTCCATTTTCATTCACAAAAAAAGTTAAATAGTATAGACTATTTAATCCAATGTGTTATACTAATTGTATTATAAAAACTTAAACAAAGGAAGGTATCTCATATATGAATTCTGTTGACGTTAATGAGTTACACCAATTATTAGCAGGAAATAATGTGCAAACTCAACTCTCAGTTCCTCAATTAGTGGAAAAAGTATTAAGCAGAAATGAAGGCGTTTTAACTTCAACCGGCGCAGTAAAAGCTGAAACGGGCAAATACACAGGCCGTTCACCTAAAGATAAATATATTGTGGAAGAAGCTTCTGTAAAGGACAAAATTGACTGGGGCCCAGTGAACCAACCCATTTCCGAGGAAGTATTCAATAAACTATATAGTAAAGTAGTGGATTACTTAAAGACAAAAGAAGAAGTCTTTGTCTTCAAAGGTTTTGCTGGAGCAGACGAATCATCACGCCTTCCTATCCGAGTGGTTAATGAATATGCTTGGCACAACCTTTTTGCTCATACATTGTTCATCCGTCCGAATGAGGAAGAACTAAGAGGGCATGAAGCAGAATTCACCATCCTTTCCGCACCTAATTTCAAAGCGGATCCAGCAGTTGATGGAACGCAATCCGAAACGTTCATCATGGTATCATTCGAACGCCGTACTATCCTAATCGGTGGAACTGAATACGCAGGTGAAATGAAGAAATCGATTTTCTCAATCATGAACTACCTACTTCCGGAAGAAGAAATCCTTCCAATGCATTGTTCGGCAAACGTAGGTCGTGAAGGCGATGTCGCTTTATTCTTCGGATTGTCCGGTACTGGTAAAACGACTTTATCTGCCGACACGAACCGTAAACTGATCGGTGATGACGAACACGGCTGGTCTTCTAACGGTGTATTCAACATCGAAGGCGGATGCTATGCAAAAACCATCAACCTTTCACGTGAAAAAGAACCACAGATCTTCGACGCCATCCGTTTCGGCGCCGTATTGGAAAATGTCGTGGTAGATCCCGAAACACGCGTGGCGGACTACGATGACAGCTCATTAACGGAAAACACCCGTGCTGCATACCAAATGCAAGCGATCGATAACATTGTGAATCCAAGTATTGCGGGACACCCGAATACAATCATTTTCTTAACGGCTGATGCTTCTGGCGTACTGCCTCCAATCAGCAAACTTTCTAAAGAACAAGCCATGTTCCACTTCTTGAGCGGATACACAAGCAAATTGGCAGGTACAGAAAGAGGTGTGACGTCTCCTGAAGCAACATTCTCTACATGCTTCGGTTCACCTTTCCTACCACTTCCTGCTACACGCTATGCTGAAATGCTTGGAGAAAAAATCGACGAGCATGACGCAAAAGTATACCTGGTTAACACAGGATGGACTGGCGGAGCTTATGGAACTGGAAGCCGTATGAAGCTTGCTTATACTCGTGCCATGATCCAAGCAGCACTTGAAGGTGAATTAGCCAACATTGAAACCGTTCAAGATGATATCTTCGGCTTGAACATTCCGGTTCATGTTCCTGGTGTTCCTGATGAAGTGCTTCAACCAATCAAAACATGGGCAGACCCTGCTGCATACACAAAATCAGCAAAAGACCTTGCCGCTCAATTCCGTGCAAACTTCAAGAAATTCGGTAGCGTACCAAACGAAATCGAAGAACTTGGCGGGCCGATTGCATAATAAAGATAGGAAAAAGGACCAAGCGAAAATCGCTTGGTCCTTTTCTTTATCATCAAAGCAAGAATGCATAGTCCTTGGATATCCTCCTCTTCCCCATATTCACATTAGCTTTCTACGCGCACACCCCTTGGCTATCCCCGTCCCTTCCTCCTATTTCATGTGACAAGCCGCATTGCAACAGAAAAAACCCGAACGACTAAAACACCGTGGGAGTGGTGTTCATCGTTCGGGCTCTTCATCGTGTTCTTAAATCTTGAAGTGGCTTACTTCCTTCTGTAGGTTTTCGGCCAGGATTGCTAGTGATTGGGCGCCTGTCGTAATCTGTTCATTCGCCGCTAGCTGCTCTTCTGTGGCTGCACTTGTATCATGTGCCCGTTCAGCAGCGCTCACCGCAATTTCCTTTACGGAAGTGGCCCCTGCTGCCACCTCTTCGGTCATGGCTTGAATGTCTTCGATAGCATTGGATGCCGACTCTATCCGTTTTCCCACTTCACCGACTGCCACTTTGATCTGGTCGAACACCTGCAAGGAATTCTCCGAGGCAATGAGTCCATCTTCCGCTTTCTTGGTTCCCATCTTGATGGATTCCACCCCTTTTTTGGTCGCATCTTGAATCATGCTGACCATGTTTGCAATCTCTGAGGCGGACAATTTCGATTGCTCAGCCAGTTTCCGGACTTCATCTGCCACGACCGCAAAACCTTTTCCATGATCCCCGGCACGGGCAGCCTCGATCGCGGCATTCAATGCCAGTAAATTAGTTTGGTCGGAAATGTCCGTAATCAAGGCTGTCACTCTTTGAATATCACTTGAATGGCTCGTCATCATTTCCATGATTTTCGCCGAGTCCTGAATGGTGGAATTGATATGATTCATTTCCTTTGTCACCGCATTCATGCTGGATGATCCCTCACGAACTAGCGAATTCACCGTTTCAGCAGATTGAAGCATGTCGACATTGCTTTCCGTAACTCTCCCGACGGCTGCAGCCATTTCATTCATGGAATCCACCGAATTTTCAATAATGACCACCTGCTGATTCGTTCCTTGCATATTATCCTCTGCCGTTTTAGCAACCATCTCCGAAGAGGCAAGGCTTTCCTCGGAACTGGCTGACATTTGCTCCGCTTGAACAGCTAACTGGCTCGAAGAATCCCTCATACTCGAGACTATCGACTTCAGTTCATTAACCATTTTGTTGAATGCACCGGCCATTTCCCCAATCTCGTCCTTGTTCCGGACCTGTATGCTTTCCACCTGGAGATTTCCTCCAGCAACCTCACCAATAGCCGCAGTGAGCTTGCGGACCGGGCGGGTGATGCTGCGACTCAGGACAGTCGGCATTACGATACTAAGTATGAAGCCTCCGATGATGACCAACGTGATGAAGCTCAGCATATCCTTAACCAAAGCATCAATCTCTTTCCTTTTCTCTTGCATATAAACCTTCTGGTTGTCACTTAACTGTATGGCTTTTTCGATGATTGTTTCTTCTAGTACACTGGTCTCTTTCGCAATGACCAAAGCTTCCTGAGTTTTCTCCTTCTGGACATTATTGATTATTTCTTCTGAAAGTTCTGTATACTGCTGTTTTGCTTTATATGCCTCTTCCAGTAAAGTCCGATCTTCTTTCTTTTCCATCGTCTTTTCTAACTCTTTATAGGCACCTTCAAACCTATCATACTTCTCGGACCGGCCTTCTAAATACTTGGCATCTCCATAGATCATATATCCCCGAATATCGTTGGAGTAATCTTGCTGATTGATGATCAGGTCATCCACAAGTTGAGTCTTTTTCACGCGATTATCCAATAAAAACGTATATTGTTTATTAAGATCATCGATAATCAACAAATATACAGTCCCAATGGCCAATAAAAATACAAGTAAAGATAAAAAACTACCCCATAATTTTTTTGATACAGTTAATTTCATATAGCATCCCCCAAGTCGATTTATCTTCTTTGACCATCATTTAAGAGTATAAAGTCCTATATCCATTTTACCATATTCTTCATAATATTTTGTCACTTCAAGGAAAAAAAACCTAATGCTCGTTAAAGAGTCATTAGGTTTCCTCGTCTTATCCATATCTCTTTTTCCTTTTTAGACATAACAAAACCCCACCTCTACTATTCGTAACGGGTGGGGTTTCTATAAGGCTTCCACATCGGCTAGATCCATCTACAAGAACACGTCCTTTTCAATTTAAATGGCTAATTTACTGTATTCGTCTAACTGATCCTCGGTTAAATGTCTGATGAAATGGTGAAAGTTAATCGACTCGATTCCATATCTTTCGCAAGTCATTAAATAGGTTTCATACGCTTTATTATACATATTCATTTTACTTTTCCCCCTCTGTTATATAACAAATTATTTATTGTATAAATAATATATAACAGAGTGAATCATTCTGTCAATATTTTTTCAGAAATTTTAAAAAAACAAAAAAGACCACCGAATAGGTGATCTCTAAATTCCATGAACTCA
This sequence comes from Peribacillus sp. NPDC097264, assembly GCF_050277925.1. Taxonomy (NCBI): domain Bacteria; kingdom Bacillati; phylum Bacillota; class Bacilli; order Caryophanales; family Bacillaceae; genus Peribacillus; species Peribacillus sp. NPDC097264. The sequence goes on from NZ_JBNNSR010000006.1 coordinate 294,024, forward strand.
TTTACCAAAAAAGGTGCCTTCCCTTTTCAAATAAAGCAGGATGGTACAGAAAATGACTACTTCTGATAAAGGAATCGACAGCCATGCTGCATTGGTTCCGAATAGGAAAGGAAGGGTTACCAGGAATATGAGCATGAAGAGAAATTCCCGCCCAATCGTGATCCAGGCTGCCATCTTGACTTGCCCGACCGATTGAAAATAGGTCATCATGACAAAGTTGACCCCCATCAGAATATACCCGCCAAAGAAAATCCGAATGCCGATTGTCGCGAGTTCCTTCACGTCTTGTGAAAAGTCTCCGAATAAAGCAACTATATACGGTGCCGTCACTTGTCCGAGTAAGGTAATGAATACCCCCGCACCGATGGCCGTAAAAATGGCTATGCGAACCGTCTCGCGTTTTCGCTTCTCATCTTTCGCTCCATGGTAATAGCTAACGAGCGGTTGGATGGCCGATCCGATGCCCAGGAACATCAATAGCATCACACTGTGGGCATAATTGACGATGGAAAAGGCGGACAGTCCATCTGTTCCCGCCAACCGGGAAAACACATTGTTATGCGCAATCGTAAAGACGGATACACCGAGTTCAGATAAAAAGCTCGGAAAACCGATGGACATGGTCAAAAGGAAAAGCCGCTTATCAAAGCGGAATTTGACCAGACGAAGGGTATTCTTCTTCGTGAAGAAATGGGCGGAAAGCACGACGATTCCAAGCGCCGACGCAGTGATGGTCCCAAACGCAATTTCACGTACCCCTAAATCGAACACATACAAAATGATATAATTCAAGACGAAATTCGAAACAGCCGTCACAATCAATGCCGTCATGGCCAGTGTCGGATTTCCGTTATTCCGGATAAAAATACTCAAGGCATTTTCTAAGGTGAAAACAAAACCGAGCATCAAGAAAACGTTCATATAATCCGTCGCAAAGGGTGCGGTCGCGTCATTTGCCCCTAATGCGAACACGAGCTGATTGTGAAACAGATAGGCAATCAAACCAATGACGATGGTGAAGCCTGTAATTAGAACGATGGAATGCGTAAAAATGAAGCGGGAACGCACATAATCCTTCGCTCCCATGCTTTGGGAGTATAGCGTTGCGCCGCCGACACCAATCCAGATCGACATGGCGACAAAAATGGTATAAATGGGTCCAGCAATATTTACCCCTGCCAGGGCAACGGACCCAAGTTTGTTACCGACCATGACGCCATCGACGACAAAGTTCAATGCCATCAAGATCATTCCGATCATGGAAGGAATCAAATAGCGTAAGAAAATCTTTCCCGTCGATTCTATTTCCAGAAGACTTTTCTGTTGTTGTTCTCTCATTGCCATGTTCCCATCTCCTATTGCTTAACCTTACTTGGAAATTCCGCTCCAAAATACGGTCCATAATGCGTCAAATTTATCTTCCAACCGCTTAGGGTCATCGGAGTATACAAGTTCGACCAAGATGGCCACGATCACACCTGTGTAGGCCAATGTTAGCGTCCGGGCATTTCCCGAACGAATCGCCCCTTCTGATATCCATGAATCGAATAACTTTTCTAACAGTGCTTCCTGTTGATTCTCGAGATCCGCCGCTTCCCGCTGCACCACTTTATACAAATGAGTAGGCGGAAAGAACTCCATCCTGAGCCAGAACTTTAAATTCTCATTTTCCTGAAACATCCTTCTCATCTCATCCAAGAATCCATATAGCGTCCTTTCCGGATCTTGTTTTTGCTTAAAATACGCCTCATAAAAGGATAGCTCCATCTCCTTGGCATCTGTAAGGACGGCTAAAAATAAATCATCCTTTCCTTTAAAATGAGAATAAATCGATTGTTTTTTAATTCCCACATCATCAGCTATTTGAGAAAGCGACGTGCCCTTATATCCGTTAACCGCAAAATGTTTGAGTGCCGCTTTTTTAATTTCTTCACTTTTCATTACCTTCACCCTTCATCAACCAATATTTTACCCGCACTGGTACGCTCATTATCCTAACGAACGTTCGTCAGGAAATTATCACACAGAAATTCCATTCTGTAAACAAGGAAAAGCAGCCGCAGATCATTCCACGGCCACTGGTATGTATACTTGCATTTAAATCACATGGAAATAGTTCAAGATATTCTTGCCAATCAATAAGACGGTGACGCAAATGAATAATAGCCTAACATAGGAAGATCCCTTTTTAATCGCGAAGTTCGTCCCGACTAAAGCCCCGGCCACCATGGCGATTCCCATCGGAATTCCGTAAGCAAAATTGACCGTGCCCATCGATAGGAAAACAACGAGTGCTGCAATATTACTGCCAAAGTTCAAAATCTTGGCATTGCCAGCCGCTTGAACAAAATCAAATCCTATGATCAAAAAGGCAAACAATAAAAAAGATCCCGTCCCTGGTCCAAGAAAACCATCGTAAAAACCAATTGCAAAAATGACCACTAACATCAGAATGAGCTTATTCCGGGTCAATCCCTTATACAAAGTTTCTTTACCCCAATCCTTTTTGACGATCGTGTAAATCGCGACAATCACTAATATCAACAGAATCAACGGCTTCAATATGTCAGGCGAAACAAAGTGAACGACATAGGCACCCAATATCGACCCGATCACGGTCAGCGGCAAAAACTTGATGACAAATTTGAAGTTCACTTTCCCTGCCCGAATAAATGAAATCGTACTCGTCAAGGAACCCATCGAGCTCGAAAACTTATTCGTCGCTAAAGCCGCAGATGGTGAAATTCCCGTAAACAATAAAGCAGGTATGGAAATAAGACCGCCCCCGCCCACAACAGAATCAATGAACGCAGCGATGAAACCCGCTATCACCAAAAACAGCAACGTATAAAGATTAATATCCTCCATCTACATTCCTTCTTTCAACAGCAATATCTCATCCATTATACTCCGGTGTCCTGGATTTTTTATAAATATCAAACAATTCTTCATAAAATTTCGGTTTGATCTTGTAACGTGGGCGAATCAACGACCCACGACCGGTCTGCCCGCTGTGAATGTTGAATTATCCGCGTGAATGTCGAATTAATCGCACGAACGTCGAATTATGTGCCACCAATGGCGGAATGCTGGATAGTTCGGTCGAATTCCGTCCGTTCTCTACCACATAAAAAAGCGCATGCTAGATTCGCATGCGCTTCATGTATTCAATTTGTTGAATTCAGTGAGATCAATTGATATGTAATGTTGGTTTTTTCATTCATCCATTCGACCTTGCGGATGACGGCCGTTCCACTTGAATCGGATTGAATCGTTTTACGGACATCAATCGGGATGTCGATTGGATATAAGCGGTACCCTGCTTTCGTCAGGCTGAACACATTTTCTTCTTCACGAATTTCGTTTCCCTTTGTCACGATCATGGTGTTGAGTTCCATAGGCATGCCCATGTATATCTCCTCCTCTGGTCAATATACTTCATTCTACCATTATTCGGTTTTACTTTTCATCCAAGTTGTTAAATCTTCGACCACTTTTCGATTGACCGCAGGCGGGAAGAAATGCGTGAATTGTGGGAAATACCAACTTTCGACAGGCTTATCGTGGGCCTTCAACCTTTTTTCCAGTCGATAGGCATGTTCCACCGATACATTATCATCCCTTTCCCCATGAATGATCAGAACCGGAACATTCAATTCCTCGATGGCAAACAACGGCGTCCTGTATTCATATTGCTCCGGGCATTTCTTAGGACTACCACCAATGACCCTCTTCATCATCCGCCGCATATCGACTCGTTCGACATACGTCATGAACATATCCGACACTCCACCCCATGTGACAAGGGACGCAGCCGTCTGACAATGGATCGCCGTCCATAGTGCCATGATGCCACCCCGGGAAAAGCCGAGGATATGAATATGCTCCTTATTCACCCGTGGATGCTGCTCCAACAGGTTAAAGCCCGCTATCGCATCGAACCGATCTTCTCCGGCAAAATCCTCGTCCCCCTCCCCGCCTTGGTTGCCCCTATAAAAAGGAGCAAAGACGATGAACCCTTCTGCCGCATACTGAATGATACGTCCAGGCCTTACCTTGCCGACGTTTTTAATGCCACCCCGTAAATAAAGGAAAGCATCGTGAATGTCCCCATCCACAGGCTCAGCCAGTAATCCCTTTACCTTCAAACCTTGAGACATGTATGTGACTAAAAAAAGGTGAATGCCAGGATGTGGTGAAGGGAACCGTTGCTTTGAAATCATCCTTCCGTTCTCCATGTTCCGCTCCCCCTTTCTGTTTCCCTTATTGTAAAACATTCAATCGATTTTATCCCCTGTTAGGCATTCACCATTTCTCCACTCGTTCATACGATAAGATAGGCAAAATTCCTATATATCAAGGAGGAAGGTAAATTGAAGAAATGGTGTAAAGCGGGTGTCCTATTTTTACTTGTATGCATGCTAGTCATTCCCCTTGGGGCATGTGGTTCAAAGAAAGAAGAAACGACGAAGGTCCGTGTGGCCGAAGTGACACGCTCGCTTTTCTATACGCCGCAATATGTCGCGATTGAAAAAGGTTTTTTTGAAGAAGAAGGCCTAAAAATCGATTTAAAAACGACTGCTGGCGGCGACAAGACGATGACCACTTTACTGTCTGATGGTGCGGACATTGCACTCGTCGGATCGGAAACATCCATCTATGTCCAGGCGCAAGGGTCCAGCGACCCGGTCATTAACTTTGCCCAGTTAACGCAAACGGATGGGACCTTCCTTGTTTCACGTGAAAAGATTGAAAATTTCGAATGGGATATGTTGAAAGACTCCACCTTCCTAGGACAGCGTAAAGGCGGGATGCCGCAAATGGCGGGGGAATTCGTCTTAAAAAAACACAATATCGACCCACAAAAAGATCTGACGCTCATTCAGAATATTGATTTTGCGAACATCGCGACCGCATTCGCATCCAGTAACAAAATGCATGCTTCAAGGCGCCTCGCTATCAGGAAGTTCCTCCGTGTTTTCATGTAAACATTCCCGAAGAGCCAAATTGAACGTAATCTGGACTTCATTTTTTCCAAAAACCACTTTATCCACAACCCTGGAAAGCATAGCCTTTTTCAAATCATTGTCCGCCTGATCGAATTCACTCTCCCACTGGTCAGCTAGATCGACATGCCTTGATGAGGCTTCTTTTTCCTTTTCGATATTTGCTTTCAATCCTGTGATACGTGCCGTACTTTCAGCTATCTTTTTCTCTACACTTCCCATGGCACCCGACAGTTGGTCCGGGGTGAATGCACTATCTCCCCCCAATGATTTGATGATTTCACCATGTAGCTTAGCCAATTGCTTCGTTAGAACCTGATGTTCCTTCTCCAGCTGCTTTAGGTTCCGCTCAAGCTGGGCTAGATGTGATGCCTTGTGAGAGGAGAGATCGAAGTAGGAGCCCATATCCAGTTGAGACAGAACCGCCTTCACCCTTTTCATCACGATGGCATCGTATTTTCTGCCTTCCCATGTGCTGCTTACATGTTCGCCATTCATCCTGCCTTTATTGAGCGGGCACCTATAGCGATACATAACTTTGGCGGAGTGATCCTCCTTCCCCTTACTTTTGCGATACAAGTAGTTTCCACTCAACTTTGCCCCACAATACTGGCAATAGGCCAACCCCGAAAACATCAGCTTCCCTGCCAATGGGATGCCTTCCTTGTCTTGTTGGTTTAATTTACTGCTCCTTGCACTCCTGATCCGCTCCGCTTCCTTGAATACTTCATCCGGAATAATTCGTAACTTCTCATTATATGGCTGTGTATTTCCGTCTTCCCCATTAAAGCCTTTATAGCGTTTGTGCCCGATATAAATCGGGTTGGCCAAGATGCGCTGAATGGTACTTACCCCATATATGTTCCCGTCCCTATTTCGATAGCCTTTGTTGTTCAAGTAATCAACAATTTTTCGATACCCCAGGTGTCGGTCCACGTATAAACTGAAGACTAGCTTTATCATGGCCGACTCTTCCTCATCCACCGCCAACTCTTTCAGGTGCCTGTCTTTGTTCTTCCAATGCACCCGATCTGTTTCGAGGATTCTATAACCAATCGGGGCGGCCCCACCTTGAAAATAGCCTTGCTCACTTAGCTGCTTTTTAGCTTCTCGAACCCTCATAGAAGTCTTCTGGCTTTCCCCGTCGGATTGCCAGAAACTGATATAGTTCAACAGCTTGTCGATATGTGTTTCCGTGTTCCGCTTTCCTTCTTGCGTGGACCAGACCTCTACGGCATTTTGATTCAGGAAATTGACGATTAAAGGCGTTTCATCCTCCCGCCTCCCTAATCGGTCAAACATGAACACCAAAAGAACATCCAATTCCTTGTCCAGGGCCCCTTGTTTAATCGTATTCAAGGCATCCCTTTCGTCCGCTTTCTTCGACCAGCCCGAAACCCCTTTTTCTATTAATTCATGAGTGATGCGCCAATCCGGCCTATTTTTCACGAATTCATGGCATGCGCTCTTTTGAATGGGAATATCATCATCCGTAGCCATCTGCTTCATGGTGGATACTCGATACAGGCACCAAACCCGTTTCATTTCCACACCCCTTTTTCCCTGTTTCATTCGGTTAAAATAAAACCCTCAATAAAACGGTGCTTCAAAACCATATCCCCCTAAAAAACGCTTTAAGTCCTTTTCTCGCCACCTCGTTCCTCGCCTCACTCTTGGCGAATTTCAAAGTCACCTTCACCTTATAATCGGAAATCTCCAACAAATGGTCGTATTCTTCATCTGTTCTGTATTGGTATTCCGTTTCGTCCCATATAATCAGTTTCCCTTTCCCTCCATTTGCTTCCTCTGTCATCGCCATCACCCCGTTGCCATGGATTCCTATAATCTATGGCCGTTGCGATGATAGTATTAATAGTCTTCTAATCACTACCCGTAGAATACTGGGGCAGAATGAGATTCATAAGGATAGAAAAAAGCCAGTACCCGAAAGTACTGGCTGACCAATTATGATGGTTGTTTAATCTTTGCTTTAGACGGAACAAACAGGGTTAACACGAACGCGATAATCGCTAGGATGGTCATGAAATAATAGGCATCACTCGAACCCAAAATCGAAGCTAGTGCGCGGATGGATTCACCTGTAGCATTTGGTGTATCCCCCAACAATGTTTCCGCATGCTTTGTCGTTTGTGCCGTAAACACGGTAACGACAATAGCCGTTCCAATTGCCCCTGCAATTTGGCGAACCGTATTATTCACGGCTGTACCATGTGTCACTAGTGTTTTCGGTAAGGCATTCAAACCGGCCGTGTTTAATGGCATCGTAATGAAGCTCAATCCTATGCGAAGGAAAATGGTCCGCACCATCAAAAAGACGAAGGTCGTCGATTCGGTTAAATCTGTAACCACCCACATGGACGGAATGATGAAAATCAACCCGATGATGAATACCGGTTTCGCGCCTAAGCGGTCAAACAATTTCCCCGTGACCGGAGACATCAAGGCGTTGATGATAGCACCCGGCAATAATAATAAACCGGCGTCAAATGCAGTGAACCCTCTACCATTTTGTAAATAGATCGGCAACAGGATCATATCCGCATACATCATCATCGTAACAAAGATGTTAATGATGGAAGTTAGCGTAAATACTTTATTCTTAAAAACCGATAAGTTAAGAAACGGATCAGATGATTTTATTTGTCTCATACAGAAAATCGCTATCGTCACGATCCCTACAAGTATGGTCATTATGACAACCTTATCATCCCACCCATGGCTCCCGGCATTACTGAAGCCATATAGAATAAGACCAAATCCGATGGTTGATAAAATAACACTTGCTACATCCAACTTCACTTTTTCTGTTTCCGAAACATTGATTAAATATTTCATCGCTAATAATATGACGATCACGACAAATGGAATGATCCCGATGAATAACCAGCGCCATGAATAATATTCAATAACGAAACCGGCCAATGTCGGTGCAATGGCTGGAGCGAATATGATCGCCAGTCCCATCAACCCCATCATGCTTCCCCTTTTTTCTGGAGGAAAAATAAACATGACGACGCTCATTAGCAATGGCATAATAATTCCTGCCCCAATGGCCTGAATCATACGTCCCATCAGTAAAATAGCGAAATTCGGTGCTACCGCGCACAAAATAGAGCCAATTAATAAAAACAGCATCGAACTTATAAATAATTGGCGTGTAGAAAAACGTTTCATTAAATAGGCCGTAATCGGGATTAACACCCCATTCACCAACATAAACCCAGTGGATATCCACTGCACGGTTGTAGCGGATACAGAAAATACCTCCATTAAGTTACTTAGTGCGACGTTTAAAAGGGTTTGATTTAAAGTGGATAAAAAACACCCTAAAATCAACACGGTTAATAATACCTTTTTATTGATTGGTTCCGACATATTACCCCTCACTTCATTTGCTTTTTTAACACCTTGTCAATAAAATAGATAGTACCATTCATTTTTTTGGATGCCTATTCACAATTTGTTATGAAGTGTTAATTAAACAACAGATTTGTAAAATATATTGAAGAAGTTCGAAATAATAGATGAAGGAGGTTTACGTTGTCGACACAAAAAAAGCAGGATCCCCGTGCCCTTCGCTCTAAGCGAATGATTAAAAAGGCCGTCACGGATATCTTGATTGAAAACCCTGATATATCGAAGCTTACCGTCCAAAAGATATCGGACCGCGCAGAGCTGAATCGTGCAACTTTTTATTTACACTTTGTCGATATTAATGATTTGTTAAAACAATTGGTCTATGATATTTTCGACGACTTGTCGTTGGAATTGTCACCCATCCTGCAAATTGATAATTTGAATAATGAAGAGCAATTCATTACGTTTTTGGATTACTTTTATAAGCACCGAAAGCTTTTTGCCGTGCTTTTTGCCCACCCGGGTTTCAAGAAAAAATTGCATATGATCTTAAAGGACTCCATTGCCATAAAACGTGTAAGGGACCGGACAAAGGAAGTAACGTTATCCATGGATATTCTTGCCTCCTCCATCCTGGGTGTCATCATGTGGTGGCTTAAAGATGGCGTTCATTTCAGTTCCGAATACATTGCCAAACAAATTATTGAACTCTATCGATAATCGAGTAGCAAACCAAATAATTAAAATGCTCTTTTTTTACATTTATTATGCATTCTTTTCATTAAAAGGTGTAAAATAAATATCGACCGGATTTATCTCTTTATTTACGTTCTCCATTACTTTCCTTCTATAAGAAATACGGGTGGAAAATCCAATTGGATAAACTTTTTCTGAGAGTGTTTTTAAGATATAATGGAGATAATGTATAAATGGTAGGTCATGTTTCATTGGTTTTACCTATTGGTATTGGGTTTATGCTCATAACCAAAGCAGCGATATAATTTACGTTCACTACTTCACATCATCTATATTTTAACGATATAGTATTATTGGCTATTTTAATCTATTAAAAAAAGCAATACAGTATGATATGCTTATAATAAAGACAGGAATGATGTGTGACCAGGTCACGCCTTGGCTTATTGTGACGCCTAAGCAGGACCACCTACATCCTTTCTGCAAATTTTAGGGTATAAGGATGGTAATGATGAGCAACGGAGAAATCAAAACAGACGTCATCTTAATTGGTGCCGGGATCATGAGCGCGACTTTGGGGACAATGCTTAAAGAACTAGTACCGGAATGGGAAATCAAGGTGTTCGAAAAGCTTGAAAGCGCGGGGGAAGAAAGCTCTAACGAGTGGAATAATGCGGGGACAGGTCATGCAGCACTGTGTGAACTTAATTACACAACTGAAAAACCAGATGGTTCTATTGATATTAGCAAGGCCCTTAAAATTAACGAACAATTTCAACTTTCAACTCAGTTTTGGTCTTATCTAGTAAAGAACAAGCTGATAAATAATCCACAAGACTTCATCACGTCATTGCCACATATGAGCATGGTTCAAGGGGAAGAAAATATTGCGTTCTTAAAGAAACGTTTTAAAGCGCTATCAGAAAGCCCTCTATTCCAAGGGATGGAATTTTCTGAAGACCCTGCAAAATTAAAGGAATGGATTCCACTTATCATGGAAAACCGTCCATCGAATGACCGCATTGCGGCCACTAAAATCGACTCTGGAACAGATGTTAACTTTGGTGCCTTGTCGCGTATGTTATTTGACCACTTAGAAAATAAAAATGTAGATATTAAATATAAACATTCTGTTGATAACATTAAACGGGCTAACGACGGTTCTTGGGAATTGAAAGTTCGTAACGCCAAGGGTAATGTTGAACGCCATAATGCTAAATTCGTCTTCATCGGCGGCGGGGGCGGAAGCTTGCACTTACTGCAAAAATCCGGTATCCCTGAAGGGAAGCATATTGGTGGATTCCCTGTCAGCGGGATCTTCATGGTATGTAATAATCCAGAAATCATCGAGCAACATCATGCCAAAGTATACGGAAAAGCTAAAGTTGGTGCTCCACCAATGTCTGTTCCGCATCTTGACACACGATTCATCGATAATAAAAAATCATTGCTATTCGGACCGTTTGCCGGCTTCTCACCGAAGTTCCTGAAAACAGGTTCCATGTTTGATTTAATCACTTCCGTCAAACCGAATAATGTCTTGACGATGTTATCAGCTGGCGCAAAAGAATTGCCTTTGACTAAATATCTGGTTCAGCAACTTATGTTATCGAAAGAACAACGCGTTGAAGAATTACGTGAGTTCATCCCTAACGCTAAAGTTGAAGATTGGGATTTGGTCGTAGCTGGACAACGTGTTCAAGTTATCAAAGATACGGATAAAGGAAAAGGAACGCTTCAATTTGGTACGGAAGTCATTACAGGGGCTGACGGTTCGATTGCCGCGTTATTGGGTGCATCACCAGGTGCTTCAACAGCCGTCCATGTTATGCTTCAAATCATCGACAAATGCTTCCCTGAACAGAAGCAAGAATGGGAACCGAAACTTAAAGAAATGATTCCGTCTTACGGCATTTCCTTGAAAGATAACCCAGACGTTCTTGAAGAAGTTCATTCTTCTACAGCAGAGGTACTTGGTTTACACAAAAAAAAAGAAAAAGCCTATAATTAATATTCGATAACCTTCAATCTGAAAAGGATTGAAGGTTTTTTTTTATTCATTTTAACTCAAAACTCTCCCCCTCTATTTATTCCGCCAAACTGGAAATCATGACATAGACCATAAAAATAGATTCACTAATCTTCCCATACCATGTTTTGTATGTATCTTGTTATCCATTGCCTTCGCATCCGGTACAGGTGATTTCGTCCAATTGTTTGAACCGACTGCCAGTGTGTTCGAGAAAGAAGGCAAGGGCCATATTGTCGCTTCCTTTGGTGCAGAGTCCGGTCATCTTCCCTATACCACCTTTATGGCCAAGGAAAGTTATCTGAAGGACGATAAAGAGACCGTAGAGAAATTTACTCGAGCCTTGAAGAAGGCACAGGATTGGGTGCAGGAAAATGATGCAGCAGAAGTCGCCAAAGTGATCCAACCATTCTTCGATGATATCGACGTTGAGACGATGGAGACCGTTATCGACCGTTACAAGGAGCAAGGTTCCTTTGCACCGGATCCGATTCTGGATGAAGAAGAATGGAATAACTTGCAGGATATCATGGACGAAGCCGGTGAATTGCCTACACGCATCAGCCATGATGAGCTTGTCAATACGGACTTTGCAAAAGAAGTCTCCAAATAAGGTACAGAGTAAGGAGGATGTCTCATGGGATTTTTGACGATCGAAGACATTCACCACACGTATTTTTCAAATCAGGCGGCCCAAACCGCACTTGGGGGCATTTCTCTCGATATTGAAAAAGGTGAATTCGTCTCTTTTCTTGGCCCGAGCGGTTGCGGGAAAACGACCCTGCTTTCCATCATCGCCGGACTGTTTCCACCCACTTCTGGGAAAATCCTGCTCGAGAACGAACCGCTTGGGACGGATCATGATTTTCCGATTGGCTATATGCTTCAACAGGATTACCTCTTTCCATGGAAGACGATAGATGAAAATGTTACGTTGGGGTTACGTCTATTGAAGAAAAATGAAGGATTGGAACGGGTCAAAGCGTTGAAGTTATTGAATGAGGTGGGTTTGGCCGGATCTGAAAAGTCGTATCCACGCGAACTCTCTGGTGGAATGAGGCAACGTGCAGCCCTGGCCCGGACTCTCGCCGTTGACCCGAAGATCCTGCTTCTTGATGAACCATTTTCTGCCCTGGATTATCAAACGAAACTGAAACTCGAGGACCTTGTATCGGAAACACTGAAATCATTCGGAAAGACTGCTGTCCTTGTGACCCATGATATCGGTGAAGCGATTGCGATGAGTGACCGGATCTATTTGTTCGCTGCGAAACCAGGTAAAATCCATAAGACATTCGATGTGCCCATGGAATTGCGTGAACTGACACCTTTCCATGCCCGTAATCATCCAGAGTACACCGCGTTATTCCAAACAATTTGGAAGGAGCTTGAAAGTCTTGAATATTGAACAGCTTCATGGCCAATATAAAGCCTCGTTGAAAAAAGAAAAAAAGCTGGTCCGTGTTTATCAGCTCCTCATTTTCATCGTCTTTTTCAGTGGGTGGGAGTTGTTTTCACGGATGAAATGGATCGATCCGCTCATCTTCAGTTCCCCTTCGAAAGTCTGGCAGTTATTTTTAACGAAAGTGGCTGATGGTTCCCTGCTCTCCCATTCGGGCGTGACGCTATTCGAAACCGTACTCGGCTTTCTTATCGGAACACTGCTTGGGACGGTGCTCGCTTCCGTACTTTGGTGGTCTCCTAGACTATCCAATATCCTTGATCCCTATCTCGTCATTTTAAATGCGATGCCGAAAGTGGCCCTTGGTCCCATCATCATCGTCGCATTCGGTCCCGGCTTCCCTTCGATTATTTCCATGGGAGCGATCATTTCCATCATCATCACCACGATTGTCGTCTATACCGCATTTCGGGAAGTCGACCCAAACTACCTGAAAGTCCTTCAAACATTTGGTGCCACACGGTTACAGTCGTTCCGGGAAGCCATATTACCCGCTTCCTTTCCAACCATCATCTCCACCTTGAAAGTGAACGTGGGACTCTCATGGGTGGGTGTCATCGTCGGAGAATTCCTTGTTTCCGCAAAAGGGCTCGGCTACCTAATCATCTATGGATTCCAAGTCTTCAATTTCACCCTCGTGATGCTTGCCTTGATGATCATCGCCGTCTTCGCAACCATCATGTACCAGCTTGTCGAACTGCTTGAACGAAAATTGATCAAGGACTGACCTAGCTGCTGATCGTAAATCGGCAGTTTTTTTATGTAAAGAAACAGCCTGCTGACTGTCTCTTTGTCATCCTTCCATCATGTCTTTAAGCCGTTTCAGGCTAAGCGGCAGGATTTCGTCTTTCATGATAAAACTGTACTCCTCGCCCGGGACGTCCGGCAGCTTAGCCAAAAGGAGCGGTCCGTCCGTCTCCAGATAATCCTTTTTGCTTTCCAGACCACCTAGCTCGGCGAAATAGATGGATTTAATGAACGGTTTCATGGGATCATGGACCTTGTATTGCCCTAAAAAAATCAACTCGTTCACCAATCCGCCTGTTTCTTCATACACTTCACGCTTGGCTGCCCCTTCAATCGTTTCTCCATCCTCCCGCTTGCCACCTGGAAATTCCAACCCGCGCTTCCGGTGTTTCGTCAATACCCACTTGCCACTGTATCGGCATATGACAAATACATGATAGGCAACCCCGAAAGCCTCATCATGTGAAAACTCGACCATATATCCATTTTCGTCTAGAAAGCTTTTCATATTTCCCACAACCAATCCTTATTTCACCCATTTCTCTCCATTTGAGTTATACTTATTATAAGATAAAAAAATGAGAATGTAGCAAAAAAGATGACCTCTAATATTCGAGGCCATCATCTGTCCGCTTTGCCTGCAGAATACCCATGCTTTCGATATGCCGCTTGCCTTCTTCTGTTCCTAGCATATAGATCATTTCATAAATCTTTTGAAGCGTGACATCCTGTTCATCGTTTTCACGGTCATAATGATATTGTAAATACGGTACGTGGGCACGATAAAAATTATCTTCCCCTACTGAATAATTGTAATCGAACAATTCCCGAAGCTGGATGATTTCATTATCCGTTGCCTCGATTTCAAAATTCCATGGAGAACTTTCCCGGTCCTGCGTGATTTGCCCGTTTGGGATGTATACGTAATACTTTTTCCTTGTTTCTTCCATTCGTCATCATCCTTTCCCTAACTCCTACGCTTATTTTCTCACCAGATTCCACCTTCATACGATGGAAAAATTTGTTTGCACAAATGGGAAAGATGTTAAATAATAGATTAAAGTATCTTTCAAAGGGTAAAACATATAATAAGCCCAAGCATCCTACAGATTTTTATATGCATCATGAGTTTTTTTTGATAACCTACATATAAAGAGATAACGGATTTTCAAGAAATGTGAGGTGAAAGTTATGAAGTTGATTGAAGAATTGTACAACATGTACCGTAATAAATTGACTGGTGATGAAGAAGACATTGATATGCTAACCTTTGCTGTCCTGGAACAATTGGACCGCAAGGAAATTTTTGAATTGCTTCAAGAGATGGATGACCAAGAACTAACCGATCTTATGGGCCTTTACATTATTGAAACGTTAAAAGGAAAATTCGCACAAAATAGTTTAAATGATACGAAACCTACTCACTTTTCACCAAGGAATATACATTAATTACATACCATATTAGGCGTCCCGCATCTTGGGACGCCTTTCTTTTTTTGGGATCTGTTAATAACCGAAATAATTTTCTCAGTCTACCTACTTCAACTTATCGTCTTCTAGATCCCAGGCACCTTTCAATTTCTTTATGCCCACTTGTATTTCTTCTTCTGAAACCCCTGCGAACCCTATTAAGACAGTGGTGGTCGGAGGTTGCTTTGTATAAAACAGGGAAGCGGGATAGATTTTCACGCCATGCATTTTTGCCCTCTCAATAAGCTCTACTTCATTAAACCGTGAGTCCACGTCAAGCAAGATATGCAGACCTGAATCTCCTCCCCGTATCTTCACATGTCTTCCTAATTCGTTTTGGATGGTCTCTAATACCATCTCTCTCTTTTTTTGATACAGCTTTCTCATTCTGTTGATGTGTTTTTGCCATTCGCCCCTTTTGATAAATTCAGCAAGCGTAAACTGAATGTGACAGGATATCGTTTGTTTATACAAGGAAGTGATTTCGGTACCTTTTTCTAATAGAGGTGCAGGAAGAACCATATAGCTGATGCGCAACGAGGGGAGAAGGGATTTAGAGAAAGTGCCCATATAAATGACCCGGTTATGCTGGTCAATCCCTTGCAAAGAAGGAATCGGCTGTCCGCTGTATCTATACTCCCCCTCATAATCATCCTCAATGATATAAGATTGGTTATCCTCTGCCCATTTAAGGAGCTGCCTTCTTCTGTTGACCGTCATGGTGGTGCCGAGTGGAAATTGATGAGAAGGCGTTACATATACAAGAGAAGGATTTTCATTTCGGATTCCCTGCATACAGATACCCTCTTCATCCACTGGCATAGGGAGAATCTTCATAGAATTGATTTCAAAGATCCTCCTCGCTCTCGGAAAGCCCGGATCCTCATACCCTATGGAAATGTCCCGCCCAAAGACTTGGCATAAGATCTGTAACAGTATAGGATTACCCGCCCCTAAAATGACCTGTTCAGGTTGACAATGAACACCGCGTGAATGATATAAATATTCGGCAATAAGCTCTCTCAACACAGGTTCCCCCAATATATTCCCTGGCCGATAAAGCTGTTGACCATATTGATCTAAGCTACTGACCATACTTTTTCGCCAAGAAGAAAAAGGAAAGTGGGTTGAATCCACATGGCCATAATGAAAGTCAATCCATTGTTCATTCTCTTTTATTTTGGGCTTAATGGAAGAGTCGTTTGCCATATGTACAAAATCGGATTCACTATAATCCACATACCAGCCGCTTCTCGGCTTGCTCACAATGTACCCTTCAGCCGCAAGCTGATCATAGGTACGCTCGACTGTCGTGTGGCTGATTGAAAGCTGAGACGCGAGCACCCTTTTGGAAGGAAGTTTCATCCCTTTTTGAAGATGCCCTTCCTGCATCTCTTTCTTGAAAAGCTGATAGAGCTGTTGATAAAGGGGCGTATCGTGGTTTCGATTTAAAAAAAATGTGATATCCACTTCGATGATCCCTCCTAACTGGCATGGTTTTATTTAAAGAAACTGGCTGTTTATTAAGAACCATTTTCTGTTTATATTCATTGTAATCCATTAAAAGGAATAAGACGCAGATAAAAAAGGATGTTGGAGAAATATGATTGGGAGTGATTGTAATGAAGAAAACATCAAATGGTTGGGTGAACGGTTTTATTGGCGTAATGATTTTTAGCGGCTCACTGCCTGCGACTCGCTTAGCTGTAGCGGATTTCGATCCAGTGTTCCTTACCTTGTGCCGCGCGGCGATAGCAGGTGTATTGGCAGGAGCCCTTCTTCTTCTCTTCCGGCAGTCACGTCCTGAAAGAACGGATATCGTCCCTCTTATGATCGTAGCGGTTGGTGTCGTGGTTGGTTTCCCACTGCTGACTGCCTTGGCCCTGCAATCTGTCACATCGGCACATGCTATCATCTTCATTGGTCTACTTCCGCTCTCGACGGCTATATTTGGGGTGATTCGGGGTGGGGAACGCCCACGTCCCTCCTTCTGGATATTTTCTGCTGCTGGTAGCTTCCTGGTTGCAGGGTATGCCCTCATCCAAGATGGGGAAGCTTCCCCAATCGGCGACGTTTACATGGTGGCCTCGATCATCATATGTGGTCTCGGTTATGCTGAAGGCGCTCGACTCTCACGGAAGCTAGGGGACTGGCAGGTGATCTGTTGGGCTCTCGTTCTATCCCTTCCCCTAATGCTTCCATTTTCCGTCTATCTATCCCCGGATTCGTGGGACGACATTGGTGGACCTTCACTATTGAGCCTTGCTTATGTATCTTTATTCAGCATGCTCATCGGCTTCATCTTCTGGTACCGTGGTCTCGCTCAGGGTGGTATAGCGGCGGTTGGGCAGCTGCAGCTCCTTCAACCATTTTTCGGGATGTTGCTTGCAGCTGTCTTTCTGCATGAGGAGGTTGGTCCCACACTCATAGCTGTGAATATAGCTGTGGTGCTTTGTGTGGCAGCGACCCGACGTGTAGCAAGAGCACCACGAATGAAAGCCGAGACAGAAGACGTGAAAAGTGATTTGACGAAATAGTCTAGAAACAAAAAAAGGCCCTACCGAAGTAGAACCCATCTCATTCTAAGCTTAGTTTCCTAAATAAGCACGTAGCATCCAAGCATGTTTGTTCAAGCTTTTCTTCATGCTAGTCAGCATATCGGCTGTTACTGGATCTTCCTCTTCAGCGGCTTCGATGATTTCTAGGAATTCCGTAGAAAGTTTTTCGAAATCGGTGATGACGCTTTGTACCATATCTTCTGTATTTTCTTTACCTGTCGCTTCTTCAAGAGTCGTCAATTCTAAATATTCTTTAAGCGTAGCGACCGGTTTTTCTCCGATGGCTAAAAGTCGTTCAGCTAGCTCGTCCATGTCTGTGCCGATTTCTGTGTATAATTCTTCTAGTTTTTGGTGAAGTTCAAAGAAGTGGGGTCCATTTACGAACCAGTGGAAATTGTGGATTTTTGTATAAAGGACATTGAAGTTTGCAATTTCTTTGTTTACTAATTTACCTAATTTTTTCTGAGTCATAATATCTACCTCCGTTAGTTGGTTATACCTATATAGTTCCCTCTCCACAAAAATTGAAACCTTTATCGCTTCAATTCTTATGCTAAAATGAATATATAATTTGTCCCAAAGGAGCTGTCAATATGTTTACGGTTTTGGTGATATCCATCATAGTCATCTTGATTGTACTGGGGCTATCCGTCCTGACGATTGGTAAAGGCTATAGCTACAAGCATACTGTCGATCCAATTGACCCGCTGCCAAAAAACGAAGAAGAGGAAAAAGACCAAGATAAATAAAAAAAATCCTGTCTTGGAAAAGACAGGATTTTTTTAGAGCTTAACCGAATACTTTATGAAGGTCCGCTTTATCTTGTGATAACCAGAAATTCATCAATTTCTTGGCTCCTTCAAGATCATGCAATTTTGCTTGGCCGCATTGCTTTTCATTAGCAGCTGGAATTTCCGTGATTTGCAGGGCATCCTTGAACGTATCTTCCAATACGTCGATGATTTCCGTCACGGTCGGCTCACCACTCACAACCAGGTAATATCCTGTTTGGCAACCCATTGGCGAAATGTCGATGATATCAAAATGATCGTACTGCTCGGAATGCTTACGGATGTTGAACGCGAGCAAATGTTCCAAAGTGTGGATCGTATCCGGCTTCATCGCTTGCTTGTTCGGCTGGCAGAAACGGATATCAAATTTATTAACAACACCATCTGTTCCGACCTTATGGACACCGCAATGTCTTACATAGGGGGCTTTAACAGCATTATGATCTAATTCAAAGCTTTCAACTGAAGGCATTTTATTCACTCCTTAATTGTATGTCTCTTCTATTTTACCTTGAAACACAATATATTTCACCCTTTTAAATTTATGCCAATTGGCTGAACAGGCCTAAAATCCTTTCTCACATCCTTTATTAACCTTCTAGAAAACAAAAGAAATATGGTATAATAAACGATAGTGAATTTATTTGAAAAGAGATGAAATTGCTTGCTGAAAAAAATGATCATGGGCATCATACGTTTTTATCAGATTGTGGTTTCTCCATTAAAACCGCCAACATGCCGTTTTTACCCTACCTGTTCTCATTACGGTTTAGAGGCCGTGAACCGTTTCGGTCCGATCAAAGGAAGCTGGCTAGCCATCATCAGGATTCTTAAATGCCATCCGTTCCATCCAGGTGGTATTGACCTTGTTCCAGAAAAAAAGAAAAAACAGTAATAAGAAGGAACGCGTCAAAAAAACCTTGCTTTTCGGAACGATTTTATGTATTATACTATAGTCAAATCGTAATCATTTCGTTTTCAAAACCATACATTTTAAATCGTAATCAATACGAATTATTCAAAAAGGAGAATTTTTTCATGAAAAGAAAATTATTACTTCTTTCACTCATTGCAGCATTGGCCCTTACAGGTTGCGGCAAGTCTGAAGGAAAGCAGAAGGAAGATAAAGATGTGCTGGATATATACACGACCGTTTATCCTCTGGAATATTTCACGGAAACCATTGGGGGCGAATTTGTGAACGTTGAGACGGTTTATCCTCCGGGTACAGATGAGCATACCTTCGATCCCTCCCAAAAGGATATTGTAGGCATGGCGAACTCAGACCTATTTTTCTATATTGGATATAATTTAGAGGGCTTTGTCACAAAAGCTGAACCGATCTTAAAGGGTGAAGGCGTAACTACGGTCGCTGTAGGTGAAACCGTTTCAGTAGATGAACATGATGAGGAACACGATCATGAACATGGAGAACCCGATGACGATGGCCATGATCATGGCAGCGTCAACCCACATCTATGGCTCGACCCCATCTATTCCATTCAGATGGCCGAAACCGTGAAAGACGAGTTAACGAAGCAGATGCCGGAACAGGAAAGCTACTTCACATTGCGTTTTAACGAGCTTTCAGATAAATTGAAGGCACTCGACAAGCAGTTCGCGAAAACAATCAAGGCCGGTCGTACGAATAAAGTGATTGTTTCCCATTCTGCTTATGGGTATTGGGAAGATCGCTACGGCCTTGAACAAATCGGGGTAACCGGACTTACCTCGTCAAATGAACCGTCGCAAAAACAGCTGGCTAGCATCGTCTCCATGGCTAAAGATGAAGACCTTCATTACGTCATCTTCGAACAGAATATCAGTTCCAAGCTGACCGAAATCATCCAGAAGGAAATGGGGGCGGAAGCACTCGAGTTCCACAATCTTTCCGTTCTGACAGATAAGGACATCGAAGCCGGTGAGGATTACTTCAGCCTCATGGAAAATAACATCAAGACCCTACAAACGGCATTACACTAAACATATCAGGAGGCGAACCCACATGGTTCGCCTCTTTTCCATTTTTAATCCAGTGTAAATGCACTTCCTTTGTTCAAAGCTATAGATGTACCATTAAAGGAGGAGGAATTCATATGGCTCAGGATGTAAAATGTGCTGTTGACAGCTGTACGTTTTGGAAGCACGGCAATCGTTGTTCCGCTGACATGATTAAAATCGAGCATTATTCAGAAGAACGTGCTCACACAAGCCATCAAACTGGATGCCGCACCTTCAAACCCGCTGAGGATTTGTAAGTTCATTAAGAAACCGGACTCAAAGATTGGATTTGAGTCCGGTTTTTTTCACTCGATATATTTCTCGCGTATCCTTTCCATCTTCTCCATCAAGTCTTTTCCGATGACTGGCTCGAATTCTGGATAGATGCTTGTCATTTCTTTCATCCACAGCTTTCTCTCTTTATCGGATAAGGTATAGACTTCAATCGTGGATTTCTCTTCAATGGCTTGTAGCTGGGTTTGGTTCATTTCCTTCGCCTTGTCCCAAAGCCAAGATGTGGTATCATCCATCGCCCGCGTGATTTGCTGTTGGATATCCGGAGGAAGGTCTTCCCAAAAGGATTGATTCATCATGACGACATACCCTAAATAGCCATGGTCACTTATGGTTAAATATTTTTGCACGTCATATAGCTTCTTGGAATAGATATTGGAGATCGTATTTTCCTGGCTATCTGTTTTCTTGATTTCCAGACTTTTGAATGTGTCATTAAACTCCAACTTCGAGGTTGACGCACCAAAGTGTTCGAATTGACTCTCCAGCACAGGACTTGGCATGATCCGGAAGTTTTTCCCGGACAAGTCTTCAGGACGGCGGATGGGCTCATTGCTTGTCATTTGTTTAAAGTTATTGGACCAAAAGGCAAGACCCTCGATATTTACCTCAGCTAAATGATTCAGAAGTTCTTCTCCTACTTCCCCATTCAGCGCTTCTTTGAGGGCAGCATCCGTGGGAAAGATATAAGGAAGGTCCAAAAGCATCCATTTTTCCGATATGTTCGTAATTTTAGAAGTGGTCGGTGCAATCATCTGCACCTTATTTTCTTGTAATGCCTCTATTTCTTCGCGATCACTATACAACGATTGATTCGGGTACACCTCAATTTTGACACGGTGATCGGTATATTCGTCCACAAGGGCCGCAAACCGGCTTGCCGCCAAACCCTTGGGTGTATTCTCAGCCACCACATGACTGAACTTAATCACGATTTGATCCTCCATTCCAACCTGTTCCTCATCTATGGGCAAATCGAACCCAAAGCTTGTAAAGAACGATTGAAAGGCGATATAAACCGCAACCAATACCCCTATTCCGATCAACACCAGGTATCCCCCGTAAGCACGCATAGTGACATCTCCTTACCGAACGCTTCACATTATACGTTCATTCTATCACAGCTTTTTCACCGTTGTATGACAACCTAGGAAATTGGGCGAAAATAACCGAAGATTCTGGTAGTATTAAGGAGAGATCTAATGGAGGAAAACAAATGGATAAATCCTTTCATATGCCGATTCAATTAAAGATCACCCTGCTATCCTTTATAATCGTGGCCTTTTCCATCCTCATTGGTGGGATTATCATTTTTGGGAATATCGTCTCCATCAGGGAAGAGGAAACCGGTGCCCGTTCGATGATCACGGCCCATACGATTGCAGAACTTCCCGAAGTACAAAAGATGGTCCTGGAACCTGAAGG
The DNA here is from genome assembly GCF_050277925.1 of Peribacillus sp. NPDC097264. Lineage (NCBI taxonomy): Bacteria > Bacillati > Bacillota > Bacilli > Caryophanales > Bacillaceae > Peribacillus > Peribacillus sp. NPDC097264. The sequence goes on from NZ_JBNNSR010000006.1 coordinate 315,881, forward strand.
CTGGACCGAACTGAATCCCATCATTGAAAATTTAAGAAAAATTCATCAGGCCGATTATATCGTTGTCCTGAATGAAAAACATATGCGGTACTCCCATCCGGTTTACAGCCAACTGGGAACCTTATCGAAAAGCAATGATGAGCGTGCCGCTTTTGCAGAACATGAATATATCTCGAAAGCCGTAGGGGAACTTGGCGTTTCCGTTCGTGCCTTCGTTCCCATCCTAAATGAAGAAAACAAACAGATAGGTGTCGTCCTTGTCGGGAACATCCTGCCGACGATCCCGGAAGTCATCACTGACTTAAAGACGGAAATACTGCTTCTTCTCTTTTTGACGCTTCTGTTTGGTGTATGCGGCTCATGGCTACTGGCCAGGCGCATTAAAAAGGAAACCTTCCAGCTTGAGCCACACCAGATTTCCCAGATGCTCGTTGAAAGGACGGCCGCCTTCAATGCCATGCATGAAGGGGTCATCGCCATTGACACTAATCAGATCATTACGATATTCAATGAAAAGGCCAAACAGATGCTGAACATAAGCGGTTCCGTGATCGGCAAAAAAATCACGGATGTGGTGGATGATACCCGCCTCCCAGAAGTTTTGGAACGGACTACTCCCATCGTCAATCAGGAAATTTCCGTCCAGCAAAAAAACATCCTGAGCAACCGGGTACCGATCAAGATAGACGATAAGACCGTCGGCGCCGTGGCCATTTTCCAAGACCGGACGGATGTGACGAAGCTTGCCGAAGAACTGACAAGCGTAAAGGCATTCGTGGAAGCTCTGCGTGTACAAAATCATGAACATATGAACAAGCTACATACGATCGCTGGATTGATACAACTAGGAAATTTAGACGATGCTCTACAGTATATTTTTCAGATCACCGAGGAACAGGAGGAATTGACCAGGTTCTTAACGAAGCACATACACGATGATAATTTAGTGGGGCTACTTTTGAGTAAGGTTTCCTTAGGCAGGGAACTTGGCATCGAGCTTACCATGGATAAGCATACGAAGCTGGACCGCTTTCCACCTGACATGGATTATCATGATTTTGTCTTGATCGTCGGAAATCTGATTGAGAATTCTTTTGCGGCACTCAAATATTCGACCGAAGAATCCAAGCAGGTCTATCTGTCCATCTATCAAGATGAACGGCATTGTCAAATCGTGCTGGAAGACAATGGACCGGGCATTCCCGAACCTATACATAAGGATATTTTCGAGTATGGTTTCACGACAAAAGGTTCCGGGGGATCGGGAATAGGACTTTATCTAATCAATCAAATTGTAAAAAAGGCGCATGGTGAAATGAGTTTTACGACGCGGCCTAACGAAGGGACTAGCTTTTTTCTTTCCTTTCCCATGCAGGATATAGAGGAGATCAAATGACCAATCAAATATGTGTACTTTTAATTGAAGATGACCCAATGGTCCAGGAGGTAAATAAACAATTTATCGAGCGCCTTTCCGCCTTTACCGTGGTGGATACGGCTAATAATGGACTGGAAGGTCTTGAAAAAATCAAGAAGCTAAAACCGGATCTTGTCATTTTGGACATCTTCATGCCGAACTTGAATGGCGTGGATACGCTTTATCAAATAAGGAAAGACCAACTTGATGTCGACGTCATCATCATCTCGGCGGCCAATGATCAGAAAACCATCCGGAAAATGATTCAGAATGGAGCCTTTGATTATTTAATTAAACCCTTTAAATTCGAAAGGCTGCAACATACACTTGAGCAGTATTATGCCTTTCGCATGGAAGTTGAGCCAGATCATTCTATCTCTCAAACCCAACTGGATCGCCTTCTCTTCCAAAACCAATCGTCTCCTAAGCAGACATTGAAAAAAAATGTCCCCAAAGGGTTGAACGGGTCCACTCTGGAACAGGTCACGAAATTCATCAAAACCCAACCTGGCTCTCTATCCGCAGAGGACGTCGCCGATGGAATCGGCATTGCGCGGGTGACGGCCCGACGCTATCTCGAGTACTTACATGATGAAGAAATCCTTCAACTTGATGTCCAGTATGGCAATATTGGCCGCCCTGTCAATCGATACCGCCTTAACAAGGAATAGCCCATATGAAAAGGGACCGATTCATACCATGAAGACGGTTCCTTTCATGCTTCCTTCGTCCGGTCATACATTCCCCATTTTCTTTTCAAAAGAAACAACTCGCACTCCGCTAATGCAGTGATTTCCTTAATGACAAAATCCGGCATCCCCCTTCTTAACAAAACCTCTGCAATAAGGTACGGCTTTTTCATATTCTTCCCCCCTCCCTTTCTCTAAAATGTTTTCGCTTTCTTACATTATACAAAATAATCCATAAAAAGAAAAATAGACAAAGCCCCATTTTTGAGTAAATGGGGCTTTTTTTGAATATAAATATTTTAATAAGGACTAATCATTCAATCGATAAATGAGGAGGAAGGTAAAACCAGTTACGAATTGTAATAGAGTCGCCGAATCGGAAACCGATCCAGTTCTCTCCTTTATCCATAGCAAAAAAGCTGCCCCATGACAGCTTCATCTACTCACTATAATCTCCCCTATTGCATCGGGGTTTACATTACTTATAAACGGCCCTATAGCTTGTCAGTTCATCCAACCGCTTCTCACGGATGTCAAAACCGATTCCCGGTTTGTTCGGAACCTTAATGACACCATTTTTCACGATGACTTCCGGTTCGATGATGTCACTCTCCCAATAGTGGGACGAAGAGGAGATATCTCCCGGAATCGTGAATCCTTTTAACGTGGCCAGTGCAAGATTATGGGCACGTGATATGCCGAACTCAATCATGCCACCACACCAAAGAGGAATATCGTGCTCCACACAAAGATCATGAATCTTGACCGCTTGCGACCAACCTCCGACCTTTGCCATTTTGATCGTGATCACTCCGCAGCTCTTTAGCATCAGCGCACTTTTCGCATCATGGTAGGAATTGATGCTTTCATCAAGGCAAACCGGTGTCTTTAGCCGCTTTTGCAAAATGGCATGTTCGACGATATCATCATGCCCAAGGGGCTGCTCGATCATCATAAGCTGAAAGTCATCCAGCTTTTGCAGATGCGGGACATCCGAAAGCGAGTAGGCCGAATTCGCATCCACCATCAAGGGGATATCTGGATAGGCCCTCCGGATTTGCGTCAGGTATTCCGTATCATTTGCTGGATTGATCTTGATTTTATAGCGTCGATAGCCGACCGCCAAGCCTTCCTCTATTTGCCGGAGTGCATCCTCTATGTGATCCGAGGCAACGACGACCCCAGCATCCACTTCGGTTCGTTCCCCGCCGAATAGCTTTCCGAGATAGATGCCCTCTTGCTTGGCATACAGATCCCAGATTGCCTGTTCCAAGGCCGACTTTGCCATGGCATTCCTTCTGATACCGCTCCAAAGGCCCGCAAGCTGATTGGGATGCGTCAAATCGAATGCCAAAGTCTTAGGAATCAGGAAGTCCTTCAACATATGAAAACAGGTTTTCACTGTTTCCTCGGTGTACCATGGACTCGAAAATGGCACTGCCTCCCCGTATCCAATACCCCCATCTTGATCTCGTGCTTCGACAATGATGACTTCCCGTTCCGTCACGGTTTCCAGATGGGTCGTGAATGGCCGCTTTAAAGGGGCCTTCACGAGCCTTAAAGTGATGGATGTCAACTTCATTTCTGGTCCCCCCATCGCTTCTTCAGTTCCCTCCGCAGCAGCTTACTTGCACCATTGCGTGGCAGTTCTTCAAGAAATAATACGCTGCGGGGAATTTTATAAGCAGCTAGCCCTTCTCGGCAATGGGCCAACAGCTCAGCTTCGCTAACTTCCATGCCTTTATGCCTGACAACGAAAGCAAGCGGCACCTGCCCCCATGTTTCATGATCGATACCGGTGACACCCGCCTCGAAAACGGCTGGGTGCGTACTTAGGACATTCTCAATCTCGGCTGGATAGACATTCTCCCCTCCAGAAATGATTAAGTCCGAACGCCGGTCAAGCACGTATAAAAACCCTTCTTCATCAAGGTAACCCAGATCCCCCGTGTAAAGCCAGCCCCCTGAAATCGCTTGCTCTGTCGCATCCAAACGATTGAGATAGCCTTTCGTTACATTCGGACCCGATACGACAATCTCACCCGGTACACCCGGTCCGCATATCTTTCCGTCCTTCTCTATCCTTAGTTGGGAAGGGAACAAGGCCTTACCGGCAGACCCAACCTTTGTCATCGCATTTTCCGGGGCAAGTGTCACGATTTGCGAAGCTGTTTCCGTCATGCCGTAGGTCTGATAAACGGGTATTCCTTTTTCCCTGCAGGCTTCGAGCATATGTACAGGTGCAGGGCCTCCGCCTAGCAGTGCGCAACGAAATGTTTCCGGATAACGTGCAGCACCAAGGTCATGCAGCATTCTATTCAACATCGCCGTCACAACCGATATCATCGTCACACCATTATTCAAGATGGCTCGGTTTGCCTCATGTTCATCGAATTTCTCGACCAACACGACTTTCATTCCATAGATTACACTTTTCATCAGAATCGATAACCCGCTTATATGAAAAATCGGGACTGCACAATACCAGCTGTCCTCTTCCCTCAAGCCAAGGTTCAATACGGAGCCGACCGCGCTCCACCAGTGATTGCCGAACGATTGGATGACGCCTTTTGGATGGCCCGTCGTACCCGATGTATACATGATCGTGGCCGTATCTTCCAGATAGAAGTAATTGAGTATATCAGCGGTTCCTTCAGCGGGCAACGCTTCTTTAAAAAGAACCTCAACGTCCGGAAGCAACGATTGGATCCCGGAAAGCTTTTCGATAAACCCTTCTTCCGAAATCAGCCTCATTGACTCGCTGTCCTTGATTTGCCAAGATAATTCCCTGACCGTCAGCTTATTATTGAGCACCACGATTTTCGCGCCCAAATAAAAGAGGGCATGAATCATGACGACGCTATCAATATGATTCCGAAGTAAAACCGCGCATGGTTCACCAGCCTTTATCCCACTAGCTGCCAATTTCCCCGCCATTTTTTCCGTCAACCTATGTAATTCAAGAAACGTATACGTGCTCCCTTCAAACTCGATCGCCGGACGGTCAGGTGATAAATGAGCACGGTTTTTCAGCCAATTCGGCAATTTCTCTTCAGTCATCCAAAGGCCCTCTCCTTTTCTTTTATATATAGAAAACAGCTCGACGAATAATTCCGCCAAGCTGTCCACTAATCAAACCACTCATTTTCTTACTTTTTCCATTAAGGGAAACGAGGGAATTGCCCGAAGTCTGGATCACGTTTTTCTTTGAACGCGTCGCGGCCTTCTTTTGCTTCATCTGTTGTGTAATATAAAAGAGTTGCGTCTCCAGCAAGTTGTTGAAGTCCTGCAAGTCCATCTGTATCGGCATTCATCGCTGCTTTTAAGAAACGAAGTGCTGTTGGGCTCTTCTCAAGCATTTCCTCACACCATTTAACAGTTTCAGCTTCTAATTGATCTAGAGGCACAACTGTGTTGACTAAGCCCATTTCCAATGCTTCTTGTGCATTGTATTGACGGCATAGGTACCAGATTTCACGCGCTTTCTTATGTCCAACGATGCGAGCTAGGTAACCTGAACCGTAACCGGCATCGAAGCTTCCCACATTCGGACCAGTTTGACCGAAGACCGCATTGTCAGCAGCGATTGTTAAGTCACAAACGACATTCAATACATTACCGCCGCCAATTGCCCAACCTGCAACCATCGCTACGACCGGTTTTGGAATCACACGGATCAAGCGTTGTAAATCAAGTACGTTCAGGCGTGGGATATTATCTTCCCCAACATATCCGCCATTCCCGCGTACCTTTTGGTCTCCACCTGAACAGAAGGCTTTTCCGCCTACACCTGTCAAAATGATAACACCGATGCTTGCATCATCACGCGCTCTTGCAAAAGCATCAATCATTTCTGCAGTCGTCTTTGGAGTGAATGCATTATGTACATGCGGACGGTTAATCGATACTTTCGCAATGCCATTATACTTCTCGTATAAAATTTCGTCATATTCACGAATTGTTTCCCATTGAATTGTCATCGTATTTCCTCCTTAATTTCGCTTTAAAAACCCATTTATTATTTTACCAAACTTTTGCCCATCTTCCACATGAATTGCATGCCCGACATCATTAATTTTTTTCCATTCGACATTTTTCAATCGACTTTGCATCAATTCAGCGATATGGCAGAATTTTTCATCCAATTCACCCGTCACAAGCAACACGGGAAAATCCAGGGTCTCAAGATTTTCCCAATAGGAAGGTTGGCTTCCTGTCCCCATGCCGAGCAAGCTGTTCGACAGCCCAATCGGTGTATTTGCGAGCCGTTGCTGTCGAATGACAGTTTGTATAGCTGTGGGCAACCTTTTTTGGGTTTCAAACAACGGGATGTTTTCCCACTGTTCGACAAACGCTTCCATGCCATGTTCAAGGATTCGCTTAGCAAGCTTCGCATCATTGCCCCTGCGGTGTTCTCGCTCCTCTTCTGTCTTGAGACCGGGAGAGGAGCTTTCCAGCATCAATGTATGAACATACTCTGGATACAAGCAAGAGAACGCCAATGCTAATCTGCCACCCATCGAGTAACCAAGGATATGGGCTTTTCGCAGCTTCAATGTCTCTAGAATATGCTTCAAGTCCTTTGCTACTTGCTCCATCCCATACCGCTGGAAATCATCAGGCGCCATCGTTTCCCCATGGCCGATGATATCAACCATGATCAAAGAATAGCGGTCCTGCAACATGGGAACAAGAAAGTCCCATGTATCCCGGTTCCCGGTGAACCCATGTAGACATACTATAGGTTCACCATTTCCCGCTATTTCAACAGCATATGTGACATCTCCACTGACAATTTTCATGAAATTTCCCCATCAAGCACCCGTTTTATTTCCTGGGAAACAAAACTCCACAAATTTCGATGAGTTTGCATATTGGATTCCCGCTCTGTAGGCACTTCAATGATTTTCAATCCAGGTATTTCAAAGGAATCCGTGAACACTTGTTTTAATTCATCCCAATTCCGCACCTTGTTATATTTCCCTCCATAAAGCAAAGCAGCATGGGAGAAATCAAGTCCGTGCGGCGTTCCGAATAACGTTTCGAAATGTTCCTTCTCTTTCGCCTGTGGAAGGAAGGAGAAGATCCCTCCGCCATCATTGTTGATCAACAGGACCGTGATGTTCTGCTTTTGCAGTTTGGCTGCAAGCAATCCGTTCATATCATGGAAAAAGCTTAAATCACCTATGGCCAGCACCGTATTTTCGGTAACCGTGCTCACCCCGATTGCCGTGGAAACGACACCATCAATTCCGTTTGCCCCACGGTTCGCCATCGTCTTGATGCTTTTCTCGTTGTTTAAAAAGAACGTATCCAAATCCCGGATAGGCATACTGTTCCCGACGAATATGGTCGAACCTACCGGCATCATGTCCTGGAGTAAGGAAAAGAGCTTTCCTTCACTTAACTCCGATTCATCCCGGATGGAAGATAAGGCATTCTTCGTCGCTTCATTGATGGATTGCCATAAACCAAGCCAGTCTCTGTCTGTTGCTTCAGGCAGTTTTTCACCGATGCGATGACAAAAATCGACTTCATCACAATAGATCATGCTCGTGGCCAAGCCAGCCGGTTCACGCCATCCTGCACCACCATCGATGACCAATGTCAAAGCCTGCTTCTGTTTTTTCAAGAATAAAAGCAGGGGCTTCGAGACTGGCATCGAGCCGAATCGAAGTACGACATCCGGTTGGAATGCAGCCTTGGCAGCTTCATCACGCAAAAATGTATCATAAGCCTCGATGATGGCGTCTTTGTCATGTGTGCCGCTCCGTAACTGAGAAAGCGGGTCAGCCAGTATTGGGAACCCAAGCTTGTCCGCTAATGTGATGATGGCATCCTTCATCTCTGGGTTCCTAAGTTCCCCACACACGATGATGCCTTGTTTTGCTTTTGACAAAGTAGAGGTCAATCCGTCTAATTGTGCGGCCGTTAGTGAGCGTATCCCACTATCGATCATCACAGTCGGCGTTTCCTTACTTTGCCTATATTCCTTGGCTTGTTTTAAATCTGGAATGAGTGGCTCACGTAAAGGGAAGTTCAAGTGGACAGGTCCTGAAGGTTCCATGGATGCCGTCGCTACCGCTCTCGCCCCAATGGTCCTCGCATACCGGATCATTTCATCACTGCTCTCCGGAAGCGCCATCTCGACAAACCACTTCACTTGCTTTCCATATAAATTGATTTGGTCGATGGCCTGTGGAGCTCCGACATCTCGTAGCTCATGGGGGCGATCAGCTGTCAGGACAACTAGGGGCACCCTTGAATAGAAAGCCTCAATGACGGCAGGATGAAAGTTCGCCGCAGCCGTTCCGGACGTACAAAGAAGTCCGACTGGTTCTTTTAATGCCTTAGCCAATCCAAGAGCAAAAAAAGACGCCGAACGCTCATCGACATTAATATGTACCTGAATATCAGGATGTTCCACCATCAATAAAGCAAGAGGTGTAGAACGTGAACCAGGGCTCACGACCACATGCTTCATTCGATTTTGTGCCAGCTCATCGACAAATGAAGCAGCATAGGCTGTCAATGCATCTCGGTCATTCATTCATTTTTCCTCCTAAAGCACTTAACATCGGGTTGAATTTAATCCCCGTTTCCTGGAATTCACTTTCCGGTGTTGAATCTTCTACCACGCCACATCCTGCAAAAAGCGATGCCTCATTGTCCTGTAATAGTGCGGAACGGATTCCAACCGCGAATTCACCGTTCCCCTTCGAATCCACCCAGCCGAGTGGCCCCGCATAAAAGCCTCGTTCCAGACCTTCTATTTCCCGAATGCGTGTGACAGCTTTCTCTTTTGGAAGCCCACCCAATGCCGGCGTTGGATGGAGATTCTCGACACACTCGAAAATAGTCGTATCCGCTTTACACGTTCCTTTCACCGGTGTAAACAAATGCTGTATATGACGGTTCTTCATCAACTTCGGTCCTGATGGAATGATGACCTCATCACATACGGCTTCAAAAGCGTTGGTAATCATCGAAACGACGTACTTGTGCTCTTGTAGATTCTTTTGATCCAAAAGAAGTTCATTACCTAGACGAGTATCCTCTTCTTCGGTTTTCCCCCGGCCCATTGATCCGGCAAGACAAGTTGAAAAGACTTCATTTCCCTGCTTTTTGATTAATCGCTCAGGAGTGGCCCCGACAAAGCAGTCACCGCCTGCCTCTAAACAGAAAATATAGCTCATCGGCTGCTCGGCAAGCAGTTGCTCTAGAACCTGTTTCGAATCGATGGAGCGTTCAAACACAAGGCGCAATTCCCTTGCCAGAACGATCTTATCAAGATCCGTCGTCTTAATTTCCTCAACGGCCCGCGCAACGGTCTTCTTCCATGCCTCAGGTTCGACTTCCTTCTGCTCAACAAAGACATTGGCCGGTATTTCGCCATCATCAAAGTTTTCGGTAAGGAATGCTTCCCTTTCGTTTATCATATCTATGAAGAGTTTTTCTGAATCATCCGGCGAACAAAGTAGGTTTGTCGTTAAGTAGGCCTCCCCCTCCACTATCGATAGCATGAAGGCAGGTATATAGAACAGATTGTCCCCAAATTGATTCCATAGGAACGAACTGTTGGTTTCATAATCAAAAGAAAAGCCCCCAAATAGCAAAGGGCCGGTCGCATCCACATCGGTCACTCCTGTTGTAACAGCAGTATTCTGCAGCTTGATCCAGCTCATTTCAACTTCTCTATAACGGTCGGCATTTGGTGCCGCCTGGATTTTCTTAACGTTGCCTAAACCAGTAATGGTTATATCTTTTGCGGGATCCTGCCAAAAGAAGCGTTCACCCTTATACCGTTCTCTTCCAGCTTGATAAAATGAAAGGGGGTTGTTGCACTCTATTTTCTTAATATGACTAAATAGAACTTGTTCATTCAAGTTCTTCGCCTTTTGTATGGCCATAGCCAGTCCCTGAAACCGTTCAGTTTCTTTCGAGATAGCCAAAAATATCCCCCCAAATCGTACATTTTAAAAGCTTTTTAACCTATTTAAAGATACACCTCCGTTTAACCTCATGTCAATAAAACCACCCTCGAACCGACAAATCATGCCTGCTTTTTTCCTTATTATATGATTCTTAGATAATGATGTAGCATCTCCTTCAATTTGGAAGTCCCGGCTCATCAAATCCCTTTGACACGCTCGAACACTTTTCCTACATTTTATAGGATATCCTTTTGTGAACAAATTCAATCTTTGTTATAATTTTAAGGTACTGATCATGATTTTGAGGAGAGAAATAATGCACACAGAATACGACGAGCTTCCCCTTAAACGAACCTGGAAAATCTGGTGGGAGTTAATTCGTCCACATACACTTACCGCAGCTTTTGTTCCCGTCCTGCTTGGAACCGTCCTTGCCTTGTTAGAGGATGGCGTAAATTGGTTATTATTTGCGGCCATGATGATCGCAAGCATCCTTATTCAGGCTGCAACGAACTTATTTAATGAATACTATGATTTCAAAAGGGGCCTTGATACCGAAGAATCAGTCGGCATCGGTGGCGGTATCGTCCGTCATGGCATGACCCCGAAACTGATCATGACCTTGGCCCTTAGCATGTATGGAATCTCTCTTTTACTAGGAATCTATATTTGCGCCGCGTCATCTTGGTGGATTGCCGCTGTCGGCCTTGTTTGCATGCTGGTCGGCTACCTTTATACCGGAGGTCCGCTACCGATATCATACACACCATTTGGGGAACTTTTTTCCGGTCTATTCATGGGCTTCTTGATCATCTTGATCGCCTACTTCATCCAGACCGGTACAGTTTCTTCCTTAGCCATCCTGATTGCCGTACCAAGCGGTGTTCTTGTCGGGTTGATCAATCTATCGAATAACCTTCGAGACCATGACGGCGATAAGGCCCATGGCCGCAAAACGATGCCTGTCGTTATGGGAAGGAAAAATGCACTAACTTTCATGTCCGTCATGTTTGCATTCTGTTATGTGTGGGTTGTCGGACTGATTCTCTTGGGAGACGTAACACCTTGGATCCTGCTTTCTTTCCTAAGCATTCCGAAGGCCCTGACTGCCATCAAAGGCTTTGCAGGTAAAACGGAAGCCATCACAATGGTGCCAGCGATGAAAGCAACGGCACAAACGAATACGTTCTTCGGTTTACTGATGTTCATCGGTTTACTCATCCATTATTTCATTCAATAAACTCAAAGCTTTAAACCCCGTGCATGGTGCATGGGGTTTTTTCGTTGTTTCCCACCCCGCTGATTCGGGTACTTACTAATAACTACACAAAAAACAACGATGAAACCATAATCGTACTTATAAAAGGAGAGGAAACCAATGGCGACTGAAAAACAAATCCTGAAATTAAAAGAAGAACTGTTAAGTGAAAAAGAACAGCTTCAACAAAGAATCAAGAATGATGAGACTGTAACCAAACAGTCACAAACCGACTTTTCCGGCGAAATCTCTTCCTATGATAATCACCCCGCCGACTTAGGCACCGAGCTTTTCGACAAGGAAAGATATCAAGCCATCAATGAGCACGCGGAAGAGGAAATCGGAAAAATCGATCTTGCCCTAGAAGCCATTAAAGAAGGAACATACGGTGTTTGTAAGGAATGCGGCAAAGATATCCCATATGAACGGCTTGAAGTGGTTCCTTCCACCTTATATTGTATCGAGCATACACCAGAACAAAAAGTCCATGACGACGTGACCGATGAATATAGACCAGCCGAGGAAGATATCCTGATCCCTTCTAAGGGAGATAACTTTGAGAACAGGCGCCATTCAGATACAGATGACGAAAATACGGTCAAAGAAGACAGTTTCGGTGAAGTCGCCCAATTCGGAACATCAGACACTCCTGCAGACTATCAGCATAATCGCACAAGCTATAACGAACTTTATGATACAGAAGACGATACCGAGACATTCCCTGAAGACTATGAAGGTTATGCTGCCAATGATATAGAAGGGAAAAATCGTCAAGTCGTATCCAACGAGAACAAAGAAGAATACGAAGACATGCTCGATGACCGGAAAATTGATTCTAAAATGGGCGATATCCCTTACAAGAAGAAAGACAGCTATATAGATGAAAAATAAAAAAGTGCCAGACCTTGTACAGAACTTTGTACGGGGTCAGCACTTTTTTTAATGCTATCCTTATAAGGCTTAAAAGAACACCTTTTCTACTTGATACTCTCTTTACTATCTTCTTGCCCTCCAACGACATTCTCCATATAATTTTTACCCCAATTATACATCGAATCAAGAATCGGCATCAGGCTTTCTCCTTGTTCTGTCAGAGAGTATTCCACTTTGGGAGGTACTATTGGATAGACCTCGCGATGAACAATAAGATCTTCTTCCAGCTCTCTAAGCTGGTTAACCAGCATTCTTTGAGTGATGCCCGGCATAAGTGCCTTCAATTCACCAAAACGCTTGGTCCCCTGCTTGCCTAAGTGCCATAAAATAAGCATCTTCCATTTTCCCCCTATAACAGATAGGGTCAATTCCTTCTCACAATTGAATGTTTTATTCTCTAGCCTTGTCATCTGAATTACCTCCATATTTAGAATCCTGTATCCCATAGTATACTTTTTAACACTATGTAAAATAAAAGTGCGTACTAACAAAAATATTATACTTAGTATATGATACATTGTATAGCCAAGATGATTTTCTTGCTGTGCATTGAATGAACGTGAGAGGTACATACTTACTGTGCAACATACTAAAACATACTAGTGGGAGTGAAGGATAAATGGAATTACAATTGGCATTGGACTTAGTAAACATTCAAGAAGGAATTGAATTGGTTAAACAGGTGGAAGAATATATAGATATCGTAGAAATCGGTACACCGGTAGTTATTAATGAAGGGCTTCGGGCTGTTAAAGAAATGAAAGAAGCTTTCCCTTCTTTAAAAGTATTAGCTGACCTTAAAATTATGGATGCAGCCGGTTACGAAGTGATGAAGGCATCTGAAGCTGGCGCTGATATCATCACGATTCTTGGTGCAGCTGAAGATATGTCCATCAAAGGGGCTGTAGAAGAAGCTAAAAAACAAGGCAAAAAAATCCTTGTTGATATGATCGCTGTGAAAGATCTTGAAACACGTGCGAAAGAATTGGATGCATTTGGCGTCGACTATATCTGTGTGCACACTGGCTACGATCTTCAAGCTGTTGGAAAAAACTCTTTTGAGGACCTTCAAACCATTAAACGCGTTGTAAAGAATGCAAAAACGGCTATTGCAGGCGGCATAAAATTAGATACACTTCCTGAAGTCATTAAAGTACAACCTGACCTTATCATTGTTGGCGGAGGCATCACTGGACAAGATGATATTAAAGGGACAGCTGCCCAAATACAAGAATTAATTAAACAAGGCTAATATTTAACATGCAGACTTCACAATATATGGCTAAAATCATACAAGAGCTAAGTCGTTCAGTAGACTTAATAGCTGACGAAGAAGCTGAACAACTGGTTAATCGGATTCTTGAAGCAAAGAAAGTTTTTGTAGCAGGTGCAGGAAGATCCGGGCTGATGGGTAAATCCTTTGCCATGCGAATGATGCATATGGGGATAGATGCATATGTATTAGGTGAAACCGTCACCCCCACCTTCGAAAAAGATGACCTTTTAATCCTTGGAACCGGTTCGGGAGAAACAAAAAGTTTGATTTCCATAGCAGAGAAAGCAACGAATATCGGTGGAACCATTGCGACCGTAACAATTTCCCCCGAATCGACCATTGGAAAATTGGCGGATTTCTCAATAAAGCTGCCTGGTTCACCTAAAGACCAGTCGGAAGGTGATTACCAAACAATCCAACCGATGGGCTCTCTATTTGAGCAGACTCTCTTACTTTTCTTCGATAGCGTCATTTTAAGGATAATGGATAAAAAGGGATTGAATACGAATAAAATGTATGGCCGACACGCAAATCTCGAGTAAAAAGTGAAATATAAAAAGACCGCAAGAAATTCTTCTGAATTTACTTGCGGTCTTTTTTTTTGTAAAAGGATTACAGGCTCCTATATATTCTATAAATTAAGATACCGTCCAGTGACGGAAGACATATTATATGCCCATCCTAATAAAAGGTCTCTTCCTTTAATCAAACTTATAGAAAAAAGACTCCTACGATGTAGCTGACCACCTTATATAGGTTTGATTAGCTTCTTAAGTGTACTCATCTTTTGGGAGTTACTCTATCAATTTAGAGTAATCAATCCTATATTTTTAAGTTCTCCATTGCAAATGGTACAGGTCGGATATCAACTAGCTGTAAGCGGTGTACTTTTGGAAAACTTGGCATTCACACTTAAGAACTTTTCCGTAGGATTCATTCTAGTTGCTTTCGTAGGGATGGGCGTCGGACTAATTACTGGATGGTACAAACCTTTAGGTATAAAGCTTTTGATCCTTTTCTAACCGCAATGCTAGGTACCCCTCGCATTGTCCTACTGCCTTTAATCATGGTATGGATGGGATCCGGATTTTCTAGCAAAGTATTACTCGTCTTTCTCGCAGGTGTATTCGCGATTATTCTCAATACCATGTCCGGTGTACAGAATCTTGACCCCAATCTCACAAGAGTGACAAAGGCTTTCGGAGCTTCTCAGCTTCAAACTTTCCTTACGGTCGCTCTTCCAGGTTCTTTACCCCAAATTGTATCTGGATTACGTGTAGGAATCAGGCAGTTCTTGGTTGGTGTAATTGCTGCTGAAATGTTTGTTTCAACGGGGGGAATAGGCTATTTTATTGCACAGCCTTCAGCGAACTTCAACATTGATAGAGTATTCGTAGGAATAGTAGTGATCATTATGGTAGGAATGCACGTTACGCAATCGGTTAAATAGATAGAAGTATTTTATTAAACATCCGATTAATAAAATACTTCTATAATAAGAAAAAACAGTCATAAAAAAAGAAGCATACTTATGTATGCTTCTTTTTATGACCCGTACGGGAATCGAACCCGTGTTACCGCCGTGAAAGGGCGGTGTCTTAACCGCTTGACCAACGGGCCGAATGGCGGAGAAGGAGGGATTTGAACCCTCGCGCCGCTCGCGCGACCTACACCCTTAGCAGGGGCGCCTCTTCAGCCTCTTGAGTACTTCCCCATGGCTCCGCAGGTAGGACTCGAACCTACGACCGTTCGGTTAACAGCCGAATGCTCTACCACTGAGCTACTGCGGAACAATAAAATATGGTGGGCCTAAATGGACTCGAACCATCGACCTCACGCTTATCAGGCGTGCGCTCTAACCAGCTGAGCTATAGGCCCATATTGGAGCGGGTGAAGGGAATCGAACCCTCATCATCAGCTTGGAAGGCTGAGGTTTTACCACTAAACTACACCCGCGAAATGGGGCGACTGATGGGAATCGAACCCACGAATGCCTGAACCACAATCAGGTGCGTTAACCACTTCGCCACAATCGCCGTAATATGAAATTGTAATGGTGGCTCAGGACGGAATCGAACCGCCGACACAAGGATTTTCAGTCCTTTGCTCTACCGACTGAGCTACTGAGCCTAAAAAATGGCGGTCCCGACGGGAATCGAACCCGCGATCTCCTGCGTGACAGGCAGGCATGTTAACCGCTACACCACGGGACCTAATGATTGCGGGGACAGGATTTGAACCTGCGACCTTCGGGTTATGAGCCCGACGAGCTACCGGACTGCTCCACCCCGCGACGGTAATAATGAATCATTTTGCATCAAGTTTTCATGAATACTGTTTTTTTACTTCCTAATATGTAAGGTTGCTTTAAAACAACTTGTTGCTTTTTAAAAAAATGGAGGAGGTAGAGGGATTCGAACCCCCGCGGGATTTGACTCCCCTGTCGGTTTTCAAGACCGATCCCTTCAGCCGAACTTGGGTATACCTCCGTGGCTAAGAAAAAAATTCTATGGTGGACCTTGTAGGACTCGAACCTACGACCGGACGGTTATGAGCCGTCTGCTCTAACCAGCTGAGCTAAAGGTCCTTATATTTATTGGTAGCGGCGGAGGGGATCGAACCCCCGACCTCACGGGTATGAACCGTACGCTCTAGCCAGCTGAGCTACACCGCCAAAATAATATAAGTTTTCTTTTTTTGAAAAAATGGTGGAGCCTAGCGGGATCGAACCGCTGACCTCCTGCGTGCAAGGCAGGCGCTCTCCCAGCTGAGCTAAGGCCCCATTTCATTAAAAATCACATGGTCGGGAAGACAGGATTCGAACCTGCGACCCCTTGGTCCCAAACCAAGTGCTCTACCAAGCTGAGCTACTTCCCGCAAAAAAACATGGTGCGCCCGGCGGGAGTCGAACCTACAACCTTCTGATTCGTAGTCAGATGCTCTATCCAATTGAGCTACGGGCGCATATTAAGATGGTGCCGAGGACCGGAATCGAACCGGTACGGTAGTCACCTACCGCAGGATTTTAAGTCCTGTGCGTCTGCCAGTTCCGCCACCCCGGCACATACGAAAAGTGGAGCGGAAGACGGGATTCGAACCCGCGACCCCAACCTTGGCAAGGTTGTATTCTACCACTGAACTACTTCCGCATGAATGATGCGGGTGAAGGGACTTGAACCCCCACGCCTTGCGGCGCCAGATCCTAAGTCTGGTGCGTCTGCCAATTCCGCCACACCCGCATGAAAAAGTGATGAGCCATGAAGGATTCGAACCTTCGACCCTCTGATTAAAAGTCAGATGCTCTACCAACTGAGCTAATGGCTCATGCTTGTCTTACTATGAAAATGGTGCCGGCAAGAGGACTTGAACCCCCAACCTACTGATTACAAGTCAGTTGCTCTACCAGTTGAGCTACACCGGCAGGTGTAAAAAATAATGGTGGAGGATGACGGGATCGAACCGCCGACCCTCTGCTTGTAAGGCAGATGCTCTCCCAGCTGAGCTAATCCTCCATATTTATATGCTTGGCGGCGTCCTACTCTCACAGGGGGAAACCCCCAACTACCATCGGCGCTGAAGAGCTTAACTGCCGTGTTCGGAATGGGAACGGGTGTGACCTCTTCGCTATCGCCACCAAACATTGTTAACTTTTTTAGGACATTTACTATTATAGCATATCTCTGAAAAAAAGCAAGAAGAAATTTTCATTCCTTCAAAACTAGATAATATATTAGAAGGTGTTCATTTTTTAAAAGCGTTGGTTAAGTCCTCGATCTATTAGTATCAGTCAGCTCCACATGTCGCCACGCTTCCACCTCTGACCTATCAACCTGATCATCTTTCAGG